>CALCEB010000061.1 GCA_937900045.1 uncultured Acidobacteriota bacterium
CGCGACCGAGACGCCGTCCCGCCTCTGAGAATGCGCCGGATTCAGGTCATAGCGCAATCCAAGGTTCAGAGTTAGTCTGCTGGCGGGATGCCATTGATCCTGAAAGTAAAAGCCGTCGACCCAACCAGCACTATCGACGATGTTTTCATTCCCTCTAAAAGAACTGGAAGGAAGGCCCAGCAGGAAGGAAGCTAACGCATTTCCCCCGACCGATGTTTCCAGGTTTGACGTTTGAAAGGAACAAAATGTCGTTGAGCAAAGACAAACCACGGGGTTTTGGAAACGGTTGGTTGCTAGGTCTGCCCCCATCTGTAGAGTATGTCTTCCGTGAACTTTAGAGAAATCCGCCTTATATTCGTACACATCCGAGGCATGGAGGTCATTAATGAATTCCCCTCCGCCTAGGTAGCCCGGAATCGACATCTGGGGAATCAACGTCAGGCCAGGGAAGATGAAATTGCTGACAAAATCTGAATTAAATCCAACCTGCTGGTCTAGCTGCGCCGCACTAACGCTCTTGAACCTGTTCAGTGCGTTATACTGCATCGAGTTCCTTCCAAATGTCACTTGTAACACTGCACTTCCGCCGAACGTGTGAGTCCAATTAGCTGCCAAGTTGTAGCTGTGAAAATAAACATTGCTCGACAAACCGGCGAATCCCCCGGAACCAGAACTCGGCTGGCTCACACCTGTATAACGCACGTAGAGACGGTCTCTCCCCCCGAGATTCCCGTCAAATCGTAATGAGGCCTCGTCTTGGCGGATAATCGAGGGAGTATTGTCGATCCCATTAAATCCTGCAAACCCTGTATTCACAGGAGCCGGGAAAAGTGTCTTTGCATAATGCACCATCCCCTGGTTAAGGAATTGCGCGGGAATCTGATTATTTGGGAAAGGATCGCGGATAAACTGCCCGGGGTTGCTGGGATCGGGCCGCGTGCTGAAGGGGTTATAAATTGGTGATCCGACAGTGCTAAGGTCCCCATTGAGTTCTGCAGGTGTCGGGACAACGTAAAGGCGCTGCGCGGCGGTATGGTTCCGAAAACCCTCGTATGATGCAAAGAAAAACGTCTTGTCGCGCCCATTGTGGCCAGGCAAGATAACCGGCCCGCCTATGGTTCCGCCAAATTGGTTCTGCTTGAGTGGCACCCGGCTCGCAAAGAAAAAGTTTCTCGTGTCAAGGGCATCATTCCTCAAAAATTCCCAGGCGTCTCCATGAAATTGGTTCGTCCCGGCCTTGGTCACAACATTGATAATTCCTCCCAATACTCCGCCAAATTGGGCCTCATCGTTGTGTGATTGAACTTTGAATTCTTGAACATCATCAAGAATCGGCTGCACCGCGTAAGTGCTCGTAAAGGAGGCGTTATTATTGATTCCATCGAGCAGAAACATGTTGCTTCGATTGGTCTGACCATTTACTGAAGGAAACGTAAAAGAACCGATCGGCTGCGCCGGCCAACCGCTGCTATTCTGATCCGAACTAATGGGGCTAACGCCCGGTGATAAAGTAAGTAGTTCGGTAAAATTTCTGCCGTTGAGCGGCAGATCGTTGACCTCCTGAGACTGAATGACACTCCCTAATTCTGCGGTAGAATTCTCAACGTGAACTCCAGCACTCTCTACATTGACCGTCTGCGTGGTTGAACCAATGGAAAGCACAAAGTCGAAGGTCGCTGTCTGATTCACTACTAGCGCGAATTGACTTTGTCTCGTCGTAGCAAATCCTTCTTTACTCACCCGCAGGCTGTAGCTTCCCGGAGGGATGTCCAAAAAGACATAACGCCCAGCATCGTTGGTTGGCAACGTTTGACTGATGCCCGTCAGCACATTGGTCAGGGTCACAGCCGCTTTAGGAACGACTGCGCCCGTTGTGTCGGTAACAGTTCCGTTTAGGGAAGCGGAGGCGTTGGAAATTTGGGCCGTCGACAGCCTAGGGGAGGAAATGAGTCCAACCACCAATGCTATTATTGCTGCGACGAGCGCCGGGCGGAAGATCATTATGAGGCTGCTGTTGCTTCTAGACATATTGCGACCCTCCTTCTCGGTGACATGAGTTGGTTCAACCATTTGATTGAAGCGCCGCTGATTATTCATAACACTTGGAACAATGTCAAGAGTTTTTCTATACCAGCCATAGCCAATTGTTTTGCGAAATCCACCAAAGAATAGAGACCGGTGGGCAGTGATCCAGGTTTTTGATGAGAGCATCATCAACCAGGGCGTTACCATTCAGTCTTTTGGCAGCAAAACGGAGCCTTCCTGTGATCGTGCCGCAAAAACCACCGGTCTTGCTGCCCAACCTACCAGGTGGCCCCCGGCTCTAGTGATGAGGGCTTGACAATAGCTAGCCAACCACTTAAGATAGCGTTCCTGATTGGCTGAACCATTGCATCGGGCGCTATCGTAATCTAGTGTTAGCCAGGGATAAAGCGTGTTGCCAGAAGTTAGCGCGGCAGAGGAAACCTCGAACCTTACGGCACGGCAATCAAGCATTCTGCAAATAACTTATGAGGAGTAGCAGGAGTTATGAGGCATCATAAGCGCAGGTTGGTATTAGTTGGACTGTGCGTGGCCATGAACTGGGCCATGTTCCCGGCTGTTTCCCTTGCCCAAACTAAACCCCCGGTAGCCAGATGGTCGTTTGAACCGCAGGCGGAACCGCTAACCCGGGAGGGCATCACTGGAAAGAACGACGCCGTTGAAGGGTTTTACAAGTATGTGCCCGGAGTTTCTGGGAGTGGTCTGCGCTTTGACGGTTACACCACAGGAGTCATTTGCAAGGCAGCCGACGCCCCGAATCCTACTGCGGGGTTGACGGTGAATGCTTGGGTGGCGCTGAATACCTATCCGTGGAACTGGGCGCCGGTGGTGGACGATGAAGTTTCCGGGCAGGCGGGGTATTTTTTCGGGATCGATGCCTATGGGCACGTTGGCCTGCAGGTGGCGGCAGGCGGAGCGTGGGAAGCGTTAACATCGAGCCAAAAACTTCCTCTGAAAAGGTGGGTGCATATTGCGGGGACGTATGATCAGGAGCAGGGCCTCGCGCTCTATATCGATGGCAAAGAGGCCGGCCGGTTACCCGTCCGTGGGTCCATCACAACGGCAGGCAATAAAGTTGATTTGCTGATTGGGCGAATTCGCCAGCCCCTCATGCCCGTTCCTGCAAATGCCATTCATCCCAAACAACCGGTGTGGTACTCATTGGACGGGATACTGGATGATTTGGCGATTTATGACCGCGCTCTGAGCGCCGAGGAAGTGGAACAGAATTATGCATCCGTCAACCCGCCCGAAGGGGACGTCCTGCCGTGGCCAAAACTGCCGTCGGGGCCGCCGGGGGCAGGGAAGTTCGGAGCCTACTATTCCACTCTGAAATATCAGGATACTTGGGACCGCTTGCGGCGGATCGGTCCAGACTCGGATGTTGTGGTGAGGTTTGATCAGTCGCCGATCCGGCTGGTGTTCTGGCAAGGGACCAATTACGTTCCCGCATGGGTCACCGAGAACGGCAAGTGGTATACCGATGAGTTCCTGGAGACATGGGGAGCCGGTTGTCCCGGCGGCGGCGACTGCGAGCCGATGTCTGACAAGCAGGAGCATTATTCGCACGTCAGCATCATGGAAAGCAATCCGGCAAGAGCCGTGGTGCATTGGCGATATGCCCTGTCTGAGGTGGAACACGATGAGGGAGCATGGACCGATCCGGCAACAGGCTGGTTTGACTGGGCGGATGAGTACTGGACGGTTTATCCGGACGGCGTTGCCATCCGCAAGCAGGTTTTGTGGAGCACAAGGGTGGATAAGGCGCACGAGTGGCAAGAAACAATCGTCATCAACCAGCCAGGTACGCGGCCCGAAGACAACATTAATTGGGATGCCCTGACTCTGGAAAACATGCAAGGCCAAACCGCGACCTATTCTTGGCGCCCCAAGCCGCCGTGGATATTCTCGAAACCTCTCGGTCCCAAAAAGCCCGACAAGCCTGAGCATCCCAACATCCAGATCATTAATCTCAAATCCACCTGGAAGCCGTTTCAAATAGTTTCTCCAGCCCACAGTTGGTTCAATATTTACAACGGAGAAAAGACTTACTTCAGCTTTGAATGTTGGAACCATTGGCCGGTGGCCCAGATCGCGTCTAGTGGAAGGCCCTGCCTGGCGGATGACCGGGCCTCGCACTCCTCCCTTTCGCACGTCTATTGGGATGATTATTCAAAGACCCAGCATCGGGAAACAAAGATTCTGATGGATGGACTCACTCCAGACCCTGGAGCTGAATTGCTCCCACTTGCCAAGTCCTGGCTGTCGCCCCCCGAGATGGAAATTTCAGGGCTTGGTTATGTGAGCAAAGGGTATGATCCAACCCAGCGGGCGTTCGTCATCGAACATCAAGGCGGTGGACCGTCCTCAAAATTAAATATCACTCTCCAGGCCAACAGCAGTTCACCGGTCTTTGATCCAGCCATCGTTGTGGAAAACTGGCAAGGGACGGACGTCGATCTGCGGATTAATGGCAAGTCTGTTGCTTGGAGCGGAGACTGCCGTCACGGTTTTGTCCAGGGACTCAGGAGCACTGACCTTGTCGTCTGGTTGCGGAGAGAGTCCACGAATCCGGTTCGAATCACACTGGCTGGCTCTCGAAACCATTAAAGGCCCCAATCGTCACAGTATCGTCCGGCGCTATTTATCGCGAAAAGGCGTAGGGAACATGAATCGATGGGATCGCTGGCATTGCAGCGTTGGCCGGATGGTTGTCTTGATGATGATCTCGCAGGCTGCCTTTGCGCAAAATAAAGGGTTGGTCGCCTGGTGGAAGTTCGATGAAGGGTCCGGGCGAATCCTGGCGGACAGTGCCAGTGGGAACCAGGATCGGATCCTGAACAACTTTCAGTGGGTGCGCGGTGTATCGAGGACGGCGCTGAAGTTCGATGGTTTCACCACGGCGGTAACCCGGCAACCCAAAGACGTTCCGCATCTGAGTGGAAATTTCACGATTGAAGCGTGGATTGCAATCCAATCGTACCCGTGGAATTGGGTTGCGATCGTTGACCAGGAGGATAAGCAAAACTCCGGGTATTACTTTGGGATCGATTCCGAAGGCCGGCTTGGCCTGGGGCTTGAGGTTTGGGGAAATTGGGAGGAGATCGTTTCTTCGCTTCGGCTGCCTCTGATAAAGTGGGTACACGTTGCCGGCACTTATGATGCCGAAGCGGGAATCAAGCTCTTTGTGGATGGAAAACTCGCCGGCCAGCTTCCCGTGAGGGGTAGGATGACCCCAACCAAGGATACTGGCCTCTTGATCGGGAGAAACTTCAGGAATTTACCTCCCACAAGCTTAGTTCGCCCTTACGCGAGCTTTCCCGCCTCGTATTCTTTTGATGGGATCATCGATGACCTCAGAATCTATGACCGCACTTTGACGTTTGGAGAAATACGGCAGGCGTCCGCTTCTGTGTCTCTTCCTGCGCCGCCTCTCACCGCTCGCCATTGGCCGGTGATCCCTGCGGGTCCGGATCAATTCGCAGCCGTTTATTGCAAACTCAAGTTGTATCCGGAATGGGACGCATTATGGCGCAGCGGTCCTGACTCCGATGTGGTAGTTCGCTTCAAAGGATTGCCATTTCATTACGCCTTTTGGCGAGGCACAAACTTTGAAGAAAATCTGGTTACTGAAAACGGGACGTGGATCGGAGATCAGAGCTTTGAAAGCAGCACCAAAAATGGCACCGCCGAGCACATGAATGACAAGCATTGTGTGCACCAGTCCATCAACATTTTGGAAAGCAGCAAGGCAAGAGTTGTACTCCATTGGAGATACGGCTTAGTAGACGTTTTAGGTAATTTTTCGCATGTTGACCCTTTGAGTGGCTGGGGCGACTGGGCGGATGAATATTTTTACATCTACCCGGATGGAGTGTCCGTACGATATGGAACGGTGCATGGGACTGCCCCACACTACAGTTTTACTGAGCCCACGCTCTTACTGCCGCCTGGGACCAAGGCCGAAGACTTTATCTTTCTCGACGCTGTCAGCGTGGCGAATATGGCCGGTGAGCGCCACACCTATTCCTGGAGCAATGGCTTGCCACCATTCCCCTTTCCTCAACCTGCCAATGCGAATGTGGCTCTGATCAATCTGAAATCGGCTTATAAGCCTTTTTACATTTATAACCCTGGTACAGTTGTTGGACCGTACGGATGGGCGCCCGAGTTGCGGTCTCTCTACTCTCCTTTCCCGACGTGGAATCACTGGCCGGTCAATCAGATTCCTTCCGACGGCCGCTTCGCTTTATTTCCAGACCAATTCGCAAGCGCGGCCATTATGTCTCCGGATCCATTCCGCACTGCGGTCAAAGGTCCCGGCCCCACCCAACGCATGTTATTCCTTTTTGGATTGACCAAACTTCCGATGAGCGATCTCATCGTCATGGCACGATCTTGGTTGAGTCCGCCGCCGTTGCGGATGCTGGGAACGGGTTTTATTGCCGCAGGTTATAGCACGCGACAACGGGCTTTCGTACTTGCGCGCAGGAATGCGGGGAACCGTTCCGGTGCGAGCCTTGAATTGGAAGCCAGTGACAGTTCACCCGTCTTTAACCCGGCTTTCGTCGTCAAGGATTGGGGTGATCGGGGAGTTGCCTTGAAGATCAACGGACAGTCCGTCACCAGGGGTGCGGACTTCCAGTGGGGCCACGAGGACCGATTGGAAGGGTCTGATCTTGTAGTCTGGCTCCGGCAGGAATCGACCCATGCGGAAAGGATCGTCTTGACTCCAACCGCGCCCTGAAGGGTTAGAACTGCGCCCTAAGATCGAGAACAGAGGGACGCAACCCTGGGCCGGGATTACCTTCCGCGAAATCAAGTCTGAAATCGGACCAATGGGGCAACGGTTTCCGGAGGGAAATCGTGTTGCCGCTGCGGATTTGGGCCTTGCGGCAGATCAAACGGTAACCACATCGAGTTCTATCACGGGTTGAGTTCGGGAGGGTCACATGAAGGCTGTCGTGTTGGAAAGACCCGGGCGGCTTGAAGTGCGGGAAGTGGCTGGCGTGGCTGGCCGAAAACAAAACGAGGCCGTGGTGAAGGTTCACAGTGTGGGCATTTGCGGGACGGATCTCCACGCATTTCGCGGCGACCAGCCGTTCTTCACTTACCCCCGAATTCTGGGCCATGAGTTGGGGGTGGAAGTGGTGGAGGTTGGCGAGAACGAAAAAGGATTGAAGGTCAGCGACCGGTGCGCGCTGGAGCCTTACCTGAACTGTGGACATTGCATCGCCTGCCGCCGCGGCAAACCCAATTGCTGCACCGAATTGCAAGTTCTGGGAGTTCATTTGGATGGAGGCATGAGGGAACTGCTCTCGGTTCCCATTCAAAAGTTGCATTCCTCGGAAGAATTGTCATTCGACCAATTGGCGTTGACGGAGATGCTGGGAATCGGCATGCACGCCGTGGAGCGTGCGGAGCTGCAGGCCGATGATACGGTATTGGTAGCCGGGGCTGGGCCTATTGGGCTGGCCGTCATGGAATTCCTAAGGTTGGGAGGCTTGGAATACTCTGTGATGGATGTCAATGAGAAGAGACTGGCCTATTGCCGGAAGATGATTGGCGCAACGCATTGCCTGGACGCAAGCAGCGAGCCGGAAGAGCGCCTTCGGGACCTCCACCAGGGCGATTTGCCTACCGTGGTCTTCGATTGCACGGGGAATCTCCAATCCATGTCCAAAGCATTTCATTACGTGGCGCACGGAGGGAAATTGATTTACGTGGGCCTTATCACAGGACAGATCACCTTCGACGATCCTTTTTTTCATAGCCACGAAATAACCCTCTATAGCAGCCGGAACTCCACCGCCCTTGAGTTCCATCGCATCCTGAGATTGATCGAGAACGGAGTGATTGACGTGCGTCGGTGGATTACACACCGTGTTCCGTATACGCGCGTGGCAGATCAGCTCCCACAGTGGCTAAGCGGGCAGGATGAGTTTCGCAAGGCTATTGTCGAATGGTAGTTCGTGGGAACTTTCGAGGGACGAAGAGCCCGGACGCCTCTTCTCTCACCCCTCGTACGCAGTCTTGAGTCGAATGGCTTCATGTAACGTTTGACAAACCTTCAAAGGGAGTTCGATAACAATCCTCTCTAGGGAGATACCTCACATGGGCGCACAGCTTGGATTTCTGTTGGTGGTTTTGGCGGGTATTGCGACTGGCATTTATTTTGCCGGCCTCAAGCTCGCCGAGCTATGGAAGTGGGAAAACATCTGGCTGGTTTACGCTGTGTTTGCTCTGGTAGCGATGCCGCTGGCATTGGCGTTAATCACCGTTCCGCGTCTAGCGCAGATTTTGGCGGCGGCGCCCGGTTCCGCAATTGGCCATGTGCTGCTCTATGGCGTCGGCTGGGGCGTTGGATCGGTGCTCTCCGGGCTGGGCGTTGCTCGGATGGGGATGGCCCTGGGCGTTTCCGTGCTCATCGGGATTGACGCCGCCGTGGGCACTTTTGTCCCCATGATCATCAATACGCCCCAGGTTGCCTTTGAGAAGAAGGGGCTGATGGTGATTCTTGCCGTCGCCACTCTGTTGATCGGGGTTACAGTGGCCGGCTGGGCCGGGAAAAGGCGGGAGCGGGATCAAGCCGGGTCGCAGAAGCCGGCACAACAAGGCGCCTTCTCTTCCGGGTTGACGATCTGCATTTTCAGCGGCATCTTCTCGGCCATGATGAATTTCGCCTTCGCCTTCAGCCAGCCGATCTCCAATGCTGCAATCCATCTGGGAGCTTCGCCCTCCAGCGGATTGAATGTGGTTTGGTTGATCACGCTGGCCGGTGGCTTTATTCCCAACCTCGTTTACACCGGATATCTGCTTACGCATAACCAGACCTGGAGCGCTTTTTCAATTGCTCGGTCTTGGCCCGGCTGGTTCGTGGGATTAGGCATGGCCGCCGTCTGGTTCATCGGCCTGCTCTTCTATGGGCGGGGAGCCGCTGCCATGGGGGACCTCGGAGCAGTCATCGGTTGGCCGCTCTTTATGGCCGTGCTGATCATTGCTTCCACGGCCACGGGGTTTGCGACCGGAGAATGGAAAGGGACCAGTTCCGGAGCCAGGAAATGGATGGGAGCCGCTATGTGCATTTTGATTTTGGCCTCAGCCTTGCTTGGAATTGCCAACCGCGTCTGAAACACCCCAAGGGCAACGATCCCAAATTTTGCATTAGTCCCGGTGTTGCGCTTCATCGGGCGAATTCTGTTGCAGAGAGAGCCGTTTTGGTTTTTCATTGATGGGAGATATCTCCATGCCCTGCCGCAGGGCAGGAGGTCTTCAAAGCCCGCTTAGACCAGGGCGGCGTCGCCAGACTTGCTGGCTCCGGCTGCCCGGCTTTCAATGCTCGTCAAGCCTTTGACGAGAGGCCCAGAGCGGCGGTAAGGCGACCAAGCCCGGTCCGGCCTATTTCGCCTTCGGAGCGACGCCCAACGGATGCAACAAGCTGCCCTGAGATTGAGATATGACGCATCGTCGAGGAGAAATGAAATGACCCATGAGCTTTCTAGCCCGCTTTTGGATGAGCTTCTGAAGATAGACACTCCAACGATCTCGAATGCCATCGAGATTCTAAAACTCCGTCCCCAGCACGAAGGTTTCACTCCCTCGCAGATTCGCTGCCAGTTTCCTGAGTTGGGACGGCGGTGTGGCATAGCCGTTACGGCGCATGTCGAAACGATCACGCAGTCCAACGAAAAGCGCGAGGCCGAATTTGTCGAGCTGTTCCGGGCTGTTGCTAAAACCCCTAAACCCGCAATCGTCGTCTTCCAGGAAATTGGTCCCCGGCCGGAATACTGCGCACACTGTGGTGAAGTCATGGCGACAATTTTTCAGCGGGCCGGGGCAGTGGGACTGGTCACAGATGGTACGGTGAGGGATGTCGCCGACCTTCGCAAGCTGAACTTCCAGTGCTTTGCCCGCGGAACTGTAGCTAGCCATGCAAACTTCAGAATCGTCCGCGTAAACATTCCTGTCCAGATTATGGGGTTGCCAATTTTGCCCGGAGAGGTGCTTCATGGCGATGAAAACGGCTTGACCTCCATTCCAAAGCTGGCGCTGAATGATCTTCTGAAGGCGGCTGAATCGGTTCGAGCCCGCGAGCGACGCCTGCTTGATCGGGTTATGAAAGACGACTTTAAGGTTAATGACCTGGCAGGCCACTTTTTTGAGTGAAAAAGGCATCGGCTCTTCCGGTTTCATGGCGTTTCCCCTTCCTTTCGCAAAACAAACCGGAGACGATCCTTTATTTTCAATAACTTCTCCGGTTCGTTTTGTCATTTTTAACATCTTTTGCGCCATTCCGTTTTCGCCTGCTGCCGTAGGTAGCCGGGAGCCTTCCTGACTCGCCGATTGGGCCGTTTCGCACTGGTGGACAGTTTTTGTCATCTTGTGTTTTCAGTCGGCCACATGGCCAGCCTTTTTGACGTTGCTTATGATGCGTCGAACAGCGCCCGCGGTACCAGCTTGAAGCACCGCTCTTCTTCTTCTTCTTCCAATTCACCAATGGAAAGCTAACCAGCGTCTTACGATCATCCTAACTATTTGATTCTAAACAAGATGTATGACTTTTTCTCTGACATCGAGGTATCTTGCTTATAATACAGGAGTTATTCGATTTCAATGGCTTTGGATGGGTTTGGTCCTCGAGTCATCCTTTGTTTTCTATCGAGTTTGGGTTTGCCCCCCTCAACAATCTTTTTTCATTGAGAGCAGCTTCACCCCTGCCTTTCAGACCCTCCTGTTAGATTCCCGCCTGCGCCGGAATGACGGATTCTTAAGATTGCGGCGGATAATAATGAGCATGGCATGAGTCATTTGCGGCCTCATTTCCAGTTCGATTGCGAAAAGTATATTTACCATATAGTATACGATCCGTTTGCCGCGGTCAAGCCTATTCTGCTTTCTGTTTCCACTTCTAACCTGGAATACCCTTAACCCAGCGTAGCCGGAGCCAGATCGAGCGCCCCTGTCCAACATGATCGAACGCGGTTGTTCCTCTTCGGCTCCGCTGGCACAACTTGGTTCCGCCAGTCCCCGCAAGAGGTTGGACCAATATGAGGTTAGCGAGAATCATCCTCTGGCAGCCTGTATTCTGCTCTCTTCGGGACCGGCGCTTGCCATTCTTTACCCGGATTGGGTCAAACAACAAAGCTAACTTCGGTGAAATCGAACCCAATAATTTTTTAAAAAGTTCTTGACAAAGATGGATCATATGCATAGCATGAGCGGCATTGGTTGGACAAATTGAAAAGGACATACAGGGGTCTTTCAAAGCTTCCATTAATGTCTTACGGGGAAGGGATGAGCCATAAAACATTATTTATAAATGACTTATGCATCATTGAATTTGATGATAGCTAGCAATTTCAGCCGTTGGGCAGGCTAGCAATCGGATCCGTTTATCTAGTGGTTGGACCATTATGACCACGTAATTTCTAGCCGCTTTAGGCAATTTATCTCGAACTGTAAGTGTTACTTCAAAATGTGCGTGACTGGGCGCAGAGGAGGCGGTCGTGAGATTCCGGGAGCTTAAGCGTGCTATTGCACGATCATTGAGGGTACTGGGCATCAGTGCAATCATGGCGATGGTGTTTCTGGCTGGATTTGCAGTGATAAGCTTTCCGCGGCATTCCTTTGGTCAGGGCGCGACCGGGGCCATCAACGGAACCATCTCAGATTCGTCCGGGGCGGTAATCCCCGCTGCAACCGTTGTCCTACGGAATACCGAGACGGGCGCAGAAAGGATTGCTGTAACCAACCAGACTGGTGAGTATGTTTTTCCTCAGGTCATTCCCGGTACGTATACGCTTCGCGTCAGCAAACGGGGATTTTCTACCTCGAATGAGAAAGCATTCCCGCTCTATGTAAACCAGACGTCAACCCACAACATTACTCTTTCTGTTGGCTCTGCGAATCAGCAAGTGACAGTGACGGCCACGGCGACTCACCTGGAAGCTTCAACGGCGGAGTTAGGAACGGCCATCAACCAGTCGGAGGTAAATGATCTCCCACTGAATGGCAGAAACTTCACACAACTGCTTGATCTAACGCCGGGCGTGTCCCCCATTAGCACGGCTCAGAATTCCTGCGGGGGCAGTGGATTTACCGGAAGCGCAATTGGGACCTTCGCCTTTCCATCCGTTAACGGGCAAGGCAACCGTAGCAACATGTTTCTGGTGGACGGCTTCAACGACTACGGCTTTGTGGGAAACTATGCGGTGGCGCCGATCCTTGACCAGATCCAGGAATTCAAGGTGCAGTCCCACAACGACATTGCGGCTTATGGGGGCTCCTTGGGTGGAATCGTAAACGTGGCAACGAAGGGCGGGACCAGCGAGTACCATGGCGACGCTTGGGAGTTCTTGCGAAACAACGCTTTTGACACTAGAAATACGTTCGTTGCCAACACTACGCCTTATAAGCAAAATCAGTTTGGTGCGGTTTTCGGTGGGCCGCTGCTGCCGAAGTGGCTGCGCCACGGCGACGCCAAGAGTTTCTTCTTCATTGGTTACGAAGGCTTTCGTTCCGTCACGGCCGCCGAGGCTCTGGATTTGGTGCCTACCCCTGCGCAGCTCGCTGGTGATCTTAGCTCCGTTCCGCAACAGATTTACAATCCATTCTCAACCAGGCCAGATCCGAGCAAACCCGGCCAATTTATAAGCGATCCCTTCCCGAATAATCAGATCCCCGCGAATCTGATTAATCAGAATTTGGTGAAGTACGCTCAGGCATACTATCCAAAGCCCCAAATAACCGGCAATCCCTCGATTAACTTCATCGATACAACTCCGAATAGGGTCCGCCAGGACACGGCCACTGCCCGGTTCGACCATCAATTTAACGATTCGACCACGGGGTGGGTGCGCTATACCGGCTTTACTCAGCCGGACACGAGCGCCACAGGAATTCCGGGGGTCGAAAGCGCCAGTTTTATCCACGGTTACCAGGCAGCAGGGGCAATCACCCATGCCTTTGGGGGTGGCACCAAGGTGGCCACTTTCCGCTTTGGGAGGACCAGTGCGCAAGCCAACGTCACGAATGAGTTCACGACTGTTCCTGCAAACGAATGGGTACAAGGCGGTTTTTCTCCTCTTTACGCTTCCGGTTTTGTGAACGGGCTTTCGCAGAATGTCGGCGTTGGAATTACAGGATTTACCGGGATGCCCGGCGGTACCGTGCAAGGCAACCACATCGCCGACGTTGATGAGACCGCCGGTGATCTTACCATCGTCCACGGCCACCACACGTTCCAAATGGGCGCTGATTTCAGTACCAATAACAATACCCAGCCCATCCTCTTCGTCAACCAATGCTATTCTGCCATCAACACGGCTAATCCGGAGAACCCCAGTAACACGGGTAGCTCTCTGGCTTCGTTTCTGTTGGGAGTTCCCAACAATACCAACCGCCGCAACGTGTTTATCTCGACCCACGGTGGCTGGGTTGACGGGGGCTATTTCCAGGATCAGTGGAAGGCGTCGAGCAGACTCATGGTAAACATGGGCTTGCGTTATGACGTGACGCTTTGGCCTATTTACGGCAGTGCCGCAGACCACAATCTTTACGCCGGAGATACAAACCTGGACACCGGTCAATATATATTGACAGCCCTCCCGCCCGCCTGCTCGTCAACGCAGGGCGCCCCTTGCCTTCCCGGGGGGAAGCTTCCAGCCCACGTCATCGTCACCCCGAATAGCAACCGGTCGATTATTCACAACACGTACGACAATTGGCAACCTCGCCTCGGATTGGCCTATCGCGTAAAATCTAACACCGTCCTTCGTGCGGGAATAGGCAGGTTCTATGACAACTGGGCCGCTGTTCAACAGCTCGCGACGAACTATCAAGGAACATGGCCCGACGTCACATTCCTGCTGGCGAATAACCTGAACCTGCCCACAGCTCAGAATCCGACTCCCACGGTGACCGCCGCTGATCCTCTAGGCTTAGGGAACGGCAAGGCTATCCTGCCTGCTCCAACTCCCTTCAACCAAGTGAACTGGATGCTTGACCCTTATTACCAAGATGCGTACTCAGTGCAATGGAACTTCGGGGTACAGCAGCAATTCGGTAACAATATGGTCATGGAGGCGGATTACGTCGGATCGCGGGACAGCCGGCTGGATTCTGGGGCCTATCGAAATGTGGCGACAAAACCAGGATCTCTGAATCCCGTCAGCCTGCAACCCTTTCCCTATATCACACCCACCTTCTTTGACAAGAGCATCGGTCAGGCTGACTACAATGCTTTTCAATTCTCCATGCGGAAAACCACCAGCAAAGGCTTGACGTTCATATTGGCTTACACTTACTCCAAGACGATGAACGAGGGTTGTGATGGCTTCTTCGGGTCCGAAGGCTGTAGCGTCCAGAACCCTTACAACACGAGCCTGGACTGGAGTGTTGCAGGTTATGATCTGCCCCAATTGCTAACCACAAGCTGGGTTTACAATCTCCCGTTCGGGACTGGACAGAGGTTCCAAAGTAGCAACAAGTTCGTGAACGCCGTTGCGGGGAATTGGGTGCTGAATGGAATCGGTACGCTCAGGTCTGGTGTTCCCTACAATGTTAACGCATCTGGAGGGGACATCCAAAACACAGGTGGCGTCGTCGAGCGCGGCAACATTGTTGGCAATCCATTCATGCCCAATCCCAATGCGAATCAGTTCTTGAACCCTGCATCGTTCGTGGATCCTGCACCCGGCACCTACGGCACTGAGGGGCGCAACAACCTTCGATCCCCGGCAGTATCAAATTTTGACCTTTCCCTTTTCAGAGAATTTCCTTTCACGGAAACCAAGAGACTGGAGTTCCGGGTCGATGCCTTCAATGCATTCAACTGGCAGGCCCTAAACATTCCGGACTCGACGATTGGCGATCCAAATTTCGGGAAGGTCCTCGGTACGGCGCAAACCGCAAGGGAAGTCCAGTTTGCGCTGAAATTATATTGGTGATGACGGAGGCTTCAGATACAGATTTGTACCTCCAGTCCGGCAACGCCTAGTGATGAGTCGACGGTACCAGCGCAGCGTGGTCCGCTGGTACCGTCATGCACTCTGTAATGAAATTCGTGATGTCTGTTTTCTGTGCAGCTCTCCGCATCCCATCCTCCCAATCAGAGAAACTCGCTCAACTCTTGAATTGGTTCTATAATTTCCATTAAGAGAAGTGGGAGACAGGTTTGCTGCGGTGGCGCACTCCGATGCGGAATGTCAGGCAGGGATGGCGCGCCATGGAGAGCAAGCGGGTCCATCATCTCCTTTGCCTTCGGGCAGAGCTTCGGAAGCAAGTTGGATGCGTCACATTCACAAGGCGGCTCTGTTGAAAATCCCAAACAAGAGTCGAAGCCCATTAGCATGTGAAGCAGCCAAATTGTTTTTGTTGGTCTGGCTGTCCTCCGGAGCCGCATTTGCGGCCGCAAAGCCTCCAGGTTCAGATGCTCACAAGAGTACATCTACTCCCGCAGTCAGGATGACAGCGGCGTGCCAGGCAACCGGCAAGCGTTGGAATGACACTGCCAAGCTCATTGAGATCGTGAAGCAGAATCCCTCGGGCCCGGGCTACAACGCTCTGGGAGCGACGTTTGCAAATCACGGTCAAATGGAGTGCGGCATCGACTCTTTCAAGCAGGCCCTGCGATTGGATTCTTCCTCTTGGCAGACTCGCTATAACCTTGCGCTGGCGCTATTGAAGCAGGGTCAAACTGATGAAGCTGCGCGCCAACTGCAGGCTGCGATTCGAACCAAACCTGATTTCGCAGCAGCTCACAACGCACTTGGATCCGTCCTGCAACGTCAAGGCAAGTTGGATGACGCCGCCGCTGAGTTCAAGACCGCTCTCAAGATTAACCCCCAGTTCGTTTATGCCGCCTCCAACCTGGTTTCGGTTCTTCATGAGCAGCAGAAATACCCCGCGGAGATTTACTATTTGAAGCAAGCCCTGGCTGGCAATCCGCCGAAAGATATGGTGTTCCAGCTCCTGCTCTCGGAAGGGGCGGCTTACGATCAGTGGGGTGGAAATGAAGAGAACACGGCCAAGGCGCTTGCGGCTCTTAAGAAATTAGTCGCCATGTTTCCAGATTCCGCAGAAGCCCATTACAACCTTGCCACCCTGGATGCTCGCCATCTCAGGTTCTGGGAAGCGAAGCCCGAATTTGAGGAAACGCTGCGTCTCGACCCCGGCTATAACGTTGCGCGGTTGTCACTGGGCAAAATTCTCCTTGAGGTCAGTGACAACGCCGGCGCCATTCAACAACTCAAGGAATACACTCGCCGCGTGCCGGGCGATTTCGCCGGGCATCTAGTGATGGGACAGGCTCTGCGCAATCTGGGGAAATATGATGAAGCCATCAGCGAACTCGAGCGCGCCGTGGAGCTCAAGCCCGAAAGCTATGATGCGCACTATAGCCTGGGTTTTGTGCTGGCCCGTGTAAATCGTAATGACGATGCAATCCGGGAACTTGAGACTGCTGAAAAGCTCGACCCCAAGGCTGATCAGGCACCGTACGAGTTGAGCATCTTGTATAGAAAGCAAAAGGCCTCTCAAGAGTCTCAGCAACAGCTTAAGGCTTTCCAGTTAGCGAAGGAGGAGATGGAACAAAAAGATCGTGCTACCGTCCTGGGCGCCAAGGCTAACAGTCTGCTCGGCCAAGGTGACTCCCAGGGAGCCGCACAGGCTTATGAGGAAGCGTTGAAATTAGATCCCAGCAATCCCAGAACTTATTTTAACCTTTCGCTCGCCCTCGATAAGCTCGGAAAACGGCAGGAAGAGGAGAATGCTCTTAGAAAAGCCATCTCCCTGGATTCAAATCTTGCCGAAGCGCATGACCAGTTGGGTCTCCTTGAATTAACCAGCGTCCACGATGCGGAAGCGGGGAAGGAGTTCATGGCGGCGCTGGCAATTGATCCCAAAGATGCCGAAGCTGAGAACGGCCTCGGGACACTTTATACGCGGCAGGGAGACAGCGCCAAGGCCATTGCCTATTACCGGAAAGCCATTGAGGACAACCCTCATTTTGCGAAAGCATATTTCAACTGGGGTATCGCCTTGGCCAGCTTGAACCATTTGGCCGATGCTGAAGAACAGTTTCGAAAGGCAATTGAGTTGTCTCCTGATTACGTTGCAGCCTATACGGCGCTCGGCATGGCGGAGGGAAAGTTGGGGCGGAGCCGGGAAGCCGCCGCTATTTTCAAAAAGGTCCTGAGTCTGGAGCCCAACTCTGCGCAGGCCCACGTGAATCTGGGGATTGCTTTGGCGGATGGTTACGATCTTCAAGGCGCTCTTGACCAGTTTTCGGAAGCCGTCCGGCTTTCACCTCAATCTCCAGAAGCTCTCTACAACAAGAGCCGAGTTCTTTTTGATATGGGCCAATACGCCGAGGCGCGCCAAGAAGCCGCAAAAACTTATCAGCTCTCCCCAAACAGCCCGTCTGTTCTTTTCCTTTTGGCATTAATTGAGAGGCAGTCCCATCACTACTCAAAATCTGCCGAGTACCTCCAAAAACTTGTTTCTCTCGAGCCCCGTGATTCGGTTGGGCAGTACATGTTGGGTCAGGATCTTCTGAAATCCGGGAACACGGCTGAGGCGATTCGTCACTGGAAGATGGCAGTTGAAGCGAATCCTGAAAACTCGGAGGCGCTCTACAACCTGGCGCGAACCCTCCGTAAGATGGGTGATCCTCAAGGAAAACAATATCTGGAACGGTTCCAGAATATTCAAAAGGCGAGACAGCTCGGCGACCGGGTTCAAACGCTCAATAACTTCGCGCTTCAGGCGGCCAATGAGCACGATTGGCCTCTTGCCTTTGCCCAGCTCAAAGAAGCAGTGGGGGCGTGTGGATCATGCCGCCAGCTCCCCATTCTCCATAAGAATCTCGGCCTCTTATATGCTCGCACCGGCGATGTAGGAGATAGTGAGAAGGAGCTCAGGCTCGCCCTAAAGTTGGACCCAAGCAATGAGGATGCCCAGAAGGCGCTTGATATTTTGACGAAGCTTCCCGCCAAAATGAGGGCTGGTCCTTTGGATTGATTCGATGTTGAAATGCGAGCTCATTTTGGCGGTGATCACGCTGCCAGGCATCCCGCCAATCTTTCGATCATAAATTGGAATTTCGAAGACGCTTACCGTTTGTGGACCTTCTTTAGAATTCTCGAACTTGAGTAGATCGCTGCTACCGACCGGCCTTTTACTTTCGATTTTCATAAAAAGGCTCTGCTCCAGCTCAACCCATAACACCTCGACCGGTATCTTTCCATCTTTTGTCTCTGTCAATTCCCGTTTCTCCGTCATGAGCCCGTTAAGCACTTCGTTCGCACTGCTGAGCCTCTGCCAGGCAGGATCTTCTCGGTCCTTGAGCGCAACCGCAAATTCAAGGGAAGACAGAAAGCAATTGTCATTGACAGGGAATTATAATTGTCGCGAGTCCACTTTCGGCAGGATTGAAACCTTGCCCTAACCTGGATTGTTCGCCAAGTTTTATTCGAGGACCGGAAGGGCACGGTTAAAACCGTGCCCTTCCAGTCCTCCAGAGGTAAGAATCCAAAGTGCCCGATCATTACACACTTCTCGGAGTCGCGCGCTCAGCGGCGGCAAAGGAAATCAAAGCGGCATACCGGCGCCTCATTGCTCAATATCACCCGGACCTCAACCCGGACCCAAAGGCTTCGGACATTACTGCAAGGCTGAATGAAGCCTACGCGGTTCTATCGGATGAAGACAAGCGCAGGCTATACGACGCAGATCTGGATCCGGACGGGGTTTTGCAGACAGCCGCCCAATCCACCTGGAATGCGGCCGCTGGACCGTTCCCGCGGACCCATTGCCAAAACTGCGGCAGGCAGGACAGCACTTTGCGGATTTCCCAGTTCTTTTATAGCCTATCTTTCCTTTTTTTCACGCGCAGTCGCGCGACCAAGGGAGTCTGGTGCGAAACCTGCCGGGTGGTCGAATCCGCCAAGTGGACTTTCTTGTCAGGGTTTGCCGGTTGGTGGGGGATTCCCTGGGGTCCGCTTCGTACGATGCGAGACTTGGCGGTAAACAGCCGGGGAGGAAAGCAGTCCGCCCGGGGCAACTCGGCGCTCCTGCGAAGCCTGGGTTACGATTTCTACGGGCGGGGCGACTACGATGAGGCCGTTCGGGCCCTCCAGGAAAGTCTTCGCTTCCAGTCTGACCCAGAAGTGAAAGAGCTTTTAGACCAGTTGCAGTCACGGTTCGCGGCCCCCGCCTCATCCCGGATGCCATCGTCCTGGACTCTGGCTCAGGCCATTCCGGTGTTGATTCTGGCCGTGATCTGGGCCGGTTTTATTGAGGTGGCTGCGTCCCGGCTGGGTAGGTACCGCACAAACCATCCGGCATCGTCCACATCCTCGCTCCACTCGTCCAGGGCGCCTTCCGCGATAACTGAAAGTGTTCGGGATTTGGTTCGTTTGCAAATCAACCGATTGGCCAGCATCGTCGCGGATCGCTCTCCTCGTCTTGGCACACACTACGACGGCTCAACTCTGGTAGCGGACTACGGCCTGGATCGCTCGCGGTACGATGCTGCTGTGCTTTATCCCATCGCTCAGGCGATCGGCAAGGAATTTAAGCCGGGAACTTCCGATCCAAACGGATTCTTGGCGAGCGCCTATTTTAACTCGATGCTCTTCGCCTTGAGCGTGGATATCGTCAATCGAATCTACGAGGGAGTGAATATTGAGGCTCAAGCCGCGCAAGCCGGGGCGTTGGGGAAGGATCCCAGGGTGTCGGCATGGCTTCATGGCAGCCAGCTCTGGCCCGGTTATCAAACGTTACAAACCGCGTTGCAGACTTCCGTCCAAAGCTATAAGCCCGGCCAATCATTGGAAAAGATGGAAGGGCAAGCGGAATTGATGGAGAGTACCCTTCAACATTTGGAAGCTCAGCAGACGCTCTTTCAAGCTGAACAAGATATTGACGGATACAACAGACTCGTTCCGGTTTATGACCGCGATCTTGATCGTCTCAAGATGCTGACCCACCAGATTCAGGCGCAGCTTGCTGTTGCTAAAGAGCTTGATATTGCTTTCAACCGTTGCCTTAACGGCTCAATTTTATTAGGTAAACTCGAACACGTGCATTTTACGTCCGGCGGCTCGAAAATCGAGCGATCGCCATAAACGGTTCTTAACCAGACCGCTACGGGTTCATGGCTTCCGCGGCTCTCATCGGTATCCAAATTGCGCGAATGGACGGGCTGCCTGCGGTTATGGCTGTTGGGTAGTGTCTCAGTTTCTTTGCTGTAGCGGCGCTCTATGAGCGCCGGAAACCGTTGAGGATACAAGTTTGGCGCTCATAGAGCGCCGCTACAGCAAACTGCATCACTACCGGCTGTTGTTCACACTTCCCGCTCATCATCTTGTGAGATACACTGTCCGTGAGTCTTTACTTATAGGAGCGTCTTCATGGGTCAAAAGCCACAAGCTATCGCGGGAATCGATCTGGGGGGAACCAGCATCAAAGCCCTGGTCGTTGACGAAAAATATAAAATTCTTGCTACCGTAAAAAGAAAGACCAAAGCCACGGCCAAAGCAAATAATCTTATTGAGGAGATTGCCTCCGTGGTGGAAGAGGCCGCGAAAGAGGCGGAGGTTAAGGTGAAGGACCTTTTCGCCGTCAGTATTGGCGCTCCCGGCACCATTGACACCAAGCGCGGCATCGTCCTCGAAGCCCCGAATCTTGGCTGGAAAGACGTCGAACTCGCCGATGAATTGAAGAAGCAATTGAGCGTGCCCATCCTGGTGGACAACGACGTGAATGTGGGGGTGGTGGGTGAACACGCGCTGGGCGCGGGCGAAAAAGTGAGCGAGCTGGTGGGCATTTTTGTGGGGACGGGAATCGGCGGGGGAATCGTCATCCAGGGCGAACTCTATGGCGGCAGCCGTGGCGGCGCGGGTGAGATTGGGCATACGGTGATCCTGGCCGATGGTCCGGTGTGCAGTTGCGGCCACCGGGGTTGCGCCGAAGCGCTGGCCAGCCGCACGGCCATGGAGCGCGATGTGCTTGACGCCATCAAGAGCGGGCAGAAGAGCGTAGTCCCCAAGATTCTCAAGGAAAAAGGGAAGGATCGCATTACCAGCAGCGTAATCCAGGCCGCCATCGAGCAGAAGGACGCGGTGATGACGGAAGTCTTCACGCGAGCCCAGCACTATCTCGGCATTCTTGTGGCCAACATGGTGAATCTGTTGGACCCGGAGCGCGTGGTCATCGGCGGCGGCCTCGCGGAGCGGTTCGGCGAGGATTTTGTGGCGCCCATCCGCCAAAAGGCCTACGAATATTTCCTTCACGGCCGGGATGCCAAGAGAATTAAAATTTTGCCCGGGGCGCTGGGGGATAAAGCCGGAGCGCTGGGCGCCGCAGTGTTGGCCCGGAAAAGGCTGGGGTAAGAAGAACAGTGACAAGTGGCGAGTGTCAAGTGAGGGGGTTTGTGGTAGTGCCTCAGTTTCTTTGCTGTAGCGGCGCTCTATGAGCGCCGAACTTGTATCCTCAACGGTTTCCGGCGCTCATAGAGCGCCGCTACAGCAAACTGCGTCACTACCGATTTCTCCTCAATTAGCCGTCAACAGCCAGGCATTAGCAATCAGCTTTCAGATATCAGCCAGTACCTCGTCGTTCTGGCTGACTGCGGATCGCTGGCCGCTTCGTTTTATCACTTGTCACTCGCCACTTGTCACTGATCACTCACTTTTTATGTTCTCTAGCAACCCCAAGTTGACATCGCCTGCGGCCGAATCTTCCAAGCGCCGCCCGGCGGGAGATCCCTGTCCATGATGCAACGGGTCGTCAGCCGCATCGCCCTGGTGATTTTTGTCCTGCTCGTTCTCTATTACCTCCTGAACATCCTGCGCCCGTTCCTTGCCGCCCTGACGTGGGCGGCAATCGTAGCCACGGCTTTGTACCCAATGTTCGAACGCATCGCGCGTTGGACGCGACGCCCCCGGCTGGCCAGCGTGCTGACCTGCCTGTTGATCACCCTACTGCTGGTCGTTCCCGTGATTATCCTCCTTGGAATGCTGGCCGGCGAGTCCGTGATGGCTTACCGGACGCTTGCCGTCAAAATCAAGGCTGCGCCGCGCGGAGAACTTGAGATATTGCGGAGCAGCGCAATCTTTGTCTGGGCTCAATCCAAGATGAGCGCGCTGGGTCTTCCGCCCCTCGATCTCGGCGACTTGGCGCTTCGAGCCGTGAAGCTGATAAGCGCCTTCCTGGTGGGGAAGAGCACCGCTTTATTTGCTGAATTTACCAGTTTTGTTTTCAGCCTTCTCGTCGTCTTCATCGCGCTTTATGTTCTCTTTCTGCACGGACCGCAGATTATGGATGAAGTCCGCTGGCTGTGTGGTCTCACCCGCGGGCACAACGATCAAATCCTGATTCGGTTTAAGGACACAATCCTCGCAAGCCTGGAAGGCAACTTGGTTTCTGCTCTGTTGCTTGGCGCCCTCGGCGGGCTGATTTTCCTTTTCTTCGGACTTCCCGCGCCGCTCTTGTGGGGCGCAGTGATGGCGTTTCTTTCACTGATTCCGGTCATTGGCACCGCATTGGTTTGGGCGCCGGTGGTTATTTACTACCTGGCCAGCGCGCACGTAGGAAAAGGCATTGGGTTGCTCGTGGTTTTTGTGATCTTGATCGCCGTGGTGGATAACATGGTAAAGCCCTTGCTCATGCAAAGACAGTCGGAAATTCATCCGCTCTGGATCTTCTTGGGCGTGGTGGGTGGAGTGCGTTATTTCGGATTGCTCGGATTTGTGCTGGGCCCGCTCATCGTCACAGCATTTCTGGCCTTTTTATCCATCATGAAAACCGAAGACTCGCAGCAGGAAATGGTCAGTGAGGAGTAATGTCCTGTGCTGCCAGTGCTTTGACCCCCGTCTGCACTGAAGCGCCGGTCTGTGACCGGCGAATTTCGCCGCTCCCTGTCAGGGCAAGCTCCGAGCGGCGCTACAGCGAATGCCCGTCGCCGACT
>CALCEB010000062.1 GCA_937900045.1 uncultured Acidobacteriota bacterium
TCTGGCCTTGATTGGCCTCAAAGCTCAATGGCAAACTGCCGTAGGCCCTGACCAGCCGGGAGCGCGTAGCCGGATCAGGAAGACTGCCTGATTTGGGTTTGCTTGCCCTCGTGTCCGAGGCTTTGGCGAGGTCAGATGCTGCCCGCAGTGCGCTGGCGCCACACGCAGCAACGAGGAGCACAACTCCCAGATAACAGAGTTTCCTTTCAATGCTGAAGATGTTCTTGCGGAACATTATGGCCTCCCGAACTTGAAAGATTTCACCGGACCTCCCGTACAGCCGGTGGTCATGCTTGTCGCTGCTATTAGTAGTCGCACGCCGAAACAAAATCCCCCTGGTCGGGTAATAAATTTCCGCGGCTTGCTAACCTGATGGAACGTCGGGGATCAGTTTGGGGGTTATACTGGCGAGCTGTAGCGTCGCTCGGAGCCTGCCCTGGCAGAGAGCGGCGAGATAGGCCGGTCGCAGACCGGCGCTACAGTCTTGAGGCGCCGCCGGGGCGGGGGCCGACCAGACGGCAGCTTCGATGCCCCGGACCACCGCGCTGAGGTTACTGGACATGTCCCATTCTCAGATATCAGAAAATCGGGTAGTGTCTCAGTTTGCTGTAGCGGCGCTCTATGAGCGCCGGGAGGTGTTGATAAATAAAATTCGGCGCTCATAGAGCGCCGCTACAGCAAGCAAACTGAGACACCACCGAAAATTGAGTGTGCGGCGCGAGTTGCACAAACATCGTTTTGGGATGTCTGCAAATCGCTCCATCGAAAGGCATTGCAAAATGCAATGCCTGCGCCTCCCACGTGATTCAAACAACCGTTAATTTCCGGGTTCCAGGAAAAAACCGCCGAATGGCGGTGTAATGCCCGTATAGTCGCCGATCACTTTAGCGTCATAGGGGCCGTTCAGTTCCCCGGGGCCGTGACCATTAACGCCGATCTTTCCCAGAGCCAGAACGATGTTTTGTTGAGGATCAATTTCAATTACCTGCCCGTCAAACTGATTGCTGATTAAGGTGTTGCCGCCGCAGAGGCGAATGGCGCGGGTGGGTAACGGGTTGGTGATGCTGCCGGGCTGAGTGTTGGTGTAATAGGTGGAGACGACGTTACCGGAGGAATCCACTTCCAGCACCCGGTTATTGTTGGAATCGGTGATGACCGTGTCGCCGTTGCAGATGCGGCTGGCAAAGGCGGCGCCGTTAAGGACGGTGGGGTCGCCGGAATTGTTGTAAGACCACACGACTTGTTTGGCGCGATTGACCTCAATCACGCGGTTGTTGTTCTCATCGGCCATGAGGATATGGCCGTTTTCCAGCAGCTCAGCGCTGTTCGGATTGTTCAACTGATCAAAACCGTTGCCGGTCACTCCGGTCATTCCATACTGCCAAACGATATGGCGGTCCGGCGTTACCTCAATAACCCGTTCGTTAACCTGATCCGTGATCAGAACGTCCTGGTTGGGCAGGAAAGTGGCCTGCACGGGCGTATTCAACCGGTTAAATCCAGAGCCGCTGACTCCTGCTTTTCCGTATTGCCAGACGATATTTCCCGATGGATCCACAACGAACACGCGGTTATCAGGACAGGGCGCGTTGGCGCAGCCCGGCTCCGTCCCCTGCGGAGCTCCGGGGCCTGCAATCAGCGTCAAGTTGCCGATGCGCTGGGCATCGTTCGGCGCCACCACCGAATGCGGCCCGGCAACGCTCGATCCGTCGCCAAAATGCCACACAATGTTGCGGCTCACCGGATCCACTTCAATAATGCGGTTGTTGAATTGGTCCGCGATCAGAATATTTCCCGGATGATTGAAACCATTCTGCGCGCTCGCAGGAATAGCCGCCCACAACGCCACGATGACCGTGGCGAACGCCGCTTTGACAAGTTTACGACTCATGTTGCTCCTCCTTTTGGGCCCGTCTCGTGGCCGGGCCGTTGCCGGTGACAAATTCCCTGGCTGATCGAAGGTATCGCGGCGAACTGAGGTAAATGTCAAAAGGTTGTCAAAGGATTGTCAAAAATTTGTGGAAGGAACCACGGGCCGGCCGGGATGTTGCGTGAACTGGATGCGCATAGAAACGGCAGGGACGATGGGAACGAAGCGGCGGGAGCGCCGATGGACGCAATAGCTTTCACCCGAGGTCTTGCGGTTGAAAGCTTGTTGCAAACCAGTCAAGTTTTCAGAAATCGGGGTAGTGGCGCGGTATGGTTGCTGTAGCGGCGCTCTATGAGCGCCGAACCAGGATACTCAACGGTTTCCGGCGCTCATAGAGCGCCGCTACAGCAAATTGCGCCACCATCGAAGTCGAAGGGCGCGCAAACACGCCTCACCGGGATGAGGCGAAACCTGGTTTTGATTCGCGTTCATTATTAGAGCACCCGTTGCGGGCTCTGCACGATACGATCCGCAGCCACGGTGGGCAGACAGAGATGAACAACCGTCCCATCGGCTCCAGTACGTTCCACATTCACCTGACCTCCGTGCTCCTGGATGATCTTTTGAACCACGGCCAACCCCAGCCCAATGCCATTATCTTTGCCAGAGGTCACAAAGGGTTGGAAGAGGTTATCCCGAATCTCCTCCGGGATGCCTCTGCCGTTGTCCGCCACCCAGATCTCGAGGCCGGCCGCAGTCCGCCGGGTGGTCACCTGGATATGGCCCGTTTCCGGCGGCACGGCCTCGCAGGCGTTGAGCAGCAAGTTATGAAACACCTGCTCGATCCGGGCTGGATCGAACCAGGCTTCGCGGCTGCCTTCGAACCCGGTCACGACTCGAATCTCCCGAAATTCCGGGCGCCCCTTCACGGCATGGAGCGAACGCCCGATGACGGCCGCAATGTTAGATTGCGACGGCCGGTAGACCACCCGGGCCTTTGAGAATTCGAGCAGGGCGCGTAATTGATCCGTCATCTGGTCCACCGCCTGCCGGATCTCCTGATAGAACTCCATGCGCTGGCTTTCACCCAGCTTGCCTTCGGACAGGAATTCCGCATAGGCGAGAATGGCCGACAAAGAGTGGCGCAGATCGTGAGACACGGTGCTCGCCATGCGGCCGATAGTGGCCAACCTTTCCGCCTGGAGCAGGTCCTGTTGAGTGGTTTGCAAAGTGCGCCGCATACGGTCGAACGAGCGCGAGAGCTCAGACACCTCGTCATTGCCGCCGGCTTCGAGCGGATAGCCAAAATCGCCCTTTTCGAGAGCATGGACGCCGCCCACCAGGTTGGCGAGGGGCCGGGTAAACGCGTCGGAAATCAGGAATACCAGAATGCTGCCCGCAAAAAAGGCGATGAGCCCAAGGCCGAGAAGCCAGCGGTTGAGGCTCTTGAGGAACACCGTAGCTTCGTCATAGGACTTGAGAACCACCAGGTTCACATCCTGTGAACCGCCCGGCGCCAAGTCTGTGGAAGTTGCAAGAAACCTTTCCCGGCCCAAGACCACATCGGCGGGGCGAGCGCCCGCCGCAGAAGCTCCCAACGGATTTTGCCTTTTCAATTCCTCCCGCTGGGCCCGGGAAAGTGTGCTGACAACCACCGTCGAACCGTAACGAAATGCCACCTGGCTGGACGCGACCCGGCGCATCTCGGCTGCAACCTCGCGGTTAATCTCGTACCCCAGAACCACTACACCCAGTTGCGTGCCCTCGGCGGGGGCGCCAAAATAAATCGGCCACATGAACACTTGAAACAAGTGTCCGTTTCCAAACCACCAGCCGCGCGGTTCGCCGCCCCGCAGCGACCTCTGGAGCAACTGCCGGGCCTCAACGGGAGTAAATTCCAGTGTCGTCGTATGGAGGGCCATCAGCTTTCCACTGCGGTCCGCAAGGGCAAAAAGGTCACTGCCGATTCTATTCCACAGTCCGGTTGAGCCATCCTGAATGGTGGCTGCATCCTCGGACGTCATCAAAGCCTTCAGCGTGGGTAGATCAGCGAGCAAAGCTGCGGAGCGTTCCAGGGTTGTCTCCCGCTGCCGCTGGAAATGCTGAAAAGTGATGACCGAGCTGCGCAGAGCTTCACGGATTTGTTGCCGGGCCTGAACTTCAACCCGGTGACGGACCACCAGAAGGGTGGCGCAGGTCAGAGAGGCAATCAGGAGGAGCAGCGAAAGAAGGAATTTGGTTCGCAGACGCCCCCGCCGGACGATACCGTTGTACAAGCGACGGGCTTGAGATGGGCCACTCATCGTAGGAGTATGACGGGTGAAGTTCCAGCCTGCGGGCGATTCAAGCCCTTCCGCTTCAATTCGGGTTCTCAAACTTCACAGAAGGAACGAACTTATACCCCGCGCCGTGAATGGTGCGGAAGTGCAGCGGATGGACAGGGTCCTTTTCGAGCTTTTGCCGGAGCCGCATAATGTGGTTGTCCACGGTGCGCGTAGAGGGGTAGCAATCGTACCCCCAGACCCGGTTCAGAAGTTCGTCCCGTGAGATGACCCGTTCCGGGTTCTCAGTAAAATACTTCAGAGTCTTGAATTCGTGCGGGGTGAGCGTAACCGTTTTCCCATCCCGCGTGACTTCCATTTTTGCGAAGCTCACCAGGATATCCCCAAAGCTATAATTTTCAGCCGGAACCGTTTTTTCCGTCCTGCGCGTGACCGCCCGGACGCGGGCCAGAAGTTCCTTAGGGCTGAAAGGCTTGGTAACGTAGTCGTCGGCCCCGAGCTCCAGAAGCAGAACCTTGTCCACTTCCTCGGATGCCGCGCTCAACACGATGACGGGCTGGGAAGGCGCCTCTTTGCGGATTTCACGAAAAACCTCACGTCCCGGCATCTTGGGGAGAGTCAGGTCCAGGATCACAACGGCCGGCTTGGTGGCACGAAAAGCATCGAGACCTGCCAGCCCGTCCGGGGCAATTTCCAATGAGAATCCCGATGACTCAAATAGCAGACTTAGGATCTTGTGGACTCTCTTGTCATCTTCGATCAGCAGGATCCTTTGCATCATAGGCCTCAATCAAGGGTGCGGATGTCGCGGACCATCCCGAATAGCAGCTCCTGATTTTCAGAGTATACTCCATCGGTCACGGATCTTCTTTGGGACAAGCTCGAACCCGGCCATGGACCGAACCCTGTTCTGTCCTGATGGTGTCTTATCATCGAAGTTTTCACCTTACTCGATGATCCGCTGCCGGTCATCTCCAAACTGGGCGAGGACCATCAGCCGCCTCTGAAGGGTTGGGGTGATGTTTGCCGAAGCCTCTGAATGCCGTCATTGGCCGAACCGAGGATGGAAGACGAAGGCGGCATCACCCCCTTCCATTAAGGATTTTGTGCTAGCGTCTCAAACGTTGTGTCATTGGAGCATTTGGAATTTGTAAAATTATTGTCACAAAGCCGGCTTCTTCCTGGTTCGGACTAGTATTCAGCATGTGCGGAATCTGACACTTGGTACTCTGGAAGTGGAACCGTGGGATCAGCACAAATAAGCCAGGGGCTTGGCACTTGATATCCTCGTAGGGGCGACCCTGGCGGTCGCCTGCGCAAGGCCGGCTAAAAAGAAGCCTGAAGGCGGGCAACCGCCGCGGCGGCCCCGCCCCAACCGCGGCCTATCAAACTGGTTTTGAAATCTTGCTCTGACTCTAGAGCGAGGAATTCAAAGGATTTCAAGGAGGGCTTATGAAGCTATTCCGTTTGATTCCGGCATGGAGAAAGTCGAGCCATTTGATGGGGGCCGTTCTTCTGGTGGCGGTAACGGCCTTTTCACAAGCAAACCCCGGAGTCTCAAAAGTAAGCCAAACCACTCCGGCCACAAATTTTGACGATCTCCAGAAGCAAATCCAGGAGCTGAGTTTGGACCTGCGCGAGATGCGCGCCGAAGTAAAGGACGCGCACACGGAAGCAACAGAGCTTCGGCAGGAACTGGGCCAGACGCGGGAAGAATTGCAGACCATCAAGAGTGAAATGGCCACAACGCCCGGTCCAATGCAAGCGCGAGCTCAGCCCAATCCGGCGGCCACCGAAGCTGGGGCAAGCCCCGGCCAGCAGCTCGAAAACCGTGTCTCGAAGGTTGAAGAAGGGCAGCAATTGCTTAGCCAGAAAGTGGATGACCAATACCAAACCAAGGTTGAGAGTGGATCGAAATACCGGGTGCGGCTATCCGGTATCGCCTTGTTCAATGCTTTTACAACGCGCGGCGCCACGGACAACTTTGATCTACCCACTGTCGCTCTGCCGGGCAACCCATCGCAGCCGAACAGCGGTTTCGGCGCGACGCTGAGGCAATCCGAAGTCGGGCTTGAAGTCTTCGGCCCGAAGATCGCAGGGGCTACAACCGAAGCGGACATCCGCGCCGATTTCTTCGGCGGCTTCCCGAATTCTCCCAATGGAGTCACCAACGGCCTTTTTCGGCTTCGCACCGCCGGGCTGCGGATGGACTGGCAAGATACGTCAATTGTGGCAGGACAGTACGCTCCATTCTTTTCGCCACTTTCACCCACGTCCCTCGCCACCCTGGCTTATCCGGCGCTTTCCTCCTCCGGCAATCTCTGGGTATGGACTCCCCAGCTTTTCATCGAGCATCGGATCGCGTTGGCGGACGGGTCGAGGATGACGCTTCAAGGTGGCATCCTGGATCCGCTGACGGGTGAATTCCCTGCCGATTCATTCTATCGCGCACCCCAAGCTGGAGAGCGGACCGGCCAACCCGCTTATGCGGCAAGAATTGCCTGGGCGAGCGGGGTAGAGGAGAACGCATTTTCAGTGGGAGCGGGCGGATATTACGCGCGGCAGAACTGGGGTTTCGGGCGCACGGTTGACTCGTGGGCGGGAACGGCGGACTGGAGCGTTCCAATGACCCATTGGTTTGCGCTCACCGGCGAGTTTTACCGGGGCCGCGCAATTGGAGGATTGGGGGCCGCTGAGGCTGTCTCTTATACACATCTGACGCTGCCGACGATCTTACGCGTGTAG
>CALCEB010000063.1 GCA_937900045.1 uncultured Acidobacteriota bacterium
GCCAATAGGCTTCCGCCATCTTGACGGCTGATTGACCGAGGGACCCAGGACGCCCGTCCGCCAAGCGGGCCTGTACCGTCCGGCGATACCCGATCTTGCCTCCATAAAACGCAGTCCGCACCCACATATCGTAATCGTCGCAGCGGAGGAGATTTTCGTCGAAGAGGCCTGCCCTCACAATGGCGCGCTTGCGGGCAACCACGGTCGAGACCGAAACCTGACACCTTTCATATATCAGCGCCTCAAAGGTCGCCGACCCCTTCGAGGGACAACGATCCATGAAACTTCTCTCCGGGCGGCCTGGATCTCCAACCAGCAAGCCGTCCGCATAAACCAGATCGAGTGAGGGATCCTCTGCGAAAAGCTGCATCTGGTTTGAGAGATGATCCGGGAGCCAGATGTCGTCACTGTCGAGGAAGGCGAGAAATTCGCCGCGCGCCATCCTGATGGCGGTATTTCTGGCTCCGGCTGCGCGCTTGTTTTTCTGCCGGACATAAACAATCCGGCTGAGATAAGGCTCCAGAGCCTTTTCCAGCTCGGGCGTATCCGGTGAGCCGTCGTTGATTACGATGGCTTCGAAATTCTTATAGGTCTGGGAGAGGACCGAATCCAGGCACGCGCCCACGAGGTGGGCGGTGTTGTAGGCAGGGATGATGATACTAACCGCAGGCTGCGGACCATTCAATGGTTCTTGCGAATTGGCATGCACGCCGAGCTCTCCAATCCAATTCTCTTTCCCTTCATTCATCCATGCATGGGCTTATCCCGCGGCCGCAGCTCTCTGGTTCACCATTTCCTTCCTCTCTGAACTCGACCAGAAGGTCTGCTCTCGAGAAACCTGACGGGTCACAAGGTCATAATTCAGGAATTGCATCAAATCCCCCCATTCGCGCTCGATCGCTTGCAGGGACTCGGGTGATAAAACCTGCTTCCACCCTCCTGCCACTGCCTTGCGAATGAAGGAAATGTCCTTCCTGGTATTTTTGGTCAAGAACCATTTGTCCGACTGGATTTTTTCCAGCCTCTGCATTTCATTAAATTTGCTGCGCTCGACGGCTCGAGCAATCTGACCAGCGTCGCGTTTCAGGCTCAAGAACTCCGCCAATTTAGCAATCTCAACTTCCGGTTGCCAAAGCATATCCTCGTACTTGAGGAGCAGGAAGCCTTCCGTTCCAAGCCGGGCTGCGAGCCAACCTCCAACATTCTCCCGCCAGGTTCCAAGATCGTCCCAGAATTCGCGGCGCAAGAGAGATAGAGCAAAGTCGTTAATCGTCACCGATTCGTTAATCTTCCCTTGCTTTAACCAGAAATGGTACCCCGACACGATAACGTCTCTGGGATCGCGAACGATATACACAACTCGTTTGTAGCGGAGGTCTAAATATTCATGACTCTTGAGAATCCGGGGCCGGGGAAGGCTATTCAGAAATTTCTTGGAGTCCAGGTAAATCTCAGGGATCAGCCGCTCGATATTCTCAAAGCTAATGCTTTCATTGGGCCGGAGCAGATTGCCGGCCAGGAACCTGGTCCACGTGTTTCCGGAGCGAGGGTAGGAAACGATGAAGGTGTCGTCGGGAAAAACAGTCAGCGAGCGTCCCGCAATGTCCCTTCCGAGCAAGTAGTTTGTGACATAAAGGACCCTATCGAGCATCTTTTTTTCCTTGAGTGAATTTGAACTCTACACCTTCCCTCTCACTCGAAACCACTGGCCTCAGCCCGGTGCTTCGAAAAAGGCCTGAGGCACCATTAGTAACATTAATCTACCAGAAAACTTTAAAAACTTCCAGGCGGAAGGATCCGGTGTTGTAGAACAGTTTGATCGTTGTAGCAGCTAATTCATGACCTTACCGTCGAGACCATTGGGGCAACGGTTCAACCCTGCCGAAAGTGGGAACTCAAGAAACTCTCCCGATACGAGTCCCAAGCGGCTCCTCCCCACGAATTGCCTGGGGTATGGCGCAACGGCCGTACGGCGGGCCGATCGAACGGGACGGTTATAACCCTGTCCTGACAGTTCCCCGAGGGAAGTTAAAGAATAATCCGGGTCATTCCTCCCGGGCGGCTACTGGACGCGGGCTTTCAGCAGATCTTTGAGTTCGTCCATGAACTCGCGGACGTCTTTGAAATCAAGATAAACTGAGGCAAAGCGGACGTAGGCAACTTTGTCCAGCCGTTTGAGGCGGTTCATCACCAGCTCACCGACTTCGTTGGATGAACGCTCGCGATTGATGGACTCAGCCAAATAGGTTTCAGTCTCATTGACGATCTCCTCCAGCTTGCTAACCGGAACTGGCCTCTTCTCACAAGCCTTGAGCAACCCCGCGAGCAATTTCTGACGGTCGAACTTCTCCCGGCGGCCATCCTTCTTCACCACCATGTGAGGGATTTCATCAATCCGCTCGTAGGTGGTGAATCGCTGCTCGCACTTTGCACACTCTCTCCGGCGGCGAATGGTGTCGCCGATCTTTGCCTCGCGCGAATCAACCACGCGGTCTTCCAGGTGACCACAAAAAGGGCATTTCATAATAATAAAGATGGCAGCGACGGCCGGGACCTGCGCGCCGCGGCACTCCCCAACCGGCTTAACATTGTAATACTTAAGATCCGGGAATCCCGGCTTTTTGCCCAGCCATCACCCGCTTTTCGTCTTCAGCTATTGACTTTAGCTTGCCCAGCGTTAAGCCCTCATAAAGCAACAAGACCAGGCCAAGAGCCATGCAGGGGATCATCACGACGGCTCCAATCAGGATACCCGCGGTCGCGGCCTGCTCGGCTGGAGCTGAAAACAATTCCCGCAAGGCGATGACAACCGCCACCTGGTAACCCCCGCCGACTCCCGGCAACTGCACCATCAGTCCGATGGCAGCGAAGAAAAGGGCCATCGCCGCGGCGCCCCAGGAGAGATGAGCCAGGCCGCCCTTCACGCTGTGGACGACTAAATAAAAGATGCTGACATTCAGGAACCAGAGCACGATTGTCCAACCGGCGCTCGCCAGAAAATCCCGCAGGTCCTGAATCACTTCGAGGCCGGTCGAGAAGGAGTGAATTATATTCCGCAACGGGTCCCGGAATTTCCCCGGGGCCCATAAAAGGAGCCCCGGCAAACGCTCCAGAGCGTAATCGGAATACATTCGAAACAACACCAATCCTGCCACCAGGAGGCAGGAGAGGAGCAGGACCAGGATGGCTCCGTCGTGCATGCGGCGGAGCGACAGGGCAGCATGGCGCGAGGCGGGATGAATGGGCTCGAAATAGAGACCCAGAGCAAAAAGCAGAACCATGGCAATGGCGTCGTAAACCCGTTCGAGAATCAAGATGGCAATTTGCGAGCTAAAAGAGACTTTCTCTGTCCGGGCAATGTAAGCCGGGCGAACCACCTCGCCCGCCCGTCCGATCAGGTATATTGTGCTGAAGCCCAGGATTTGAGCCACGAAAAGATTCCAGGCGGAGGCTTTCTTCAGCGGATCAAGGAAAAACTTCCACCGGTAAGCCCGAGCCACATAGGTCGCGTAGGTCGCAACCACGGCGAGAAGCAGATACTCCAGCCTGGCATGGAGGATCGATTCCCAGACGGCCCTCCAATTAAAAGTCTTCCATGTCGCGTTGTGGCGGAGATAGATGATGGCCAGAACCAGAACGATCAGGCCCAATCCCGCCCACAACGATCGGCTCTGGCTCTTATTCATAGTGGTCGTTTCATTTTGATCCTAGCCGGTAAGTTAGCCAAACGGTGGATTGAAGTCAAGCAAGGCCCAAGCGTCGCAGGGGTACCTTGCGTTTGTTGTCCCCCGGTCTGCGTTACTTGCCAGGAAGGACCACCGACCTCTAATTCTCAGGCGCTGCGGGCTGCTTAGTGGACTGGACCGCTCCCTGTCGTGGGAGCATGGGTTGGCAGCTCCGATTTGCTGGACAATTGTTTAGGCTATTTATTTTCAATTACTTACTCTGTAATCAGCATAGCTTAATCAACCCCCTCCGATTTGTTGTTTTCGTTCTCATCGATGTATATGATTTGTTTTCAATGACATGAACGGTTCGTTTTGTCATTCTTAACGTTCGGCGGTACGCCACCCGTGGCGCCGGCCCTATTCCCGGCTCCAAATTTCTTGACAGCAGCGCACCCGAAATGGCAAGGAGGTAAAAAACGGGCCTAAAGAACGGGGTTGATCCATAAGCTTCACAATCTCCCTCCTGCCGCTACAATCCACCAAAGCCACCGGGCTTTTCAAGCAAGACAACTTATTGATTCTAAATCAAATGCTTGGCTTTGCCCCTGAAATCGACGTATCTTCCGAATAACACAGGATTTATGCGATTTCAATACCTTTGCCCAGTGGCTTTGGATGGGTTTGGTCCCCGAGTCGTCCTTTGTTTTCTATCGAGTTTGGGTTTGCCCCCCAAACAATCTTGATGATTATCAAGTTAGCTCACGCAAACCCTAACCACCTCTATTCTTTGAGGGAAACGGGTGGCTTTCCGCAGTTTAGTCGTGTTAGAGAGGGCTTTCATGCACCTCTTCGTGGCGAACTCTCCCAGCCCAAGCGACTTTAGGGTCCGAAGCAGACTGCTCAGACGTACCACAAGGCCAGTGCGTGAGCTAACTTGATAATCATCACAATCTTTTTTCATCGCAGCACATTCACCCCCTGAATTCCAGGCTCTCCTGTGATGGATTCCCGCCTGCGCGGGAATGACGGCTTGCTGGGACTGCATTCCGGAATTTTGAGCCTAGCATGAGTCATTTGGGCCCGATCTCCGACGCGAACTTGAATCGAATATTTACCATATAGTACACGATCCGTTTGACTCGGTCAAGCCAATTCTGGTTTCTGCCTCCGAGCGAAGCCGGGAATACCCAATTTTCAGCGACTTCCGGCGCTCCCGCGCACGGCGGATCAAAGGAGGCATAGGGGTGCCGCGTCGGCAAGCTGCGCCGCTGGCGGGCCGGCCAAATCAAGACAAGAACAAAACAGAAGAACAAAAAGGGGACATTTCTAATGGGGCATGACCCAAGGTGTTGGTAGTGCTACATTTTCGCCCCCACAGCAAACTGATCCACGACCAAAGTGGTTCTACGCTTTTTCTGAGACTGCGCTCAGAAAAAGTGGCCCCTTACGGGGCCGCTGGAACCGCGGGCGTTGGCATATAATCTTCCTGCTATGACCGATCCATTTAGCGAGAGTTGCCGTGACCTTCTTGAAGGTCAATACGATGGCGTGGACCGCATTGTGCTGAACGCCTACTTTCCTCTGGCCCAAGGTCCAGGGGGATTCCGCACTTGGTGGCGGCTGCTGAGCGGGAGCGACAAGCATCTGGACGACACGCATCTGATGCGCCTGGCGGGCCGCTTCGGTCGCCGGGTGCGCGCCTTCGCCAAAGCGCGCGGCATCCCAGTCGTTTTCTCTCCGGCGGGAACGCGAAAGGCCGAAGTCGCGCAGGAGTACCTCGCGCCGCATCGCGGCGTTCAGGGGGTCTTTATGATCCGGATCGGGCGCGCTCCGGCCCCGGTCTGGCAGGTGAAGCGCAATGCCCAAGGCGTCATCCCGGAGATCGCCCACCCCAAGTCCCCGCCTTATGTGAATCATTTTTATTTCCATATTCTGGACCCCGACTGGGGACATCTGGTAATCAGAAGGTGCGCCCATCCTCCCTTCAATGCCCAGGTGCTATTGAACGGGCACGAATACGTCGCCTCCCAAGCGCGTAAGAAAGGGATCGCCTTTACTCAGGAACAGAACGGTTTCACCCCAGCGTCCCGCCTCGCCGGCTTGGGGCATGTGGCAGAGACCTTGTCCGAAGAACGGACGATAGGGCGGTTGCGTCGGGTCGGCGAGCGCTGGATTTACTCCTGCCTGGGTTTGGCCCTCGACTCGGAAGACCAGCAAAGGAGCGGCTTTCGTTATGAATACTCGGTCTATCAGATGGAATACAGCCGCAACCTGCTGTTTCAGGCAGGCAACACCATGAACGAACTGTTTCAAGCCTGGATCGACCGCAACCGCGCGGCCCTGGATTTGGAGCGGGTCAAGACCCTGTTTGGATCGAAGAAGCGTCCCTGCCATCGGAAGCGGAAGAGCAACCCCAACCGCTGGGGAGTCCTGGTCGAGAAACCTGCGTATGATCTGACGGTGTTCAAAGTGCATTTCGGCAAGCTCACCCTTAAGATTTATACTAAAGGCGAACGGGTTCTCCGCATCGAAGCCATCGCCCACAATACGCGCGCCCTGCCCTGCGGGCGATCCCTGCCCAACTTTACCGTGATGGTCACGTTGCTCCGGGGGATGGTCAATCGCTTCCTCGATACCCTCCAGAGCCTGGACACGCGCTTCCTCAGCGACGAGACTCTGGAGCGATTGCCCCAACCCTCGCACGTGGGCAAGACGCGCGTGGGCGGGATCGACTTCAACCGTCTTCGCATCCGGAGGGTCACCGAGGCGCTGTTGGCTCTCGCCGCCTCCCCCAACGGTTTTACCGCCTCGCAGTTGGCCTCCAAGGTTTGCTCCCTGGGCGGTCAGACCGAGGTCGAATATGGTCCGCGCCGTGCGGCCTACGACCTGAAGAAATTTCGTGCCAAAGACTGGGTGCGCAAGATGGACTCCGCCCGTCGTTACGAGGTGGCGCCGCAAGGCTTCCGGGCCCTGGCCGCCTTGGTCGTCTTGCGCGACAAGGTCATCAAGCCGCTACTCGCTGCCGGCTGCCATCGCAAGCGCGGCCGCAAACCGAAGAGCCAAACTGTCCTTGATCAGCACTATGACGCCCTTCGCACTGACATGCTTGGCTTATTCACCGCCTTGCGAATAGCGGCTTGAACCGCATCGACAATTCTTTTTTCATGTTCGGCGGTAAGCGCAGCGATTCCGCATTCATACTTTCCTTCCTGATTTAAGCAATTGATTCCGGG
>CALCEB010000064.1 GCA_937900045.1 uncultured Acidobacteriota bacterium
GTGGCGTCTCTTTACCTTATTTTGGTTGCGGCACCGCCGCGCTGCGCTACCGGCTGTTCCAACCCAGTGGAGGCGTGGGAGCGAGACTTGCCGCAGGCGTCGCGCCGTTTGCGCCCGGCAAAGGAGCGGCATGGCTCCTGACCAATGAAAATGGCCGGAATTGTAGAACAATCAAGCCGGAAGCAAAGATGATGCCAGCGGCAGTTAGTAACTTGAAAGTTTTTCTTGAAACACGATTGAACGTGCGCATGGTCCGCTTCTCCGTCGGTGCTGCTTCGAAATCAAAGGTGGTGGGATTATAAGCGAGGTTGGCAAGGCAGGCGAGTAAGATTCTAGCGCGGAGGGCTGTTGGTTTCCGGCACGGCCACAGAGTGAAATGCAGGTCCGGCGATGGCTTTCGATCCGGCGACGGTAAGCCCGGTTTCGTGGGGTTAGGCCATTCAAAACGTTGGTTCGTCACGCGCGCCGTGCCAGACGTGAAGAATCTCCACGCTAAGGGAGTCCTTGCTGACGTCCTAGAAGACACGGTAGGAATGAAAGACGATCTCGCGCAGTGTTCCTTTCGCGCCGCGTGGAATAGGTGGGGCCGATGAATGGAAATGACGCTAGAATGCGAACGTGGTTGAGTACGCCCCGCCCGATCCGGCCGACTGCCTGCGGGTCATGTTGGGCGACGTAAGAGCAGATCTCTTCGAGGTCCGCAATCACCGCGTCTGACCAAACTATCTTGAAGTCCATGCGGTGGCCCAAGACTCAAGCAAATGTTCTGCTTCCTCCTGAGTCTTGTTACGGCCTGCGGCAATATCTGCCCGTCCGCGCCGGATGGACGCCATGATGCGCAACTCCTCGGTGATTTCTTCGAGCGAGGCGTCCTCTGGAAGTCTATGGAGAGCGTCGATCACGGCTTGCTTATCTGTCATGCAATAAATACTACCGCTTCGCAAGGCTCATAGCAAGAGGCACGCCCAACGATGACTGCGCCGGCGGCCGTTGTCGGGCATAGCTGTTTTTGATGACGATCGAGCTGGTGTGGAGAATGGCGGGTGCACGCAAGGCCTTTCGCGGTAGGGGGACGGCTTGCCGTCCCCTCCGTGTATATTGGCGCCGAACCAAGAAGGGTAGGGCAAGCCCTACCCCTACTTGGCGATCGAGTTGCGCAAGGTGGTCAGCTACAAGCGCAGAGATTACAGTTCGAACGGCGCCTGAGGTTGTGTGACTCGGAGGTAGCGCAATTCGTCTTGGGAATTGACGGTTCGTCATCGAAACACCTTAGATTTTCCAACTCGAGACCGTCCTCGCCTCTAACCCCAATCTCTCTGACAGGGCACCACAAGGGGCCATAAGGGACTTGACTTTTGTAACCCGAGTAGTTACACTACACGAACATGATAATACGGTTTCGCCATAAGGGGCTGGAACGGCTTTTTGCCTCAGGGGACACGCGGAGGGGTGAGCGCTCAACAGGCGAAGCGCTTGCGCCGTCTGCTGGCGTCGCTTTCGACCGCCACCAGCCCGCTGAACATGAACATTGCCGGTTATCAACTACATCCACTCGTGGGCGAGCGCAAGGGCGAATGGGCGGTCTCGGTGTCGGGCAATTGGCGGCTGGTGTTCCGCTTCGATGGTGAAAACGCAACCGATGTTGCTTTGGTCGATTACCATTAGCGATAGGAGAAAAGACACATAGATATGTACGATCCCCCGCACCCCGGCGAGATAGTCCGGGAAGACTGCCTTAAGGCGCTCGATCTGAGCGTGACCGAGGCGGCGAAGGGCTTGGGCGTCACGCGCAAGACTCTCTCGTCGATTCTCAACGGCCGCTCCGGCATCACAGCGGAAATGGCGCTGCGGCTGTCCCAGGCATTTGGAAGCACCCCGGAGCACTGGTTGCAGATGCAGCTTGCCTACGATCTGTGGCAAGCGAAGCGCCGCGCCAAGAAGCTGCACGTCAAGCAGTTCTTTGCCACGGCGCCGGGCTAACGGACGGCCTTACGGTTGTTATGTCCGCAAGGCCTTTCGCAGTAGGGGGACGGCTTGCCGTCCCCTCTGTGTACATTGCCGCCGAACCAAGATGGGTAGGGCAAGCCCTACCCCTACTTGGTGATCGAGTTGCGCAAAGCGGGAAGCTACAAGCGCAGAGATTACAGTTCGAACCGCGACTGAGGTCGTGTGACCGGGAGGTAGCCACGGTCAATTCGTCTTCGGAATTGACTGTGGGTTCGTGATGGAAGGAAAAGCCCACTGTCAGGAAAACGCTGACCTGGCTACCCGCTATTGCCTTTCTGCCCCAGCTAGCCGCGTTCCGGGATCGCAGGCGTGCCCAACAGCGGCATGTTTGCGCCACCCGTTCAGCCCTCTAATCATCAATACGGATCGGACTTTTGGATTCTGCCGCCCAGTCGACTATTGTCTGCCGGTTTTTGTCGGGCATTTTCTTTCCCAACCTTATCCCCTCTATTTTTCCAGGACAGAAGAATTCTGTGTCTCCATTCTTGACAAAATAGCGCCATTCGGATTCATCAGCCCATTTTGCTGTCTTTATGCACAGCACCTTGCGAATCTGTTCCTCGGCATCCACTCCAAGCAATAGCTCGGTCAGCCTGAGTTGAGGGCGTGCGGGGTGGTATTGGACTTTGATAAGATATTGTGATGGCTGCATGTTGAAAACTATGCAAACACCTTTCCCTTGATCGCCGTATCTCTCCCATAGGAGCGAATCGTTCTCTTTGTCAGATAGGGAAAGAATACCGAGGCCGTCGAAATATTTCTGGAGCACCGCACATGAAGCGCCTATTTTTTGGGTGGCCTCAGGACTCAAATCCCCGTTTGGGGTAAAACCTTTCGCCAGATTGTACTGAAGCTCATCGCCAGACCAGGACTCCTGACATGCCTTTCTCAATAGGAATTTGCGGTACGCTGTCGTATCCAGATCGTTTACGAGGTCTAGCTCCAAATCCTGCGGGTCATTGAACTTGGCTCTTGTTGGAAACCATATCTTCCCGGCCATGAGGATTGGCTTAAGGTAATCGTCGAAAGGCCGGTACTTGTACAGCGTAATCATGCTCAGGCTAGGTCCTGCTCGGGCTGACACAAGTTGAAACCCTGCGGGGCGCGGTCATGAGACGGTCGGCGGGGAGAAAGAGCGGTACGCGCCGACCGGCGATGATCAGCAAGTAGCGCAGACCTGCGCCCTTCAGGTCTGCGGTTTTCCCTTCAGAGCGACATAAGCCGCAGACCTCAAAGGCAGAGGTCTGCGCTTGCTCCTGTCGTGGGCGTGGGGGCCTGCGTTTCCTCGACTACCTCAAATGAGTTGGGCGAAAGCATCGCCTGGACGACAATAATCTGGGGTGAGTAGGCGCTGACCGCCGCCTCAATGTCGCTCTTCGCAACGGAACGTCTAGGCCCGGCGATCACGAGATTGGGTCGAATGTTCTCATCGAAGTCATAAAAGTAGAGGTCGCCGCCCGTTTGGTTTTTGCTAAGCCTCACAAAGATCCGTACCTCATCCTCATAGTTCCACGCCTTGAACTTCGTCAGGAGCATCGTCTGGATGACCTTCTGGGATGCCTGAAACTCCGGGTCTGACTCCTCCAAGCCCTCCCCCTGGCCAGCGGCGTCGAGCAGGATTCCGGGATCAAGCACAGACCGGTCCTCCACGTAGAGCGGGTCGTGGACTTCTACAGCCGCGCTGATGTTAAAGCCGAGGCAGATGCCCTTATGCTTGTCGCCGTAATGGCTCCAGAGAACTGGGTTGCTGCAGTTCCGGCTGAAGCAGAGCGCGCCGTAGCTCCGAAGGAAGTGCGACTTTAACACGCGCTGCACGTCCGGGTTGGAGAGCACCAGGCCTTGTAGTTCGAACGGGTCATTCATGTCCTCGAACGTCGAGATTTTCAACCTGCGCTTGCGCAAATCTTCCAGGGCAAATTCGGCGGGCAGAAACTTGTAAACCTGCATGTGGAGTCCTCGATCGCCCATATTCAGCGCCACCAGTGGATCAGGGCGAGGAGGGCGATGACCACCAAGGCGATCAAGAGGGAGCTGATGTTCTGTAGCCGTCCCTCAAGTCTTGCAAACGCCGACGTGGACTGCCATTTCCAGCGCCCTTCGGGGTAAAAGTACAGCTCGGGTTCATCCGGACGAAGCACCATGAGCTGGCCTGTTCCCGTCTCTGTATAAAACTTCCGGTACCAAAAACTAACCCACGCTTCGCGCATGTCACCCTCGTGAAAGGTGAACCGGTCGGCCCTGTCGTAGGTCGAGAAAATTTTCGGGTCGAAGCCGTTGTCCGGAGAATCGCTGAAATTGGCATACTCTTCCACGATCTTGCCATGGTACACGACAAAGAATTTGTACGAATCGGTGCCGTCCATATAGGCTCTATCGGAGTCGAAGAAAAACCACGATGCCACGAATGGGTTTGTCCCGGCCTTCCTCAGACGTAGCAACACCTCCAGCACACGCGCGCTGAACGCTGAGCCGAGAAAACGTTCCTCACCGGAACTGGTTTTAACGGTAACTTCGCCGCCCCCCCCTTCAATCTCGACAATCGGCTCGCCTTCGACCTGAACAAACTGCTCGCCCTCCTCGCGCCACCAGCCGTTGAATGGTTTGAAAGCATCACCTACCGTTGTGGGTGTCCGTGTCACGGGACTGTCTTCACCGGTAGGATTCTCCGTGACCCTATCGATCGGCAATTTCCAGATGCGGTCGCCGTCAAGCGTGTACGCTGTCGGATGAAAGCCGTCCCACTCTTGCTTGTTCGACCAGGTGGTTTCCTTCATTTTACGGGCCATGCTCACCTCCGGGACATCCCGCTATCACCTCGGTGGCTCAGTGGGCCACTTTGCTCGTGCCCAGGCTTGGGAGCGCCCTCCGCTATGTCCGGGTTGATCGACCGTTTAGGCGTTTGGCTAAGAATCTTTCCGTTCTCATCCACCACGCTCGCCACGAAATGAGGATTCGAACTACACATGTAAGTCGGTTGGCCGAAGTCTTTGTGAACTTCGAGGAGCTTGTTCGAAATGGTGGTTCCTCGTCTCGCGTACGCGCCGACAATTTCGTCAGGGCTTAGGCCTTCCTTGGCCGCGAGTGCTTGGAGCAACTGCCGTATCTGATCCTCCGTGAACTGCCCCCGCTTCACCTTCTTCTCGAAGATTAAGTTGGTGCTGTCATATCCTCGGATAAGCCAGTAGCGCTTGTTCATAGCCCAACCCCTGTTTGCTCGAGCGGTGTGCCAGCATCTCCGGGAACCTCTGTGGCGCCTGACACGCGGGTGGCGCATACATTGTCTTTCATGTATGCCCCCCACTAACACATGCAACCTCACCGCCCACTGGCGCGGCGCGGTTTTGGCCGTTGCCTGCGGGGCCGACTTAACCCTCACCCTGCGGACCGGCGTTGTCCGGTCTTTGGATGGCGGTCCCGAATGATGTGACCGAGCGCACGAAGAGCTTTATTCACCGATTTCGGATCGGGAAATACTTCGGCAACGTCAGGGTCAAGGACTACCTTGATCGTGCCCGTCGCAAACCGACTGGCGTATTTTCCGCGAACGCCGCCGGAAAAGTCATACTCCGGAAGCATCTCCTCGGGTTCGCGCCTAGAGTGTACCCTCTTCATAGTCTCTCCGTTCAAGCGATTTGCTAGCCGATCATGTGGTCATATTCGGCCTGGGGTCCAATCCAGAACCAGGCACTCCATCGGATGTCTCCACGCTGACCGCTCGATGATGCAGGCCGACCCTCACTGACCAGAACCTCCCCACCTTTTTGAAATGGAGAGACGGATGTCGCGGGTCTGCTTTCAACAAACCAAATGTCTTGTCGGCAAGTCCCCGCACCGAGGCTGGAAGAGCCCGGTAGCAGGCCCAGAAGGCAGGAGAAGCGTAATGGTTCACAGCTTCGTGGACCGTCCCGCAAGGTGGTCTCGTAACGCATTCTCTGCCAAAGCGTCCAGTTTCCCGGCGTTGACGTCAGCTTCAAACTGATGGTCCCAAACCTCAGCGTCGAATGCGGCGAGCCACTCGCGGAATTGCGCCAACTCTACCCGAGAAAGCTCTTTGACTTGGCCCTCGATGATTTCCAGTTTGCCCATGAGTCACCTCGGTCTCCAAATTATATCAGAGCTGCAGGTTACGGGAAGCGGCTAACAGCCGCGCGAACAGGCTTGGGCTTCTTGGTACGGCGCGGGGCGCGGCTCGCCGGCTGCAGAGCCTTGTCAGGGAGCCTCATGAAGTTCTCCGGTTGCAGCAAGCTGGCAACCGAAAGGTCTTCGTCGATGGCCTCCCAATGAATACCCACGCCGCCGCCGATGAGTTCCCAACCAGCTCTTTGCTTCGCCGACGCCCGCACCAGCCGCGGGAACCAAGCGAGGGGAACCGCAACCGTCCGACCGTCGGAAAAGACCACGCTCAGATCGTCTTCAGTACACGACACATCGACGGCGAGCGCCTCAGCTCTTTCGATCAAAGTACTCATGCCACCTCTCCAGGAAGAACTGCTGATTTTCGACGGCAATTTGCCGGATTTCCGTCAATTCGTGACCCCGAAAACCGCGGTTGTCCGAGAGTGCAACCGGCTCAAGCCAGAACTTCGCATAACGGCCGGCGTGAGCAACGTGGATGTGTGGTGGCTCTCGGCTCTCGAGACTGTAAAAGAAGAATCGGCTGGGTTCAGGCACAAACGCATTCTACATCTCAGGAGTGAGAGCGGCCAGTTTTACGTCGCCCGGCCAACGTCAGGCTTCAGTGGCAGTGCGCAGCGCCGTACGTCGGAGGACGTGGTTCGGGGGATGCTATTTCCTCCGCGTCCCTTCAAGAGCAGCCTGGCGATCCTGAAGGGCATTCAGTTTCTTCTTGAGGTCCGCAATCTCTTTCTTGATCCTGCGCAACTCCGCTTGCTTCTTGACCCTGATCAGGTGGTCCGCACCGAGTTCCTCAGCGATGTACTTCTCGAGTTGACTTCTCAGCACCCTGAGATATGGGTTACCCCAAATCGCCCCCTCGCGGTACTCAAGACGGCCTGCCCGAATGCCTTTGAGAATGAGGTCGCCGCTTACGCGGTATTCAGTCTTCGCCGTTTTGTCGCTGAGGGTTGCGCCCTTTCGATTCCATTCCCCGTACTCAGCCATCTATCCTCCCTCATTTCAGCGAACTCCATGTTAGGCTGACTTGGATAAAACCTGTTCTAGCCAGCACGGGGCGGAGTCATCTCCGGCAGACCACGGACCTGCCGCACAAGCGAGCCGCCCTCTTGGTCGCCGCCTACGGCGTCTTGTCAGGCGCTTCTGCGCTTGGGTACGGGCCGGCGTTGTCGCCGAAGAACGGGCGCCCTGAACGTATTTCGCCGCCGTTACACCTCGAACGGCCCGGGAGAAATCGTACTCCGGCCGCATCGTGTCGCGCTCGTTTTTCCGGCTGCGACCGCTAGCCTTTTTTCATAACGCCTCTGCTCGCGCGGCGTGGGCCGCCTGGCCACCGAAGACGGGGCCGGCCGGGTGGAAACAGATGAAGCTGGTCTAGCCAGGAGCACCGTCAACAACACTATCCCACGGTGGTATCATCATGCGGCCCGATTATAACAGCGCGCCGATCGAGCATGTAGCTCAGAATCGAGGTAGTGGCGCAATTTGGTTGCGGTAGGGGCGGTCTGTGACCGCCGAACTTGAATTTCATAACGATTTCCGGCGCTCCCTGTCAGGGCAAGCTCCGAGCGGCGCTACGGCAAACTGCGCCACTACCAGAATCGCACCCAACTTGACGCGGCCTCGCTTTGTTTCTAGACTGGTTAGATGATTACAGTGAGGGGTACTCATCCGATGGCGAGGGGCCGTGGTGGTCTGCTTGCCGCGTTGATTTTCTGCATTTCCATCCTGACGGTCTCTGCGCTTTTCGCGCAGACCAGCCCGCCGCCTGCGTCCGCCAACCCGGAATTTTTTCCAATGAGTGAAGTGCGTCCCGGCATGAAGGCGGTGGGCCGCACTATTTTCCAGGGTGACAAGATTGAAGAGTTCCAGGTAGAGCTGGTGGGTGTGTTGAAGAATGTGCTGGCGCCGAAACATGACGTAGTGCTGGCGCGGCTTTCCGGCGCGAACCTGGCGGAGACCGGAGTGGTGGCGGGCATGAGCGGCAGCCCGGTCTATGTGAATGGCAAGCTGCTGGGCGCCGTGGCCATCGCGTTCCCTTTTGCCAAAGAGCCTTATACGCTGATCACGCCCATTCAGGACATGCTGAGCGTCGTGCCGCAGAACGAGCCCAAGGGCGGCGCGAAGCAGGCGCTGAATCTGCCCTGGAGGGTGGGCGGCATTGCCGGCGTGGCAGCTTCCGGCCGGTGGATTCCGGCGAGCGATTTTGGGCCGGAAATGTGGGCGAAGATGTTGGAGGCGCGCATGGGGACGGACTCCTTGACCCGACTGCGGTTGCCCCTGCGATTTGGTGGTTTTGACCGCTCAGTGGTGGCGGCGTTTTCGCCGGTTTTCCGCGGCTTGGGTTTCGAGCCTCTGGCCGATGGGGTGGTGGCCGGAGCCGGATCACTAGGCACGGCGGAGAATGCAACAGGAAGCAGCGACCCGGTGCCGGGTTCGATGGTCAGTCTGGTGCTGGTGGGCGGTGATTTGAACATCAGCGCCGATTGCACCGTAACTTACCGCCAGGGCAATCATCTTTACGCTTGCGGCCACCAGGCCTTCGCGCTGGGACCGGCCTCGGTGCCGCTGGCTTCGACGCAGGTTTTGGCCACCATCCCAAGCTTGGCGTCTTCCTTCAAGCTGGACGCACTTGGCCCGACCATTGGCAGCATCGATGAGGACCGCTTTGGCGCCATCTACGGAGTGATCGGCGAAAAGGCTCCCACCATTCCCGTGCACGTTCAGGTGGTTTCCTCGCTGAACCGCACCACGGCTTACGATTTCCAAGTGGCGGATCAACCTTTGCTTTCAGCCCTGCTGGTGGATGCGGGCGTGGTTTCCACCCTGACGGCGACAGAGCGGATGGTGGGACCCTCGACACTTGAACTGAAGGGAAGCATTGACCTTTCAACAGGGGATTCGGTGCAGCTTGAGGATGTGATCTCTTCTGAAATCGCCAGCGCCAATGGCGTGGGGGCTGCGGTGGCGACTCCGCTTGGGTATTTGCTGGAGAGCAATTTTCCGGGAGTCAGCGTGAAGGGCGTCAATCTGCGCGTCATCGCCCGCAATGTAAGCCGCCTGGCCCAGATCGAGCAGGTGTGGAGCAGTAAGTCTGAAGTTCATCCCGGCGATCATATCGAAGTGACGGCCGTGGAGCGGACGCCGGACGGGTTGCGCTTGGTACAGAAAATTCCGGTGGTCATTCCGGTGAATGTGGATGGCACCGCCCTTACCCTGATGGTGGGAAGCGGACCGGCGCTGAATATGGTGCAAATGCGGTTCGGCGGAGCGGGCCGCATGCCCAGCGATCTTCACCAGTTGGTGCGGGAGCTGAATCGTACGCGGCGCAACAACCGGCTTTATGCGCTTCTCATGGCCCCGCATCGCTCCTTTAAGATGGGTGGGAATGACTTCCCCTCGCCGCCGCCTTCGCTGTTGCAAACATTTCTGGCTGATCCTGCCGTCTCCAGCAGCATCACTTTCAGCGGAGACTCTGTCATCGGGGACTATCAGACCGAGGCTACACCTTACACTATCAGTGGGCAAAAGACGCTTTTCTTGAAGGTGGTCAACACGGCGCCCTAGATCCGCAAAGGGGGCCGAATGACCCACCGGGAAGACATGGGCTTCATAGAAAGGTTTTCGATGAAACAACTCAAGCTTTTGCTGTTGGCGGCAGGTATTCTAGCGCTGCCCATCTGGCTTTTTGCCAGCCAGACCGAGTTCTGGCAGACCGACACATTTAGCGGTTTTCTGGCGGGCGAAATGCAGGGTGTTTCCCTCAGCAAGCTCGGTGAACTGAGCTTGGCCCCCGAGGCGCAGCCCATTTTCAGCCCGGATGAAACCGTGGCGCTCGCTATCGCCGCCGGGCCGGGTGGCACCATCTATATTGGTACCGGGCACCAAGGTAAGGTTTACCGTGTTGATTCGAAGCATCATGGAGAACTCTTCTTCCAGGCGCCGGAACCGGAGATCATGGCGCTGGCTGCGGGACGGGATGGCGCCATTTATGTGGGGAGCTCGCCGGAGGGAAAGATTTACCGAGTCACGCCAGACGGGAAATCCTCCGTTTTTTATGATCCCAAGACGAAGTATGTCTGGGCGCTAACCTTCGATTCGGCGGGAAACCTTTTCGCGGCCACGGGTGACCAAGGAAAGATATTGAAGATCGACTCGCACGGCAATGGAACAGTCTTTTTTGACAGCAACCAGACGCATATTATGTGCCTGGCGTGGGATTCCAGCGGCAACCTGTTAGCGGGGAGCGAACCGAACGGGCTGATTTACCGGATCGACCCTCAAGGTAAAGCGTTTGTCCTCTATCAGTCCGACCTGCCAGAGATCCACGCGCTGACGGTGGGGCCCGATGGCCGGATCTACGCCGCCGCACTGGGCAGCGCCACCAGCAAGGTGACTCCTGGAGCCTACTTCCCCCCTGGCCAAGGGCAGATTGTTTCCACCGGAACTACAACCATCACTGTGGAGGCGTCTGTAGGCAACTCTCCCAAGCCGGCACTGGCCGCGCCGAAGCCGAAAGCGGGGACCACCCCCACATTTCGCCCTAGTTTCGCAGCAGGACCCGTCTACCCTTACTCCCAGCTCAGTCAAGGCCGGGGCGAATTGATCGAAGTCCAGCCGGACCGGTCTGTCGAAACACTTTGGTCGTCCAATAAAGAGAGCATCTTCGGATTGGCGCTGCGCGGCCAGGATGTTTTGTTTTCAACTGATTCCGGAGGCCACATCTTTGACCTTCGCTCCTCGCCAGATGGCCCACGGCTGACGCTGCTTGCGGAAACTCGGGAGTCGCTGCCCACCAGCCTGTTCCTGGATGGCCAAGATCTTTACATTGCCACCAGTAATATCGCCAAGCTCTTTTCCCTGGGAACTTCGATGGGGACCGAGGGCAGCTATGAGTCCCCCGTCAGGGACACTCGATTCATTTCCCGATGGGGAACACTTGCTTGGCGAGGCCGTGTCCCGGCGGGGTGCAGTCTGGAGTTCTACACCCGCTCCGGAAACTCTCCCCACCCCGATAATACTTGGACGAAATGGTCCGGTCCTGCCACGGGCAAGAATGCCGTCCCGATCAACACCGTCGCGGCCCGCTACCTTCAATGGAAGGCCGTATTCCACGGCGCCAGTGGAGAAACCCCACGGCTGGACGAGGTGACCATTTCCTTTTTGAATCAAAACCTGCCGCCCCGCATCTCCCGTTTTGACGTGAACACCGGAGGGGACCGCAAGGCGTTCGGGACTAGTGGCCCTGAAGGAAACTCAACCCCGGTCGGGGTTGGGGGATTCACCACCATTACAGGTTCACCTTATGGAGTACCCTTCGGCGGTGGAGATCCCCCGGCTGGAAAACAGCCCATCACCCTGACTTGGCAAGCCGAAGACCCCAATGGGGATCCCCTGACCTACGAGATTTTCTTGAAGGCGGCGGACGAACAGCAGTGGCATCTGTTGAAGAAAGATATCCGCGAGACCAGCTACCAAGTGCCGGTGGATTCGCTTCCGGACGGTGAGTACCAGGCGCGCTTGGTGGCCTCCGACAAGCTCGCCAATCCACCCAGCCTAGCACTTGATAATGAAGAGCTTAGCAGAACTTTTTGGGTGGATAACACCCCTCCCCTAGTGCGCACGGTGGGTCAGGACGTGGGGCCCCAGGGGGCTGTGATCCACTTTGAAGCGTCAAGCGAGGCAGCTCCCCTGGAGAGCGCGGAGTTCTCCACGAATGGGCGTGACTGGATGGTGCTGACCTCCGACGATGGCATTGTCGATTCGCGGCATGAGGCGTTTACAGTCAGATTGACAAAGCTCATTCCGGGGGAGCATGTGGTATCTTTACGGGTGCACGATACGGCGGGGAATGTCGGCCTGGGAAAGAGCGTTGTTCGAATTCCCGGGACGCCATCCTCACGAGATTAACGATCCCAGACGCGCGAAACCACCTGGGAGCTGGTTGATTGGGTAGGACCCTCTATTTGAGCGGGGCTACCGTGGCGTCTGGATACAACTCCCATCCAGGGACCCGCATCACAAAACAAGGATGGGTTGAGGTACGGCGCGGGTTAATAGTTGAGCGTACAGCAGAACCCTGTTTCTGAAGCCGCGTCCGAGTCCCAGCTCATCGCCCGGGCACAGCAGGGCGACGAAGAGGCTTTTGCCGCGCTTTTCCAGTTGCACAAGCGGCGGGTTTTCTCTTTGTGCCTTCGCATGACGGGCGATATGGCCGAGGCGGAGGACTTGGCTCAGGACTCATTCATGCAGTTGTTCCGGAAGATCGGTACCTTCCGGGGCGAGTCTGCGTTTTCCACATGGCTTCACCGCCTGGTGGTAAATGTAGTATTGATGCATCTTCGTAAGAAAGGTATTCAAAAGGTTTCGCTGGATGAGACCGACAATTCCCAGGATGAGCCGGTCAAACGCGAATACGGGGATGACGACCGGTGGTTGCTGGGCTCCATTGACCGGATCACCCTTACCAGCGCCATCGAACAGCTCCCCCACGGGTACAAAACGATTTTCATTCTTCACGATGTGGAAGGGTACGAGCACAACGAGATTGCCCAGATTATGAACTGCTCGGTGGGCAATTCCAAGTCGCAGTTGCACAAGGCGCGCCTGAAGTTACGGGAGATTCTGCGCCTTGAACGGGGGCAAAGCGTTGCAAGTGAGCCGTTAACCAGGTTGGCTAAAGGTGAGGAAGGTTAGGAGCAGGAGCCATGACAGGGGAACAAGAAGAAAGAACTGGATTCACAGAAGGGTGCGTTGCTTTTGACACGGAGTTGGAAGCTTACCTGGAGGGTGAAAACCGGCCTCAGATCACTCTTCACGCTCGCGAATGTTCATATTGTGGCAGCCTGCTGGCCGATCTTGAAAAGATTCGCCAGGCGTGCGGCGAGCCGATGCTGCAACAAGCGTTTGAAGTGGAGCCTCCGCAAACGATGTGGCCTTCCCTTCGCGCGTCTCTGATTGCGGAAGGCATCATCCGGCAGCCCGAGGGCTTCTGGCAGCGGTGGTTTGGCGGGCAGGCTTCCCTTTGGAGACCCCTTCCCGTGGCGGGCATGGCGGCCATTGCCCTTGCCGGCTTCATTTTTTTGAGCGGACCGAGGCGCTATATCAACTCCAGCTCCGGGACTCAGGTGGGGCAGGCTATTCAAAAGGAATCGCTGACGGCGATGGATCAGGATCCCCAGTTTGACCAGATGGAACAGAGATTCAAATCCAAAGTGGCCTTGTTTAACCCTTCCCTGCGGGACGCCTACATGAAGAGTCTAGCCTCCTTGGATAGTGAGATCGTTGAATGCCGGAGGAACGCGCACCGCCAGCCTTCGAATCCGCTGACCATTCAATATCTCGCTTCGGCATACGCCCAGAAGGCGGAAGTGCTACAATCCGCCCTGGAAACTAATGCGCCCTAGGTGGCGCCGAAAGGTTCTGACTCCGTCAGGAAAAATCATGATAGGGCGAGTACACCAGACCAAGACGATAATGGGTTTCTCTGTGGCAATGTTGGCCACGGCCAGCGTCCTGATTGCGGCAGGCGCGCAGCAGGAAAAGACTTTCCAGACCACCAAGAATCCCCGCATCAGCTTGACCAATTTCATTGGTTCGGTTTCCGTGAAGGGCTGGAACAAGCCGGAGGTTCACGCCGTTTACGTGGTAACTTTCACTCCTGGCGTTGAAGTGGATACGGAGGGCATTCCTAATAAAGGAAGGGCCCAGAAACTGCACTTTGAGACTCACTTGCTCAACTCCAAGGCGCGGGATGGCAATGAAGCGGTTGACTACGTGCTGGAAGTCCCCCGCAGTTCCAGCCTTGAAATCCGCAATCCCCAAGGCAGCGTGCGCGTCGAGGGATTGAAGGGGGACACTTGGATTGAATCCGTGGGCGGATCGATTTCTGCCGTGGACATCACAGGCCCGTTAACTTTGCGGTCATTGGGCGGCGCCCTCGAAATGATCCGGCCCGCCGGATACATTGAAGCTTCAACCGTGACGGGCGATATGCATTTCATTTCTCCGCTCAGCTCCCGCATTCGCGCCAACACAACTTCCGGGCAAATCTATTACGAGGGCAATCTTGCTCCCGCCGGCGAATACGTGCTTTCCTCCTACAGTGGAGACATTAACATTGATTGTCCCCGCTCCTCTTCTTTTGAGCTGAACGCGCGTTCTGTGCACGGCAAGCTGGACAACGAATTGCGGCTCACGCCGAAGCAGCATGAAGCTTTCTCTCCCCGCTACGGCAACGGCCTGTTCGGAACCCACAACCAGGGCGAGGCGACCCTGGAGTTGACTTCTTACACCGGCTCCATTCACATCCGTCCGCAACCGTAACGTTCAATCCACGCTGGCCGCTGGCTCCATCGGTTCGAGACCCAATACCTTCCGGGATGGGTCAAGGTTGCCGCCGTCTTCCACAAGCCCCTCTCTGCCGCGGCCGGCCTCACTTCAAGTGTTTGCCGGTTGTGGTCATCACCAGGCGTCCGTGTTTGACCCCTCGCAGGCTCAAGATCTGGTCGCTCAGGTGTCTCAACTCTCCACTTCGGCCCTTCATAATGATAACTTCCAGACAGTTGTGATGATCCAAATGGACGTGAGTCGCCGCCAGGACTTTCTGAGCGGCGTGGTGCTGCGCCTCAACCAGCTTTTCAGAAAGGTTGGGACGGTGATGGTCATAGACCATGGTTAAAGTGCCGACGACGGTTTTATTCTCATCAGCTTCTTCTTCGACCAGGCGCTCCCGAATCAAATCGCGGATGGCTTCAGAGCGATTCTGATAGCCCTTCCTCTTCAGTGCCTTGTCGAATCGCGCCAAAAGCTCCCGTTCCAGGGAAAGGCCGGTTCGAACGAGATCTCCCATGATTAGCCTCCTTGTGGAAAAACAGCTCGATTGGGGCTGGCCGCCGGTTGCCGAAAGAGTCTTCCGGGCCTGTCACATCGAGGTTAGCAGTAGCACGGAATCATAATTTGTGTTACCAGTTAAGAGAACCTTTTTTCGGAGAGGCCGCCAGATCTCCGAAGCCGCAGACGGTGGACCACCCGGTGAAGTTTCGATTCCCAAGCTGGTCCAGTGAGTCTATAGAACGCGGCCGGTTTGTGAGTGGCTGGAAGCAAGTATGCATATACCGGACGGCTATCTGAGTCCCTTAACCTGCATCGCGCTTTACGGCGCTTCGACGCCCGCCTGGTATGTGTCATTGCGGCGAGTCAAGAGGCTTTTTAACACCCGCCTGGTTCCACTTCTATCCGTTTTCTCAGCCCTCTCTTTCGTCATTATGATGTTTAATGTGCCCTTGCCGGGCGGCACCACGGGCCACGCCGTGGGGGTTGGGATTGCAACGATTGTCCTCGGACCTTCGGCGTCGATCCTCGCCATTTCCGCCGCCATTCTCATCCAAGCGGTGTTTTTTGGCGATGGCGGCATCACTACTTTTGGCGCTAACTCCTTCAACATGGCGATTGCCGGTTCTCTGGTGGCCTACCTTGTCTATCGCGCCATCGCCGGCCGTCAGGCTTTGACGTCATCACGCCGGGTGCTGGCAGCGGCGGTGGCTGGGTATCTCGCGATCAACGCTTCCGCATTGTGTGCAGCCGTGGAGCTTGGCATCCAACCTCTTTTTTTCAAAAATGCCGCCGGAGCGCCACTCTACGCACCTTACCCTCTGAACATCGCCGTCCCGGCCATGATGATCGGGCACTTGACTTTCGCCGGGTTCGCCGAATTGGCCGTATCCGGTGGAGTCGTTGCTTATTTGCAGCGGGCCAATCCTACCCTGTTGGAGCGCACGGCGCCTGGCGTTCTGTCCGGCGCAGAAGACTCCCAGTCAGCGTTAGCGCGGGGCGGCTGGAAGGCCGCGCAACCGCTTTGGTTGCTGACGGCTTTACTCCTCGTCATGACTCCTCTGGGTATCCTGGCCGCCGGGACGGCCTGGGGCGAATGGAGCGCCAGGGATTTCTCCAATCCAGAGATGCGCCAGAGGATTGCGGTTGAATCCGCAAATGTTGCGCCACCTGCCCGCGCGCCCCGAGGATTAGGACGCCTCTCATCCCTGTGGACGGCGCCATTTCCGCAGTACGCCCCTCCATTTGTACGGCGGCCGGCGTTTGGCTATCTGCTTTCCGCCATGTTTGGCGCCGGCATCATCATTCTGCTGTCGCTGATGATCGGTTGGCTCGCCGCCGGCAACCGAGGGAGAGAGACCCCAGGATGAAGGCTTGCCGGAAAGAGGTCTAAGGAATGTCCTCAACACCGCGCCGCAAGCGCCCGAGGAGCTCTGTAGAGCGTACCATTGCGAGTTTTCTTGACGCGATGGAACACGCTTTCGATGCCGAAGAACTGGCAAGGGCGGATGGATTGCTTCAGAGGGTTGATCCGCGCGTAAAAGCCCTCGGCATCCTGGCTCTGGTCGTCGCCGTGGCCACGGCCCACAAGCTTTGGATTGTTCTTGCGCTCTTCGCTGTCGCGGTGGTGATGGCCGTCTTGTCTCAGGTGTCTCTTCAACTGCTGGCGAAGAGAGTTTGGATCGCGGCTCTCTTGTTCACCGGGGTCATCGCTTTGCCCGCGCCTTTTGTAACCCCTGGCCAAACGCTGGCTCGCCTCCCGCTGATTGGATGGCCGCTCACCGCCCAAGGTTTAAGCGCCGCCGCATTTCTAGTCCTGCGCGTTGAGGCAGCGGCCACTTTGACGGTGCTGCTGGTTCTTTGCACCCCCTGGAACCATGTCCTGAAGGCGCTTCGCGTGCTTCGACTGCCGGCCGTTGTGGTAGTGATCCTGGGAATGACCTGCCGCTATATCTTCCTGCTGCTTCAAACCGCTCACGATATGTTTGAATCGCGCCGGAGCAGAACGGTGGGTGAGTTGGAGGGCCCGGACCGCCGCCGGGTGGCCGCTGCCAGCATAGGCGTCCTGATGTCCAAGAGCTTCCAGCTCAGCTCCGGCGTGTACATGGCCATGCAGTCGCGTGGATTCCGGGGCGATGTCTACCTTCTTGAGGATTTTCAGGCCCGGCGGTTGGATTGGATTATGCTGGCTGCTTTTTTCGCGCTGGCCCTCGCCGCCTTCTGGTTTGGACGATGACCTTGCTCAAAACGGATCCGGAAACGCCCGTTCCAGTTTTCGACCTCCGGAACGTCACCTACCGGTACCACCCGGTGACGGCGCTCGACGGGCTGAGTATGGTCATCAAGCCCGGGGAGCGGTACGCCCTGTTGGGAGCAAACGGCTCCGGCAAGTCTACCCTTCTGCGCATCCTTGACGGCCTTTATCATCCCCAGAAAGGCACCGTCCTTTTCCGTGGTCAGCCGCTTACTGAGCAACGATTCGAGGATGACGGGTTCGGGTTTGATTTTCGCCGGCGGGTCGGCCTGGTATTTCAAAACCCTGACGTTCAACTCTTCTCTCCTTCCGTCTTTGACGAAATCGCCTTCGGCCCTCTCCAGCTTCGCTGGCCGCGCGGCGAAACCCTGCGGCGCGTGGCGGAGGCAATGGAAATGATGGAAATCGCGCACCTCAAAGACCGCTCGCCTCACCAACTCTCGAATGGGGAGAAGAAGCGCGTGGCGCTTGCCTCAGTTCTGGTTCTCGATCCTGAAGTTTTGTTGGTGGACGAGCCCACGGCATCCCTTGACCCAAGGAGCGAGAGCCACATGATTGACTTTCTGGTGGGCTGGAAAGGCGGCACGAAGACCGTCGTGACTACGACCCACGATATGGACATTGTCGAGGATATCGCAGACCGCTGTTATGTCCTCGAGGGCGGCCGTGTGGCTGCGGAGGGCACGCCCTCCGAAATTCTTGCAGACACGCCGATGCTCGAACGCACCCATCTGCTTCATTCCCACCGGCACCTCCACGCATCGGGCCAAATTCACTCTCATCCCCATCTTCACCGCCATCAACACTGATACCCGGTGCTGGCTGGTAGCCACGACGAGCGTTTTTCTCGTCGTGGGCTTTTCCCTGCGTCCAGGCGCGGCCGCCGCGAAGGGTGGAATCGCCTGGCAAAGATTCGCCTTTACGAACAAAATCCGGTCGCCAAGCCTTAATCGCCGGACGTGTGACATGCACAAAACAGTATCACAATCTGAAAGACTCCTACTCTACTGAGCTTTGACGAACGAGAAGCTGAATTGGTTTGTGCGCCCGTCGGTGAAGGTGTTATGAATGGCGACCTTGAGCTGCCCGGACTCGACGGGTCCGACGGTGACGGCGGCTTGCCTTTGGCCGTGGGCTAGGCTCCAGGTGACGGTCGCTGCGCTCCCGCTCAAAGGAGCCTCTTGCATTCCCCAGTCGCAGCCCTTCGGGAGGCAGGTCCCCCAGGCGTGCACCTGGAGCGCGCTTCCGGCCTGGCGGATCTCGAGCTTGTGGAGTCCGTTCCTGCCGTTGTCGCCGGTGTTGAGCCACGTCCCTTCGAGCCCGCTGGGCGCCACCGGCTGGGCGGGCGCCGTGCCGGGGGTACTGGCAATCGTGGGGCTGTCTCTTATACACATCTCCGAGCCCACGAGACAGGCAGAAATCTC
>CALCEB010000065.1 GCA_937900045.1 uncultured Acidobacteriota bacterium
CGTCCGTGCCATCTGCGGTCCTCCTCTCAAGGGGATGAGAGAAGCATACCGCATAGATTAGCTTAAGTGAACAGCATTGCCTCTAGGGGCGAAATCAGAGAAGGGTTGTATCGCAGTGGGTCAAAAACTAGGGGCCCACGACAAGGGAAGGCGTTCGTCGCAGTTTGCAGCTAAGCCTTCGTATTATGCATAAATTATATCGATTTATCCACCAAACTCAATAAAACTCACTTGGAATCAACAAGTTATGGGCAGCATGAAGAGTTGGGGGATAGAAATGTGCTCACACTAAAAAGATTGTGATGATTATCAAGTTAGCTCACGCAAACCCTAACCACCTCTGTTCTTTGAGGGAAACGGGTGGCTTTCCGCAGTTTAGTCGTGTTAGAGAGGGCTTTCATGCACCTCTTCGTGGCGAACTCTCCCAGCCCAAGCGACTTTAGGGTCCGAAGCAGACTGCTCAGACGTACCACAAGGCCAGTGCGTGAGCTAACTTGATAATCATCAAGATTGTTTAAGGGAACAAACCTAAATCCTATTGAAAACAAAGGACGACTCGAGGAACAAACCGGAACAAAGCTAAAATCCAAGCCATTGAAGAACCGACTAACCCTTGTGTTATGCATAGGATGCTGAGATTTTTCGGGAAGAGTTAATCAATTTATTTAGAATCAACAAGTTATGAGCTTTGATAAGAATTTCAGACACAAATTTAGCTTTGTTTTGCCGCAAACCGTTGCGCCGTCCAACCACGCAAGGGAGGCCCTTGCGGTCGCCTGCGGGCAGGCACAAAACGCGCCTCTTCGCCGTTGCGGAATCATCGAACCGGTTTGCACTTCTGTCCGTAAGCAGCTTTAACACGGGCGTAAAATGTCTGAAGGTATAATCGAAAGAATGCGGCCTGACTTCTCCACCGTCTCTTTTTCGGACGCGGCAAGGGCGGAAAGCAACTTGTCCCGGCTCAGCCTCCTGTTGCCGGCGAGCCTGCTGGCGCCGCTGGCTTCGTTGCTCTCACAATCGCCCGACCCGGACGGAGCCTTGAACCTGCTGGACCGGTACGCAGAGAAAGCTCCACCCGAAATTCTCGCCGACTTAGGGCGGGTTCCAACCGCCCTCACTTATCTGGTTGCAATCTTCGGTTACAGCGCCTCGCTTGCGGAGACCTTCCTTGTCGAGCCGGCACTTCCCTTGCAATTCGCCCGCGATAGAAACTTCACCAAGCTCAAATCGCGCGACGAGCTGATGCAGGACTATGCGCGGTTTGCCACCACCAACCCGGATCCGTGGCTTTCCGAGCAACTAGCTCGATTCAAGCGGCGAAACTATCTGCGCATCGTGTTGAAAGACGTCTTGCGCATGGACACCTTGGCGGAGACCACACTGGAGCTCTCGGCTCTGGCGGATGTAGTCCTGGCGAACGCCCTGGCCTATTGCGACCAGGAGCTTGCCAAGCGCTATGGCCATCCGCAGTACCGGGATGCGCAAGGGCGCATCGCCCAAGCCGGCTTCAGCGTGGTCTCATTGGGCAAGCTGGGCGGCAACGAGCTGAACTATAGCTCGGATATTGATCTGCTCTTCCTTTACTCCCACGACGGCGAAACCTCCGGCGGCAGCGATCGGGATACCGCTGTTTCCAACAAGGAGCATTTCGTTCGCCTGGCCAACGCCATCACCCGCACCATTACCCAGAACACCCCGCACGGCCAAGTCTTTCGCGTCGATCTGCGCCTGCGCCCGGAGGGGGAGCAGGGCGACCTCACCATTTCTCTGCGCTCGGCGCTCGAATATTACGAGCATCGCGCCCGCGATTGGGAATTGCAGATGCTGATTAAAGCCCGCCATTCCGCCGGAGATGAGAAGTTGACGCGGGAATTTCTGCGCGGAATGGAGCCTTATGTCTATGGCTCGCCGGCCGACTTCAGCGCCATTGAAAGCGTTCTGCTGGCCCGCGAAAGGATTTCCAAAAAACTGCGCGAGAGCCGCGCCGAGACGGTGGACGTGAAGCGGCACCGGGGCGGCATCCGCGATATTGAGTTCCTCACCCAGTGTCTGCAACGGCTGCACGGCGAGCGCGACCATTGGGTCCGCTCCGGCGGCACGCTGCTGGCTCTGCGCAAGCTGAACGACAAAGGTTGCATCACGGATCAGGATTACGCGGCGTTGAATACTTCCTATGAATTCCTGCGGCGTCTTGAACACGGTATTCAGCTCGATAGCGGCCAGCAGAGCCACCGCCTCCCAGCCGATGACGCGGCGCTGGACCGGCTCGCCCGGCGGTTGGGGCTGGATGGCCCGAAATCCGCGCCCGGCGGCCGTGACTGTCTGGGGGCAACCCTGCAGCATCGCGTGCGGGAAGTATTCCAGAGAGTGGACAGCATCTATGAGAAGGTCATCCATCCCCGCGCGGCGGCGTCCGGCTTAGGGGCTTACGAGCTTCGCCCTCAACCCGCCGTGCTGGAGGATCCGGGTAATGCCAGTTTTGCAACGGTCTTGAATTTCCTGGACGCCCGCGCCCCCGGCCTCGCTGCCGTGGTGCGGAAATTCAGCCTGCCGGATGCAGCCCGCTCCAATGCTGCGGCCCTGCTGGGCAGCCTGTTCAGCTCTGCGGACCACTTCGCCATCGTTCGTGAGAATCCGGGAAAGCTCGAACAGGCGCTGATGATACTCCGGTCCAGTGAGTATTTGGCGGAGCTTCTGGTCCATCATCCTGAAGACTTGGCGGCAATTGGCGGGGAGAAACAGGAGGAGCTCGAGACGCCGGCCGGGCAGATGGCGATCCCTCTGAGCGCCCAAAACGGGGGAGAAGTAAATTCTCTGGCGCCGGCTTGCGAGCCATTCCCGTGGGTGAGGGAATCGGGATGGGATGCGCGCCAGCAAATGGCGGTTCTGCGCAAGCATTTCCGGGCCCAATCGCTCGCTCTCAGCGCCCGAGACTTGGCGGCCATGCCTTCGGTCTTCACCTCGCTGGGCCGTTGGTCGGCGCTGGCGTCGCGCTCCGTTTCGAGCGCCCTCTGGGTTGCCGGGTGCGACACCCTGAAGCATCACCCGCTTTCACTTCCCGGTAACCCGCTGCCGGATGAATTGCCCGTGGTGGTGCTCGCCCTGGGCCGGCTTGGCGTCAGTGAATTTGATCTGGCTTCGGACGCCGACCTGGTGTTCCTTTTTGACGGGAATGCCACCCCTGAAGAGATGGCCTTCTGGACGCGCCTGGCGGAAAAGACCATCGAAGTGCTTTCCAGCTATACGCGCGATGGCCGCGTTTTCGCAGTGGATTGCCGGTTGCGGCCCCAAGGACAGGAGGGCGATCTGCTGGTGACGGAGCAGGTGCTGTTGCGATATATCCGGGAAGACGCTCAAACGTGGGAAGGAATGACTTATGTGAAGGCCGCTCCGGTGGCGGGTAACGTTTCACGGGGACTTGATATCTGCTCGAAGCTCTCGGCTGCCGTCCTGGACCGGTTTGGAAAACAGGAGGAGTTAGAAGGCGAAATCCAGCAGATGCGGCGGCGGTTGGAAAGGGAAATTACGGTCGCACCGTCCAATCCCAAAACCGCGCCCGGAGGGTACTATGACGTTGAATTCACGGTCTCCTACCTCCGCCTGCGCCATCGGGTGGCCGCGCCCGCAGGCGCCAACATGCCGGAACAAATCGCCATCCTGCAAAAAGCCGGATTGATGCGCCAGGAGGATGCTGGGGCGCTGACCGAAGGCGCGCGCTTTCTGCGGTCGTTCGACCATGCCGTCCGCCTGGTGACCGGGAAAGCCGCAGCAGGCTTGCCCGAGCACGAGGGGCACGTCGAGCAGGTGGAAGATTTGCTGCGGCGCTGGGAGCTGCTCCCACCGCAGACTCCGCTTTGGCAGCGCCTGCGCGAGGTTCAGAGCGAGGTGCGTTACGTTTACCGGCGGTTGACCGGAAGGGAGTAGGCGAAGAAGAAAGTGGCCAGTGACAAGGGACGAGAGAAAGAGGAGAATGGCAGTGGCGCAATTTGCTGTGTGCCAAAGAGCCATTTTCTTCCGTCTCTCTTGCCAAGAATCTCCGCCCAAAAGATCCGCGCTTCGTTCAGGATGACTGCGCGGGAACCGGGTCCTTTGAAATTGGTTATAATGACCTGCGCGCGCGAGTCCACCTTGATTGAGTTGTCGCGCGCCTTCGAAGTGAAAAAAGAAGAGAGAATATCCCGTGCTCGTTGCCGATGAAGTTCGCGCCAAGTATGAAACCGTGATTGGACTGGAAGTTCACGTCCAGCTTCTGACCCAATCCAAAATTTTCTGCGGCTGTTCCACGCGCTTTGGCGCGCCGCCCAACTCCAATGTCTGCCCGGTCTGTTTGGGCTTGCCCGGGGCGTTGCCGGTGCTGAACCGCGAAGCCGTCACCATGGCCATGAAAGCGGCAACGGCGCTTAACTGTACCCTCAATTCCCGCTCGCGCTTCGCCCGCAAAAATTACTTCTATCCCGATTTGCCGAAGGGTTACCAAATCTCGCAGTATGACGAGCCGCTGGCCGAATTCGGTTGGATTGAAATTGAGTTGAATGGCCAACGGAAACGGATCGGAATTACCCGGGTTCACCTGGAAGAGGACGCGGGGAAATCTCTGCACGAAGGGTTTCCAGATTCCGCCAGCAATTCCTATATCGATCTAAACCGCTCCGGTGTCCCGTTGATTGAGATCGTCAGCGAGCCGGATTTGCGCTCGCCTGAAGAAGCCTATGACTACCTGACGCGCCTCAAGACCTTGATGCTCTACCTTGAAGTCTCCGATTGCAACATGGAAGAGGGCAGCCTGCGCTGCGACGCGAACGCCAGCGTGCGGGCGGCCGGAGCCAGCGATTTCGGGACCAAAACCGAGATCAAGAATCTGAACTCATTCAGGTTTTTGCAGAAAGCGCTGGGCTACGAACTGGAAAGACAAATCCAGGTCATCGAAGACGGTGGCGCGATCGTGCAGGAGACCCGCCTGTGGGACAGCAAAGAGCAGCGCACCTACGGCATGAGGTCCAAAGAGTTCGCCCACGATTACCGCTACTTCCCGGAGCCCGATCTGCTGCCGCTCGTCATCACAGAGGATTGGAAAGAGGAAATCCGGGCCGGGTTGCCGGAATTTCCTCAAGCGCGCAAAGAAAGGCTGATGCGCGAGTATGGTTTGCCGGACTATGACGCGGGCCAACTGACGGCCTCCAAGCAACTCGCCAACTTCTACGAAGAAACGGCG
>CALCEB010000066.1 GCA_937900045.1 uncultured Acidobacteriota bacterium
ACACCGGCCGTACTTCCAGCAACCCCGTCTTCAGGGTGCGGAAGTCGCGCTCCACCTTCTCGAGCGCCATATATATCCATAGACATTGGGCACACTCCATGCTAAGTTTAGGATTGCGCTCCAAATAGTAGCGAGGGGGAGTCCCTGCCGGTAACAAGGAGTCCCTATTGCAGCACGCCTTTCGTGGGCGTCTTTTAATCTAGCATATCTGTGCCCGCCAGTCTAGACAAAACACGTATATGTTGTCTTGTTTGTATACAAACCACGGCACTTTGAGTGCCATTCCATCTTTTCATATTTCAAACTGACCCACTACCGACGTTTTGGTTCCGGGCAAGCCAGGATAGGAGTTTCAGGTGGACCGTGAAACTAGTAAAAAAGGCTGGATTCTATTGATTGCTATGTTTTTTGGACTCTTCTGCACCCCCGTGTCTGGCCAGGGAAGGCGGAAAGTGATAATCGATCAGGACTGCGCCGGCCCTGGCGGAAGTGACATGCAATCGATTCTGATAGCGTTGCAGTCACCCGATGTTGATCCACTGGGAATCACGGTCGTGACCGGAGACCAATGGCTGGATGAAGAATTAGCTCACACCTTGCGGCTTCTGGAGATTATCGGCCGGAGGGATATTCCGGTGGTTGCGGGCGCCGAGTTTCCCCTGGTCCGAACCCGGCCTCAGACATTATTGTGGGAAAAGACTTACGGTTCAATCAGTTATATGGGTGCGTGGACCCCGCAATGGCATCATCCCGCCAATGTCATTCCCCCTATGCGCGAAGGCGCACCCACGCTGAAGCCATCCAGTGAAGACGCAGCGCATTTCATGATCCGCATGGTCCACAAGTATCCCCGCCAGGTCACAATTATCGCCCTCGGTCCCATGACCAATATTGCCTTGGCGATTCGGCTTGATCCTCAGTTTGCTGACCTTGCCCAGGAACTGGTTTTCATGGGCGGGAGCCTGAACCCTCAGACCAACGACCCGGAGTTTGCCACCAACCCGCGGCACGAATTCAACCTGTGGTTTGATCCGGAAGCCTCCCACATTATGCTCACGGCTCATTGGGCGAAGATTACCTGTACGCCCGTCGATATCTCCATCAAAACTCATTTCAGCCACGAGCTGCTACGGCGGATCGGCCAAAGCCAAGTGCCTGTGGCTCAGTATCTTGCCAAATATGACACCATACGGGACGACTTCAACTATATGTGGGATGAACTGGCCGTGGCCACCTGGCTCAAACCGTCGCTGATCACCCAAGACGAAAAGGTCTATATGGACGTCGACCTCGACAAGGGGGCCGGATATGGGAATACACTAACCTGGGACAGGACGGATAAGCCTGCCTTGGACAAGCAGCTTGTGACTGTGAATCTGAGCTTGCACGCCAATCAGTTTTACGATTATTTTCAACGGCTTATGACCAACGCGACACCCCGCGCCAATCCCGCACCGTAGTTCCGGGAAGCGTTACCATTACCGGCGGATGGCCTCCTATGCCGCGCAGATGATCCCCCTATGCTCTTGTCCGTTCGAGAATAACAGCACATCGCCGACTTCGAGTCCCTCATCCATCGCTATCGCGTCGCGGTTTCGCCGCGCTTGCGGGGAGCGGAAATCTGGCCCCCCTCTGCGGGGTTACAACAAAACCAGCGTCATGGACGGCGGAACTGATAGGGTGTGTTACCCCGTCTTCGGGCTTGCGTTCTGGGCTGCTCACTGTCGGCCCGCCATGCCCAGGTCAGTGGAAATGCCCGAAAGTGGGAACAAAGCCAGTTTTTGCACTGACTTTCCGCGCAAACCTTGTAACTTGTTGATTCTAAGTTAATTGATTGGGTTTGTTCTGAAAATCGATGTAACTCATGCATCATCTATGGGTTAGCCGGTTTTTACCGTGGCTTTGTTCCTAATTTTCCGCGCAAAGTTTGTAACTTGCTGATTCCAAGTAGATTGCTTGGCTTTGTTCCAGAAATCGATGTAACTCTAGCAACATCTATGTGTTAGCAGCATTTTCAATGGCTTTGATAGTGGCTTTGAATGGCTTTGTATCATTAGATTTATCCATGTTTTCATTGTGTTACAGACTTTTCAACAGGCAAAAAAAGATTGTTTTTTCGCTCATTTGGCTCGCACCTGCATTTTTACTGGGTTTTTCACGCTCTCATAATGGCTTTGTTCCTGGAGCCGCAAATTGGTCCTTCTTTTCAATAACATAGATTCACCGGTCATGAGAAACCTTTCAAGTGACATGTACTACAACTATATTACTCCATAAGTACATCATTGTCAAGGACTCTTTCGGTTGGGTGTGACTCAGTTTGCTGTAGCGGCGCTGGCAAAAAAAACCATGAGGGCCACCCTGACTGAACAGTGTGGGCGATGACCTACCAATTTCAAAATTATGTAGTCAAAAGATTCCATTATTTGTATTACTGGTAAAACGCGATCAGAGACATCCCAATCAACCCCTGCAAGTTATTCATAAATAGGTATAAAAATAGTAAAGTTCTATTCAACGTATGGCATTTAACGTGCACTTGTAACACATTCTAATCGCTCCCATAATTGAAAGGATGCACTTAGGGGGAGCTCTCAATTTCTTGCTTTCAGGTTTAGGATGAGACGGCTCACGAGTAGCGAAAGGAGCAAAAAGATGGCGTGGAAAAAGGTGTTGCTCGCATTGTTCGTGATTTGGGGCTTGGCATATCCGCTGAAGAGAGCCTACAGCCAGATTGTGTATGGGAACATCATCGGCACGGTGACGGACAGCTCGGGAGCGGCGATTCCTGGAGCCAAGGTGACGATTACTAACGTTGGGACCAGTGTGAGTACCACCACCACGACCAATCAGTCCGGGAACTATACACAGCTTCACTTGGCGGCCGGAACGTACACGGTGAAAGTGGTGGCGCAAGGTTTCCAGGTGTTCCTTCAGCAAAACGTCATCGTGAACCCGGACTCTTCGGTCCAGGTGAATGCCCAATTGCAATTGGGCCAGGTGACGCAACAGGTGCAAGTAACGGCGGCGCCACCCAACCTGCAAACCCAGAATACGGACTTGCATACGCTCTATACCTCGCAGACGCTCTCCAGCCTGCCGGTCCTGAACCGGAATTTCGCGTATTTTGAGTTGATGACTCCCGGCGCCCAGGAATTGGGCTGGCAGCATGCCTCAAGCGAGAACCCTCAAGGCTCGGTTCAGATGATGGTGAACGGGCAGCATTTCGCGGGAACTTCCTGGCTTCTGGACGGCACGGATAATCACGATGAAATCCTGGGAATCATGGCGGTGAACCCTAACATAGATTCTTTGCAGGATGCCAAAGTCATTACTTCGGACTATAGCGCGGAGTACGGGGAAGCCGACGCTGGGGTGGTAACCGCGACAACCAAATCCGGAACGAATCAGATCCACGGGAGCGCCTTCGAATACCGCCAGACCGCCTTTGGGGAATCGCGCAACCCATTTTCAGAGTCAACGGTCAATGCAGTGACCGGCACGGCACTTCCTGCGACCTTGTACAACCAGTTCGGCGGATCGCTCGGCGGGCCTATCCGGAAGGATAAGACCTTTATCTTCGGCGATTACCAGGGAGCGCGGGAGAGCAATGGCGGATCGGTGCTCACTTTTGTCCCCACCGCTGCAATGCGCAGTGGTGATCTGAGCGCCTTGGGTGTCCCAATTTTCAATCCCTTTGGCGCCAACGGGAGCGTTATACCCTGCGGCAGCGCCGGCAACTGTTCCCGGCAGCAATTCCCGGGCAATGTGATCCCTACAACGATGATTTCTTCTCAGTCTCAGTATTTGCTCTCCCACTTCGTTCCGTTACCCAACATTCCTGGCGCAACTGGCGGTCAGCCTAATTTTTCTTCCCTGGGTACGCAGGTTTTTGACATCAATAATTTTGACGTTAAGGTAGACCAATATCAGACTGAAAAGTTGCACATATTTGGCCGCTACAGCTTCCAGCAGTATCACCAGCAGGCGCCTGGCGCTTTTGGGTTGGAGGCGGGTGGCCCGAACTTCGACAATATCCATTTCGCCGGAATTTCCGACAATCGAGACCAAAGCCTCGCCGCTGGATTTGATTACACCGTAAGTCCCAACCTGCTCACCGACTTCCGCTTTGCCTTCTTCCGCTACCGCGTGTTTGTGAATCCGAACGGACTTGGAACAACTCCAGCCACGGATGCGGGCATTCCAGGTCTGAACATCAGTCCCATTACCAATGACATGCCAGCGTTCTTCGTCGGCGGAGCCGGTGGGTTTAACTTGGGTTACGCCCTCGGTATCAATCAATGCAACTGCCCGCTGAACGAGCAGGAGCAACAGTTTCAGTTTGTCGACAATTGGAGCTACATCAAAGGCAATCATACCGTTGAGTTTGGAACCGATCTTCGCCACCTGATGAATCTGCGCGTGCCGAGCGACTCTCACCGCGCGGGTGAACTGAGCTTTTGCCCGGCATTCACCGAGGGCGCCCTCAATGGTTCGGTCACCGGTGGTTTGGGACTTGCCGACTTCTTATTGGGCGGCACGACTTCCTTCAATCGCTACGTGAGCAATGTGACCAACGCCGCGGAACGCGAGAATCGCGAATTCTTCTTCGGCCAGGATACTTGGCGCGTCACCCCGAAACTCTCCTTTAACTATGGATTGCGTTGGGAAATCTACAATCCCCAATACGTGAATGCGGCGGGGAACGGCGGCTGGGTTAATCTGGCCAACGGCGAAACCTACGTTGCCGGTGAGCAGGGGGTAGGATTAGGCGGTCCCATTCAGAATTCCTTCACCAATTTTGGCCCTCGTGCCGGCTTGGCCTACCAGATTAACGATAAGACTGTGCTGCGCATGGGCTATGGCCGGTTCTTCGATTCCGGCGTGTTCGGCTCGACGTTCGGTCATACGGTGACTCAGAACCTGCCAGTGCTGGGACGGCAGCAGCTTACTCCCGCCAACAATTATCAGGATGTGTTCAGCCTCAACCAGGGTCCGACTCCGTTCAATCCAACCACGGCCCTGGATGCGTCACCCCTAGGACCCGGAGGACGTCACATCTACCCCGTTGGCGTCAACCCCCGCGTGCTGCCACTGCAGATGCGATTGCCCACGGTTGACGCCTGGAACGTAACGCTGCAACGGGAAATCAATCCTAATACGAACTTTTCAGTGGCCTGGGTTGGCAACAAGGGGACTCACGTTTTCATCGGGGATGGCCCCTGCTACAACATCAACACCCCCACCATCGTGGGCTTCGGAACGCTCTCCACCAACCAGCGCGAGCCATTCTTCCAAAAGTACGGATGGAGTCAGGGTGTGGGATGGTACGGCAACGATGTGTCCAATAACTACGAATCCTTGCAAGCCGTCTTCAACAAGCGTTTCACCAAGAACTACATGATCAATGCGTCTTACACATGGTCCAGAGACTTCAACTTTAACAATTCCTATTACATTTACAACCCGTCCCTGGTTTATGGGCCGACCGACTTCAACCGCACCAACGCCCTCATTGTGCAGCATATCTACAACCTGCCGTTCGGCAAAGGGGAGCGTTTCGGCAGTAATGTCTCGAAGTGGGAAAACTATGTGATCGGCGGCTGGCAGTGGAACGGTGTCACCACCTTGGAGAGCGGGATGCCGTTCACCCCATCATTCCAAAACTGTGGAGCGACGCAGGACGTGGGTATCTGCAATCCCAACCGCGTGGGTAATGTTACTCTGGCTAACCGGACGCAGAACCAATGGTTTGTCACCGTCCCAACCGCTCTGGCCCCCGGCACGACGGCTGGACCCTGGGGCGCCCCCAATCCTGGGGTTCTCGGCAACATGGCCTTCGACTCGATGATCGGGCCACATCTGTTCAATTCCGACATGTCCCTGTACAAGCAGGTTCAAATCACCGAGAAGCTTAAGGGGCAATTTGAGGCCGACATCTTTAACGCCTTCAATGTTGCCAACCTGGGTCTACCCAACGGTTGCGTGGATTGCGGCAGGAACAACAATTCCGGCGTCATCACCAGTATTGCCGCTGGAACCATTATGCGAACCATGCAGTTTGGCATTCACCTCTATTGGTGATCGGGGTAGCGGCGCCCTTTAGCCTCAATACTGTTCACTTAAGGCCCGTTCGAGAATAACGCGTGCGCTTGAAGCAGATCCCCTCACTCCGGCCCCTCTCCCCGCAAGCGGGGAGAGGGGCCGGGGTGAGGGGTCAGGCGACGCCTTTGACATCAAGATCGTGAGACTCGCCTTAAGTGAACAGCATTGCCTTTAACCTGGATTATTCACCGAGTTTTATTCGAAGACCGGAAGGGCACGGTTAAAACCGTGCCCTTCCGGTCCTCCAAGGGAAGTTCATGAATAATCCAGGTTAGTGCGGCACTGCCGGGCCAAAGCCCGGCGCTACATGTTTGACGAAAAGAGCCCGCTGCTTGCGGGCTTTTTTCATGGTGGGGCAGCCCTGGCGGCTGCCCGCTCTCTTCGTGCCTTGTAATTGCGTGGACAATGTAGCACCGTCGTTGCGGCGGCATTTGCCGGCGCCACGGGGACTATGTCCCGATATTTCGAGGACGCTACCCGGGCGGCAAGGAGTGAGGTACCCTACATCAGTCGCCACTATGACTGCGCGCGCTCCTTCTTGGCTTTTTCTTCTCCTGGCATTCTTCGCGGCTGCATCCTCAGCGCCTTCCCATCAAGCCCAAGTAGCGGCTCAGCCGCAGACTGCATCGGATAATCCTTACCTGAACACCCGGCCCGGCATGGCTTACGTAGGATCGAAAGCCTGCGCCGCCTGCCACCAGGATATTTACAACCAATTCGAACGGACCGGCATGGGCCAGTCCATATTCTTGGCGAGCGACCCGGACCGACTGGCGCGGTTGCCCTGCCCATGCCGTGAAGACGCTCCGCGAGGGACTCGATCTTTTTCCGGAAGACTTCCGAATTCGGGCGTCGCTTGAGAAGATCAAGGCCCTTGATAACCCGTAGAGGGCGACGATAACCCTGCATAGCTGGAACCAAAAAGCGCCGCCCTTTAGGGCGGCAGGTGCCGGGCTAAAGCCCGCCGCTACGTCGGTATGGCCGCACCGGGGCAAGTCCGGTTATTCTAAAAGAGGAAACGGAAGGCTCAGGACATGGCCGGCATTAAGAGAAAAGTTGCAATCGGCATTCTCTTCGCTACCTTCGCTATCAGCGGCGTGGCACAGGTACCGATAAGCAACGCCACACCCCCAAGCTCACCGGCGGATTCTGTGACTCAGGCCAGGACTCTCCTGGGCCAGGGCAAGGTGGACGAGGCAATCAAATTGTTAACGCCGCTCGCCGCTGAGAAGCCGGAAGCGCCGCGTGTGGAGGCCACGCTCGGCAAAGCCTATTACGAAAAGCAACAGTACGAGGAGGCTGCGAACCATTTCGAGCTTGCCCTGAAGCAAAACCCGAAGGACGCCGAATCCACACAATTGCTGGGCATCTCCTACGACCTGCTGGGCCATTTGCAACAAGCCATTCCTTACCTCGAAAAGGTTCAATCCTGGATGCCAAATCCGGACCCCACCGGGTCCTACATCCTCGGCAAGGCCTTCCTCGATACTCGCCAGTTTGATAAGGCACGGGCCGCATTTGCCAGAATGTTTTCTGTGCCGCCGGACAGCGCTGCGGCCCATCTATTTCTGGCCAAGATGATGATGCGCGAACAGTTCGAGGAGCAAGCCGTGCCGGAGCTTCAGAAGGCGATTCAGCTTGATCCGAAACTGCCCATGGCTCACTTCATCCTGGGCGAGGTCTATCTGTTCAAGTCGAACATCCAAGGAGCGCTGGATGAGTTCCACAAGGAACTTGCTCTCGATCCCATGAGCTGGCTCACCTATTGGCGTATGGGCGATGCCTATTCGCGCCTGGAAAAGTGGGACGACGCTGAACGCGCCCTGAAGCAGTCCATTTGGCTGGATCAAACCTTCACGGGACCCTATATTCTGCTGGGGAAAGTGGAAATGAAGAAAGGAGAGTTGCGCCTCGCGGCCGGCTTCTTGGAGCACGCCTTGTCGATGGACCCTAACAACTATTACGCGCATTATTTGCTAGGTACGGTGTTCAAGCAGGAAGGCGACATGAAAGAGGCTAACATCCAATTCCAACTGACCCAAACTCTGCGTCAGAAGAAAGGACCGTGAGGGCAGGTGTTAGGTGCAAGCAGGCTGCGGAAAAACCTGCCGTCCTGTCATTCTGAGGAGCCGCAGGCGACGAAGAATCTCGTAAGTGTTTGATTCTCAAAATGCAGAGATTCTTCGCTTCGCTCAGAATGACAGGCCTTACGAATTTTTCCGCAGCCTGCTAGGTTTTAGGTTTCAGGTTCGAGGGAAAAGCCATCAGACGTCAGCAATCAGGAAATCTGATTGCACTCGGATCGTGTTTGCTGACTGCTGAATGCTGAAGGCTTCTCCGTGACACCTAAAACCTGATACCTGCTACCTCATTGAGAATGGGAAAAAGGATCACAAGGCGTGAGATTTTGAAGGTGGCGGGCTTTGCTGCTGGCCTGCCTCTTGCCGGTTCCTCCCTACGTTCAATCCTGGGATCTGGCCTGGGATCAGGCTCCCAAGCTGGCGCATTACAACCCGGCAATTCCCCCTCGCTGGCGCTGCCGCCGCTCGCCGTCAATTTTGTGGATGTCGCCAAAAACGCGGGCCTGACCAGTGAAACCATCTTCGGCGGGGAAGAACACAACACTTATCTACTCGAAACCACCGGTTGCGGCGCGGCGTTCTTCGATTACGATAATGATGGTTGGCTCGATATCTTCCTGGTGAACGGCACAAGGCTCGGCGGCTTTCCCAAGAGCCACGAACCCACCAACCGGCTTTACAAGAATAACCGCAATGGAACCTTCACCGAGGTGACTGAAAAAGCCGGGCTGTTTCACACCGGATGGGGACAGGGCGTGTGCATTGGGGATTACGATAACGACGGATTCGAAGATCTATTCGTCACGTACTGGGGCAAAAATGTTCTCTACCACAACAACGGCGATGGCACATTCACCGATGTCTCGGAAAAAGCCGGCATCACGGGAGACGGCACCCGCTGGAACACGGGTTGCGCTTTCGTGGACTACGACCGTGACGGCAAACTCGATTTGTTCGTGGCCAACTACACCGGCATGGACTTGAAGACCGCTCCGCTTCCCGATTCCGGCCCCTGCCTGTTCAAAAGCGTGGTGGTGGCCTGCGGACCCCCGGGACTTCCCGGTGGAAAGAATATACTGTTCCACAACAACGGCGACGGCACCTTCACCGATGTTTCCGAAAAAGCCGGCATCACCAAGGCCAGCGGCGTTTATGGGCTCGGCGTTCTCACCGGGGACTTCGATAACGATGGCTGGCCGGATATTTTTGTCGCGGATGACTCCAATCCCAGCCTCCTTTATCACAACAATCACAACGGCACTTATTCGGAAAACGGCATCATGGCCGGTTGCGCTTACAGCCAGGACGGCAAGCCCCAAGCCGGCATGGGCGTAACGGCGGGTGACTATGATTGCGACGGGTGGCTCGACATTTTCAAGACGAATTTCTCCGAGGATACTTCCACGCTCTACCACAACACGGGCAACGGCATTTTTGATGATGTGACGTTTCCGGCGGGGATCGGCGTGAACACCCGGATGCTCGGCTGGGGATGCGGGTTCATGGATATGGATAATGACGGCTGGTTGGACATCTTCGTCTCCAATGGCCACATTTACCCGGAGCTAAAGAAGCTGAGTCTCGACATTAAATACAAAGAACCGAAAGTCGTCTATCGAAACCTGCGCAATGGCCGCTTCCAGGATGTCACCAAGGAATTAGGCGGGCCTCTTCTGACGCCGATTTCCGCGCGTGGCGCCGCCTTTGGAGATTTTGACAATGACGGGGATATTGACGTGGTGGTGAATCCGGTAAACGACTTCCCTCAACTCTTCCGCAATGACGTGAAAACCGGTTACCATTGGCTGAAAGTGCGGACCCACGGGACGCGGTCCAACCGCAGCGGCATCGGCGCCCGCATTGAATGCGTCACCGGCAAGCACCGCCAGATTGACGAAGTCCGCAGCGGCGGCAGCTACGCTTCGCAAAATGATCTGCGCGTGCATTTTGGATTGGGCGAAGCCACCCAAGCCGATCAAATTACTATCAAGTGGCCCAGCGGGCTTGTGGACCAGCTTGAAAATGTCGCCGCGGATCAGGTGATCCACGTGGAGGAAGGAAAAGGGATCGTGAAACCGGCGTGACCGCCGCACCAGCGAAGAAATACCTATGAAAGTTGTCTTCAAATCATTTGCGCTTGCTCTGATGGCGGCACTTTGGCTTTGCTCCAGGACTCGGCCTTCCTCTGCGGCCCAAGGCGCACGGCCCTCGTCCGAATCAAAGCCTTCCGGCCATCTGAAGGCCGGTCTTGACGCGCTAAGCCAGAATCACATTCAGGCCGCTATTCATGAGCTTCGCCTCGCCGTCGCCAGCCAACCGAAATCTGCAAATGTCCACAACGCCCTGGGCCAAGCTTACCTTCAGGCAGGCCAGCCGGATCCTGCGGCGGTGGAATTTCGCAAAGCCATCGCCCTGCAGCCCGATTTTGCCGCCGCTTATTTGAACATGGCTCGCGCGTTAGAGATGCGAAACGACGTTGACGGCGCGCAAACTTTTTGCCTGGAGGCCATCCACCTGAAGCCGGACTGGGCAGAGGCCCATGACGCGCTCGGCGTGATTCTGGGACATCAAGGGGACCTCGTGGCGGCAAAAGCCGAATTTGAAAGCGCCATCAAGTCCGAACCCAATAATGGCATAGCCCATCTTCATCTGGGCGCTGATTTATGGTTGATGCGCCATCCCAATGCAGCAGATGCCGAGTTACACCAGGCGCTCAAACTGCAGCCGGACCTTGGCGCTGCTCACTACTACTTGGGCCTCATCGACGATCAACAGGGCCGGGACACGCAAGCCATCCAGGAACTTCGCGCCGCGACGGAGATGGAGCCTGATAATGGACAAATCCACGACCGGCTCGGGTCGATCCTCGAAAGGCAGGGACATGCGGACGAAGCAGCCCAGGAATTCCAGAAGGCCGTCCAGCTTGAACCCGGGAAAGCGGAGCCTCACAACAACCTGGGATTGGTTTTGCTGAGCCAGGGGAAGGCGGGCGATGCCATTCGCCAATTTCAACGGGCAGTGCAATTGGACCCGAAGATGTTTGCAGCCCGGAACAATCTGGGTCTGGCTTATCTTCAAAAAGCCCAGTGGGACGATGCGATTGCCCAGTATCAGTCACTGTTGGCGGTGGATCCGTGGGACGCCGAAGCCTATTACAACTTGGGCGTGGCGCTGAAACAGAAGCAGGATTATCCACGCGCCACGGACGCTCTGAAAAAATCCATCGCCATTGACCCGGCCCTGCCCGACGCTCATTACACGCTCGGCGTGATTGATTGGCAACAGGGAAAGCTCAACGAAGCGGAGGAGCAACTGCAGGCGGCCATCCAGGTCCAACCCGGCTACGAACAAGCTCATTACATTCTGGGGACGGTCCTGCGGCAACAAGGCAAGCTGGATGAAGCGAGACAACAAATCCAGACGGCTCTGCGATTGAATCCCAAGGATGCGGGCGCTCACCAGGAATTGGGCATGGTCCTGCGCAAGAAGGGCGATTTGGCAGGCGCCGCAAAAGAATACCAGGAAGCGCAGGCTTTGAATCAGGAGCTGGCCAATCTCCAGGCCGCCACCCTGACCACCAACACCGGAGCCAAAGAACTCCAGCAGGGACAGGTGGACTCCGCCTTAGCCCGATTCCAGGCTGCGCTCAAGCTAGCCCCGAATTTTGCCCGGGCTCACTACGAGCTGGGCTTGGCGCTACTCAAGAAGGGAGAGAAAGCGCAGGCCGCAGCCGAATTTCAAAAGGCGCGCACACTCGACCCAAACCTGAATCCACCCGCTGAATAGCGGCCAATTCACTTTTGAGGTATGATGCCGTGCGGCTTTGGAAAAAACCCCGTCTGGAATTCAACTCCGGAGGCGGCCGCTACTTCTGATAGTACTTCGAGTTCGTTTCCGTGAATGGTGTCCACTTTTCGGGTAAGTCTTCAAGTGGAAAGATGGCAGTCACCGGGCAAACAGGAACGCAGGCGCCGCAATCAATGCACTCGACCGGATCGATGTAAAGCATCGGCACGTCCGCAAAGTTGGCTTCGTCCTTGCGCGGGTGAATACAATCCACCGGACAAACATCAACACATGCCGTATCTTTGGTGTTCAAGCAGGGTTCAGCAATCACATAAGCCATTCGGATATTCCTCCCACAAAAATCCCGCTCAGGGGCAGGTGGCCCAGACCATTCATACTAATTGGACAGCCGGACAAACGCGACGACTTAAGTCGTGTGGGGAAGATTTCTGGATAGAACCTAGCCCCGCTTGAGTGCGGCGGCTTCACCAATAGGAGGTGTTCGGGCCGAAAGTAAACGCATTGTTAACCGATGCGGCCTTGGCGTTGATTTGGAAACAAGGGCGGAGATAAACTGTCGGATCGCATTTAGCAACAAGACAGGAATGCGGATTTTCAATAATCCTGAGCGGAGGAGATCGAGGAAATAGAATGAAATCATCATCGCGGAGAGAATTCTTAGGAAACCTTATTTATGTCCCACTGGCGGCGGGCGCCAGCCGCGCGCAACTCTTCAGCGCTCCGGGCACGCTGGGTGGATTGGCAATGCTTCAGGCGGCCGGCGGGCCTCAATTTGAGAATCCACACTTCATCCGCTATGACTCAAATTGTTTCACTATCAATGACCGTGACGCCTTTATCTACAGCGCCTCGTTCCATTATTGCCGAACCCCAAAACCGCTGTGGCGGGATCGCCTCCTGAAGCTGAAGCTGGCGGGCTTCAACACCATTGAAACATACGCCTTCTGGAACTATCACGAGCCGGTTGAGGGCCAGGCCAACATGGGAGACCTGGAGGATTTCATCAAGCTGGTTCATGAAATGGGGTTGTGGCTGATCATCCGTGTGGGCCCTTACGTGTGCGCCGAGTGGGATGCTGGAGGCTTTCCGCATTGGATCATCGCCCAGCAGTTTCCGCTGCGCGGTGATAGCCCGGAAAGCATCCAGACTTCCAAGCACTGGTACGACCTGGTTCTGCCGGTTGTCCGGCGCTCCATGATCGAAGCGGAAGGGCCTACGATCATGATCCAGATTGAGAATGAGTACGACTACTGGAAGCTGCCGAACCAGCAGAAGCTGGCCTATATCACAGCCCTGGCGGAGATGGTGTGGAACGCTGGAATCGACATTCCGGTCATCACCAACTGGGTGAAGCAGGCTCGTGAAAATGCCAACCCGGTGATGGCCCGCATCATGGATACCTGCGATTTCTACCCTCGTTGGAACATTGTCAAGGAAACCGTGCCGGCCCTTGCCAAGCTGCGGAAAGAGGAGCCCAGCTCCCCGGTCAGCGTCGCCGAACTGCAAGGAGGTTGGTTCAGCCAGATTGGAGGCAAGCTCTCCGTGGACCAGGATGGCATCGGCGGGGACCAGCTCAACATGCTGGCCAAGACGGTCATAGAACAGGGTGCCACTTACCTGAACTTCTACATGGGATACGGCGGAACGAACTTTGATTGGGCGGCGCGAGGGCTTACCACAACCTACGATTACGCCGCTCCAGTACGTGAGCCAGGCGGCCTTTGGGAGAAATATTATGCAGCGCGAACCATTGGCGCCTTCATCGACAAATTCGGCGGATTGCTGGCGCGAGCGGAACCGATGCATGGGCCGGTCAGTTCCACGAATCCCAGCGTATCCGTCAGCGGGAGAGTGAATGGCAAAAATGGATTCGTCTTCGTCCGGGAAAACGCAAATGTTCCGCAGCGGTTTAAGATGACCTTCCCCGATCCGAACAGTCCTACGCGCCGGTTGATCACCGTGCCGCGTGAAGGTGAATTGGCCATTGGACCGCGCGGCATGAAAATGCTAGCCGTTCAGGCCCCTATCCCCGGGGGCCAACTCCGCTATTCCACAGCGGAGGTTTTGAGCTATGGTTCGAACGCTGATCGCAATTACCTCCTGATTTATGATGAACCTGGAAGCCTGATTGAGATGTCCTTGGCCACAGAGAAAACACCCGATGTGGAAGGCGAAACGGTCTACCAGTACTACGATCCGGATTATGAGTCCGTTGTGATTGGCTTTCGCCTCGATCGACCTCTTAAGATGTTTCTCTTGAATGACAACTTGCAGATTATTGCGATTAACCGTGAAATTGCAGGACGCACTTGGACCGCGGAATTTCCTGCCAGTGTCATTCCACAAACCGGTGATAAGGACCCTATGGACTGCCCGCTGATCACGGACTGCGCCCTGGTGACGAAGACTGTTTCCCAAGGGAATAACGCATGGGTTGATCTGGAATACGCGGCGGGCGAACACCAACTGACTACACTTCTGCCGCTGGCGCCGGACAAGTGCGCGGTGGACGGTGTTGACACACCTATCCAGTACGACAGCCATTGGCGGACCACACGCCTGCGCCTCACCACGCCATCGCTGCCCCTCCAGGCCGTCAATCTGACGGATGTGAAATACTGGGTGGAGAGGTTTGATCCATCCGCGGGGGAATGGTTGAATGCTGCTCCATCACCTTTGGAGAAACTTGGGCCAGTTCCTTACGGGTACGTGAAATATCGCGCCCCATTTGAAAGCAAGGCAGGGAACACCCTTTTCATTGACTCTTTCACGGCGGACGGGGTTCAGGCATTCTTGAATGGGAATGCCATTAAGAAATTGGTCAAACCCTCGAAGTCAATTTCCATTGACTTGGCCGGCCGGGGTCAACCCGGCCCAAATCTTCTCGAAGTTTCCTATGAGGCGTTTGGCAGCGCCAACTTCGGACCCGAGATTCAGGAGATGAAGGGAATTCAATCGATTCGCATAGAGACTGGGCAGCAATCGAGAACGATAAGCCCGGTTCAATTTCAGCGATTCCCGGCGGCCATGCACGGCCGCGAGCTTAACCAGGATTATTCGGGGGGCCCGTGGCAGGCTGAACAGCTCGGGGCGTCTTCTCCAAACGATTCGTTGACGCCGAGCTTCACTTGGTTGCGTGCGGAGTTTCACTTATCTTCTCTTCCCGAGTGGTTCGCGCCGTGGAAGGCGACGATCGACGCGGACCGCGATGCGCTGCTTTATTTGAACAGTAAATTTGTAGGCCGCTATTCGACACTCGGCCCTCAAAAGGAATTCTATCTCCCGGAACCTTACCTCTTCCTGGACGGGAGGCAGAGCAATATCCTGACTGTTATACTTGCGTACACAGCGAATCCGCATCACGTCCACCGGATCGAGCTTTCACCCTATCAGGAGTTCGCAACTCGGAAGACCAGAGTGCAGTTCCACTGGGAATAGTGAATCTCTCCCGGAGTTCTGCTACCCAAGTTGTCAACAGTAACCCCCAGATGGCCACACTTGCCAAACGCCTTCGCTCCCTTGACTATTTCACACTGGCCTTCGGGACGATGGTCGGTGTGGGCTGGCTCGTGGTCATGGACGACTGGCTGCGCCGTGGAGGACCGGTTGGAGCAATGCTCGGTTTCGCCATTGGCGGCGTGGCGTTGCTTCCCATCGGCTATGTCTACGGCCGAATCATCGCCATCATTCCTGACGCCGCAAGCGAAATAGCCTATACTTCAAAATCCTTCTCACCGGGTATCAGCTTTGCAACTGGCTGGATGATGACTCTAGCCTACTTCGTGGTGTGTCCCTGGGAAGCGGTGGCTGTGGGAAAGATTGCCGCCTACATCTTCCCGGGGATGGACTCGATCCCTCTCTACCGCCTGGGGGAAAACACGATCTACTTGCCACAACTGATCTTGGGGCTGGGGGTGACAGCCTTGATCACCGCCGTCAACTACGCCGGCATTCGCCCCGCCGCGAACATTCAGAACTGGCTAACATTCGGCCTCCTGGCTGCCTTTGCTGTGTTCTTAATCGCGGGGGCCACCCGAGGCTCTCCCAGGAATCTTCACCCCCAATTCAGTCACACGGGCTGGGTCTCCGTCTTGTTGGTCGTCCAGATTGTTCCCTACTTCATGACTGGATTCGAAAGCGTTGCAAAGTGCGTAGAAGAAGCGGCAACGGGCTTCGAAGCCCACGAGTTTTTCCCGGTTATCTTCGCCGCCATTGCCGTGGGGGCGCTTTTTTACGTTTTGGTGATTGGCGTGGTGGCTTATGTGTACCCCTGGAAAGGCTTGCTGCGCAGTTCTTTTGCCACCGCGGTGGCTTTCAAACATGCGTTCGGGGCAAGGTGGATCGTCGACCTAATTCTGGCGGGGGCGCTACTTTCACTGTTGAAAGTTCTGAACGGCAACTTCGTAGCAGCAAGCCGTCTCGTCTTTGCAATGGGGCGAAGGCGCATGATCCACGGAAGCTTGGGCCGCGTACATCCTTCAAAGCAAACCCCTCATATGGCCGTCCTCATGGTGGGTTTTTTGACCGCCGCTTGCATGTTGCTGGGTGAGTCGATCCTGGTTCCGGTTACGGAAGTCGGGTCAATGGCAGCGGCAACCGGATGGCTTGCCACTTGCGCTTCCTACATCGTGCTGCGGCCCTCAGCAAGACCGCGCTGCATCGCACTTTTGGGAGCCGTTGTCTCTGCTCTGCTGATTTTGATGAAAATTGCTCCTTTCGTTCCCGGACACTTCACTTACCAGGAATATTCTGCGTTGGCCCTTTGGATTTTGGCGGGGATCGTGATAAGCAGGTCCGGTGGCACGAAGGCGGGGCCCGTCAAGAGCAAGGGTTGACTCGATTTGGAATCGAAACTGCCTTGATTCGTTCGCGACCGGATCAGAGACGCTGGAATGAGTGGAGCAGGACCCACAGATCCCGAATGGGTAGATAAGGTGATAAGGCATGGATGGCACGGAAAAGTCTCACCGTGGATGCGGCCGAGATATCGAGGACAATACACATGACCTGGCTTGATTCGAGAGTTCGCTTGAGATGTTCGATTTTCCTCTTCCTGATGGTGGCTCTGCCAACCGCTGTGCTTGCTCAAAAGGCATCTTCGCAAATCGCTTGGAAACTGGTGTGGAGTGACGAATTTGACGGTCCGCGGAACACCCCGCCGGATCCCGCGAAATGGACTTACGACCTGGGGGACAAAGGCTGGGGGAATAATGAATTGGAGGTTTACACCAATCGCTTGAAGAATGCGTATCAAGATGGCCAGGGACATCTTGTGATCCAGGTAGTGCGGTCCCGGTCAGGAGTCTATTCCTCCGCGCGTCTAAAAACTTGGCAGAGATTCTCAGTGAAATATGGACGAATTGAAGGCCGTATCAAGATGGCCTTCGGGCAGGGGATTTGGCCCGCTTTCTGGATGCTTGGAGCCAACATCCATGATCCTGGAGTTGGTTGGCCTCGCTGCGGTGAAATCGACATCATGGAGAACATAGGGCGCGAGCCGGGAACCGTTCACGGAACTGTCCATGGACCCGGCTATTCCGGCAGCCATGGGATTGGAAAGCCTTATTCCTTGCCGGCAGGTGAGAAATTTGCTTCTCAATTCCACCTCTTCAGTATTGACTGGGAACCGGACTTCATTCGCTTCATGGTTGACTCCCATGTGTTCCATGTCGTGACCCCCGCCACCCTGCCCCGCGGGACCCGCTGGGTTTATGACCACCCGTTCTTCCTTCTTCTTAACGTGGCGGTGGGTGGAGATTGGCCGGGCAATCCACATACCACAACCGCGTTTCCCCAGAAGATGCTGGTGGATTACGTGAGGGTCTATATGGGCCGGAACCCTCCTCTACAGCCAGTGGGGGTTGCGGACAAGGCCGCGGGTGGCAAAATCAGAAATGGAAATAACAATGAGGATCAAGAGCCAGAAAAAAGCGCCGACCACGACCACCCGCACCAGTCCCTCACTATGACGCAGATGCATAAAGAACAACACAACGAGTGCGGCCTTACACACCGCAATAGCAAGCGCGACGATGGTATTAAAGTTGCCCAAGTCGATGTAGGCAATGCCCGTAGTCAGCGCCGTGAAACAAAGGAGAATTGCCCAGATGGTAAAATATAATCGCTTGTTTTCAATGTGGCTGATTAATTCACTCATCTTGTACAAGTCCTCTTCAGGGAACTCCGGAAGCTATGAGTATCTGCCGCCAATGAGGTAGAGCAGGGGGAATAAAAAAATCCAGACAATATCCACGAAGTGCCAGTAAAGGCCGGCGATTTCGACGGCGTTGAACCGGTCCTTTGAAAAAGCGTTCCGCGCGGCCATGATAATCAGACCGGTAAGGACACCTACGCCGATAATCATATGCAGAGCATGAAGCCCCGTCAGCACAAAGTAGAACACCATGAATAGTTCCACATGCCTCGCATGAGGTCCAGCAAAATCAAAATTGATGCCGGGCGCCAGATGGTCAAGGTACTCATTCCTCCACTCGAAGGCAAACTTAATGAACAGGAACATCAGACCAAAGATCAAGGTAACGACGAGAAGAGAGATGAGATGTTTCTTCTTTCCAAGCTGGGCGGCGCGAACGGCAAGCGCCATGGTCAAGCTGCTACAAATGAGCACCGCCGTATTCGTCGCGCCCCACACCACTTCCAGGTGGCGGCTTCCCACTTCGAATGCGGGTAGGTACATGAACCGGTAGATTGTGTAACTGGCAAGGAGACCACCAAAAAAAAGAATTTCAGTCGCCAGAAACACCCACATTCCCAGACTCGCAGCTTGGTGTTGCTGCACCACATCGTCGAATTGTTCCGCAACTAAGGTAGCGTGCGCTTCAGACAACTCTATCCTCCCTCACTCTGCGCCAGTCCATCCATCCGCTTGCCAGACAGCTCAGGATGGAGGAAGCAACCCGCAGACCCTGCAAAGTCCCTTTCCACCTCAGTCCTGCGGCAGAGCGCAATTCTAACGTTCCTCCGGTTCGATTCAACTTCCATCAGGAGGCCGAAACCGTCACGGCACGATGCTCAGATCCATAGGCGTACGCCTCCTCCGTGACAACGGGCGTGCGCTCAAAGTTGTGGGTGGGCGGAGGCGATGGTGTCTCCCACTCCAAACCCTTCGCCTTCCACGGGTTGGGGCCCGCCGCCGGACCATATTTCAGCGAATAGATCAGATAAACAAGCGGCAATGCGTAGCCGATGGCAAGGATTGAAGCCCCGGCGCTGGACATCACGTTGAGGATTTGAAAATTGGGCGGATACGTTGCATACCGGCGCGGCATACCTTCGAAACCCAGTATGAACTGCGGGCCGAATGTCAGGTTGAATCCTACAAATATGATTAAAGCCGCCAATCTAGCCCAATAGTCGGAGTACATTCTCCCCGTCATTTTGGGCCACCAGTAATGCAGCCCACCCATGTATCCCATGATGGCGCCGCCTACCATGACGTAATGGAAATGGGCAATGACGAAGTAGGTATCGTGGAGGGTTTGATCGAGCGCCAGGGTGGCAAGAAATACTCCGGTCAACCCGCCAATCGTAAACAGACCAATGAAGCCGATGGCGTAGAGCATGGGCGCCGAATAAGAAACGGAACCCTTGTAAAGCGTTGCCGTCCAGTTGAAAACCTTAACCGCGGAAGGAACCGCTACAACCATACTCATGGCCGAAAAAAAGACTCCGGAGTAAAGGGACTCACCGGAAACGAACATATGGTGTCCCCAAACGATGAAGGAAATGATTGCAATCGAAAAGCTGGAGAAGGCCACAAAGGCATAACCGAAAACCCGGCGCCGGGAGAAGGCTGCAACGAGTTCACTGATTACCCCCATGGAGGGCAGGATCAGAATGTAAACTTCGGGGTGGCCAAAAAACCAGAAGAGGTGCTCAAACAGGATGGGGTCGCCGCCCAGCGCGGGATCAAAAATTCCGACATGAAACAGCCGTTCGAGCACCAACAAGACCATGGTGATGGCAATGACAGGCATGGCGAGAACAAAGATAATGCTTGCCGCATACATGGACCAGATGAAAAGCGGCAGGCGAAACCAGGTCAGACCCGGAGCCCGCATCTTGTGAATGGTGACGATGAAGTTCAATCCGGTCAAGATTGAGGAGAACCCGGAGATAAAGACTGCTAACGCAGCCGAGACAACGTGGCTATTAAGGTAACTGGTACTGAGAGGCGTATAGAAAGTCCACCCGGTGTCAACTCCACCGGCCGCCACTGAGTAAAGTAAAAGAGTCCCGGCAGCAACAAAAATATACCAGCTCAGCAGATTCAGGCGCGGAAATGCCACATCGCGCGCACCGATCATGAGCGGAATCAAAAAGTTGCCAAGCACGGTGGGCACGGCTGGCGCCAAGAAGAAGAAGATCATGACGGTGCCGTGAATGGTGAACAACTTGTTGTAAGTGTCAGGCTCGACCAGAGCGCCTTGGGGTGAAATCAAGTTTAACCGCATCAGGGATGCTGAGACACCACCGACGACGAAGAAGAAGGAGGTTGTCAACAAATAAAGCCAGGCAATGCGTTTGTGGTCCGTGGTCAGCAGCCACGACTTGATGCCATAAGCTACATTGAGATAATTAACGGGTTCTTCCCCAACCGGCGGTTGAAGGGTTGCGCTTGCGCTCGCCATTACTTTCTCTCCTTTGCCGGAGCCGGTTGCGCGCCTTGCGCGCCCGGCGTGGCGGCCAGGGACTTGATATAAGCAATGACCTCGAGGATCTGGTCCTCGGAGATTTGCCCTTGAAAAGTCGGCATGATGGGCTTATATCCCAGGACAATCTGGGATGACGGATCAAGAATTGACTGCCGGATATAAGCATCGTCTGCGGTCACGGTCTGTCCCCCTTCCAATCTCACCGTCGAGCCATAAAGTCCCACAAACGGCGGAGCCTTGCCCGTCCCGTGGCAGGTGATGCAGCCATATTGTTCGTAGAGTTTAGCTCCCGAGGCTGCCATGGATTCGGTATGGTGCATTCCACCGCTCAGCCACTGCGCATAAGCGTCCCGGCTCATCACATCCACAAATCCCCGCATCAGGGAGTGCTGCGTCCCGCAGTACTGATCGCAGTAAAGATGGTATTCCCCGGTTTCTTTCGGGGTAAACCAAAGTGTTGTATAGCGATCGGGCAGAACGTCCATCTTCACGCGAAACGCAGGGATGGAAAAATCGTGAATGACATCCTCAGAAGTCATAATCAATTCCACCGGCTCCCCCACGGGGATGTGCAATCGATTAATCTCCCGGGGCCCCTCGGGATGTTGGAGCTTCCACATCCATTGCTTCCCCACAACGTAAACATGAACAGCATTCGCCGGCGGGCGGGCATTCCGTATAAAAAGCTCTACTCCCCAAACAAACACGACCGCCATAATAAAAGCGGGGATGACCGTCCAGGCAATTTCAAGCGGAAGGTTTCCCTCAATCTGGGGTGGAACTTCATCTTCAGACCGGCGCCGGTACTTGATCGCGAAATAAAAAAGCAACGCAAAGATGAGCGCAGTGAAAAATACCGAGATGCCAATCTCAAACCACATGAGACGGTCCACGGCAGGCGCCAACGTGGAAGCTTCTTTTAGAAAATACGGCAGCAAGAGCGCCATTATCCTGAATCACCTCGAATTGGCAAAAAAACATCAACTCCGCACCCTTTTGGGGTGTCTCTTCCCTTAATGGCCCAGAGCTTCATGGCCCAAGCCTCGATCGCCTATGCGGCGGCATGATGATGGCGCCCACCCAGAGACAGCACCAAGATCATGATGCCGATGCAAAGAACCGTCACAATGCCTGCAAGGAATAGAACCCGCTGGATAATCCAGCCATACTTTCCCGTTGCCGGATCATATTGGCAGCAATATAGAATCAATGCATCCACAGGGGACCCGATCTTCTCGTCGGACGCTTGTATCAAAGCCAGACGTAAATCCCGCTCCGGATAATTGAGGCCGTAAAGGTATTTTGAAACTCTTCCTCCCGGCGTCAACACGATAATTCCCACGGCATGTGCGAATTGGTGGGTGTTGGGATCATAGTTATAGTGAAATCCCACCGCATCGGTCAGAGCCTTGATGGAGGTCTCATCACCTGTTAAGAAGTGCCATCCTTTGACGGCTGCGGACCGGCCATATAAGCCCAGGTAGAGCCTCCGCTTATTGGCAGCGATCTCTGGCGTGTCGTGAGGATCGAAACTGACCGTCATTACGTTGAATTCCTTGCCGACCGTAAATTGCAACAACCTCATCGTCTGAAGCAGGCTGTTCTCCTCCATGGTGCACAGCATCGGACAACTAAAATATACTAAGGAGAGGATCACCGGTTTCGAACCGAAGAAATCTCCAAGGCGCACCGCCTTGCCGCTAGCGTCCTGGAAGACAAGACCAAGCGGTACTTGGGCGTTGAGCTTCTGGTCAATACCGACACCCCGCAACAGGGCCGGCACCTGCTTGGAATTCCTCAGCGCCTTGCCCGAGCCCGGTCCGGGACCGGCTTCACCTCCCACCATTTGCGGGGCAGATTGGAAAGCCCCAGAAGTAAAGGGCGGGGCGGCCACCGCAATAGCACTCAAGCCCAGCGAAACTAGAGTAGTAATCAAGGCGAGAACCCAGGAAAAACTTTTGGCAAAGCCCCAAGTCTGCAAACTCCGCATCGTGGGTTGATGAGAGGAGCCATTCAATACCATTCTTTCTTTCGATCTCATTGCTGTTGCGGTCCTTTAACACCCACCGGGGGCGGCCCAAAGTCGCCACGCGGCGTCTCAATGGGTGTTGAAACCCCAGGAGTCACTTGGCCTTCCGGCCGGGCGGGTAATCCCTTTTGAAGCACCAGGGCCATGGCGCGGTCGATGGGAATCCGGACCGTCCCTTGCTTCGGATCAACCCAGCCATAAGAATTCAGCATCTTGGTCTGCTGCTCCATATAATGTTCGTAGTCAGCAGGGTCTGAGACCAGAAGATGGGGCTTGGGAGGAATCTGGTTGGCATTTTCGAAAGGGCTTGCGCGCCGGTGCGCATTCCCCGCATGAATCGAATAACGGAACAAAGCCTCCGTCACCACAAAACCGAACAAAACCATAGCCGCCAAGACAAGACCAAAGATGGCCAACTTATTGACGTCGGCGTCCTTCGTCTCATGGCCTACGGCTGCGGCGCCAGCGGAAAGATGAACTTCACTCATGTTGCAGCACTCCTTGGAAGCGTGGATCATTCAGCGGCAACAAGGGTCTCGACTTCAATTGGGAAAGAAATAGGGCGACCCAGATGCCTCCGACCCCCATGATCGCCACCCAGTCCGTCCAGTGGAAGTGCGGTCCGGTCTTGTCATAGGCGGGCACCATCAGCCAGAACAAATCCACAATGCTGACCACAAACAGCAGCGCGGCTGCGATTGACAGCAGACGCTTTTGGTAGGTGACCACACGTTGCAAGAGGAGCAGGAACGGCACTGCAAAATGGAATACGATCAGAAACAGGGCAACCCACGCCCACCCGCCGTTGGCGCGGACCACATACCAGGGAATTTCATTCTGTAAGTTGCCGGCCCAAATGATCAGGAACTGCGCAAAGGAAAGGTACGCCCACAGAATGGTAAACACCAGAAGAAGGTTCCCGAAATCATGAAAGCGGTCAGGCACCAAGACCTTGGACAAGGGCTCGCGGTCGGAAAGCAACATCGCCACAATCGTCATCAAGGACATTGCCCCCACGGCCTCGGTGATCACAAACATCATTCCATAGATCGTCGAAAACCAGTGAGGCTCGAGCGACATAATCCAGTCGATCCCCGCCCAGCTCACCGTAAATCCATAGATCACCAGGCCAGGTCCACTGAGGTTCCGCATTTTCTTGATCAGTTCCGGCTCTCCGGTCTGGTCCTGCTCTGTGGACCACTTGACCAGAAAATAGCCAATTACAATCCAAAGCGCGAAGTAAATGATCGTGCGGATCACAAAGAATGGAACGTTGAGGTACGGTTCCTTGTATTTCAGAATGGGGTCCGCCGCAACGGCTGCAGGTTGCGCCCAAAGATAGAGATGGCGCAGGCCAAGGAGGACGGGAATAAAAAAAATGGCCATCCATCCGATGGTCTTGGCCCCAGATTCCAGTGGCCGCCGCAATACAAAGCCCCATCGTCCGGCTACCAGGTGGTGGAGCATCAGGATCCCCATCGAGGCCAGCCCGATTCCAATCCAGAAAACGAAGCCCAGAAGATAAGACCTGAAGAATTGCGTGGGCTGAATGAAATATTCCACCGCGCACAAGGCGAGGCCAATCAGGCCCAACGCCAAAGCAATCTGCCGGGGGCGGGAAAGTTCGGGTTGGAGCGATTCGCTGGAGGTCATTTTCCCTTTTCCGAAAGGAGCTGTGGGCGCTCAGTGGCCGGCACATTATCAATCGTAGAAGCCTGACTCAACTGCAGAGCGCGAATATAGGCCGCGATACGCCAGCGGTCTTTCACCGGGACGCGCTCGGCGTAACTGTACATGGTGCCGTATCCGTTGGTCATTACATCAAAGAAATGTCCAACCGGCGCCTGCACCAACCGTTGGACATGGAACGAAGGCGGTGGCGGAAACCCTCGCCGCACCACTGTTCCTCTGCCACTACCGGTGTAATCGTGGCAAGGCGTACAGTAAATATTGTACCGCTCCCGGCCCCTCTCGAGATCCTTCTGAGTGATTGGAAACGGGAAAACGTCCGCCAACTGGCCATTGATCTTTCCCGTATAGAGCAACTCATCGGTGCGAAGCTCGCCGCGAGCCACCGTCCCCGGCACGGCGGGCCGCTCCGAGCGTCCATCCGCAAAAAAATTGGTGGGAGCCAGAGGATCATAGCGCGGCTGGACGTGCATATCGTTCCGGCAGGCCGAAAGAGCAACAACGGCCAAGAAGGTGCAAGGCAAACCCGCTTTCGAAATGAGGCGGCGCCGCCACAAGCCGCCGCACCCCTTGAGGAGAGCAGAAGTAGGATGATTGCATGACGGAACGAATTCCGCCCCATGAGAATTACGAATGAGTTTCCACAATTTCAAGTGTCCCAACTCCATCCAGCAGGTCCTTAACTCTGAACCTTGCTGCACTTATACTGGCACTTCGCTGACGCCCTTGGGGCTCAAGGATTGCAAGAACTCTTTGGTCCTTTCCCGGTCAAACTTCTTGTCCCGCGCCTTGATACACAGAAAGAACTTGGTGCGGCTGGCGAGCTCAAACCGGGACACGTTAAAGACCGGATGATAGGGCGTCGGAAGGCCGTCAAGAATCAGCATTCCAAAAACACAGGAGACCGCCGCGCAAAGGACTGTCAACTCAAATGTGATCGGAATGAATGAGGGCCAACTGTAGTAAGGCTTTCCGCCGATATTGAGGGGGTAGCCGAACACATTGGGATAAACCTGCAGAAAGAACCCGCCAAAGCAGCCGATGAATCCTCCAATCAAGGTAATCATGGGCAATCGAGTCTTTGGAAAACCCACCGCCTCAGCGAGGCCTTCCACCGGAAACGGGGCGTAGGCATCGAGTTCCCGGTAGCCCGCCTCAGAAGCAGTGCGGGCGCTCTTCACGAGCTCCTCGGCACTGTCAAACTCTGCCATGAGCCCATACATCGTATTTTGCCTGGTCGATTCGCTCATAAAAACCCAATCCTGATGGCGGGCTCGCCGCCCCCTCACTCGAAGGGACGGACAGCAGGCTCAGTGCGCACTCTCCTCTACCGTCTTATGGACCAACTCCCTCACCTCAAAAATGGAGATAGCAGGCATCACCCGGATGAATAAATAAAATAGCGTCAGGAACAAACCCATGGAACCGGTCAGGACGGCCCAGTCCCACTTGGTGGGATAATACATGCCCCACGCAGAAGGCATGAAATCCCGGTGCAAGCTGGTTACTACAATAATAAACCGCTCGAGCCACATTCCAATCTGCACCGTGGTCGCGATTAAGAACAGGGAAACGGTATTGGTGCGGATCTTGTGAGACCAGAGGAAAGTCATGGGAATAACGATATTGCAAGCCACCAGCAGCCAGTACCAAGGAGCATACGGGCCCGTCATCCGGTTCATCATCATGTACCGCTCATACTGGTCGCCGCTATAGAAAGCCATAAACGTTTCCATCACGTAGCTATAGGTAACAATGAAACCAGTGGCCAAGAGCAGCTTCGCCATGTTGTTCAAATGGCGCTCAGTGATGAACGCTTCGAGGTGGTAGAACTTTCGAAGAGGGATGCCCAACATGACCACCATTGCGAAACCTGAGTAAATGGCCCCTGCTACGAAGTAAGGCGGAAAGATCGTGCTGTGCCAGCCCGGAACCAGAGCGATCGTAAAGTCGAAGCTCACCACCGTGTGTACAGAAACCACCAGCGGGGTTGCAATACCCGCGAGCAGTAAGGATGCCGTTTCATGCCGCTTCCAATGGACGGCCGATCCTCTCCACCCCATCGATAACATTCCGTAAATCTTTTTAACAAACAGGTTCTTGGCTTTATCTCGAAACGTCCCGAAATCCGGAATCAGCCCGGTGTACCAAAAGAGCAACGAGACCGTAAAATAAGTGGACACTGCAAAGACGTCCCAAACCAGCGGACTGCGAAATTGGGGCCACACCCCCATCGTGTCCGGGTAGGGGAACATCCAGTAAAACAGCCAGGGACGGCCCATGTGCAGCAGAGGAAACATACCCGCGCACATCACTGCAAAAATAGTCATCGCTTCCGCAAAACGGTTGATGGAGGTGCGCCACTTCTGCCGCATCAGCAGGAGGAACGCCGAGATCAGGGTGCCGGCATGTCCAATTCCAATCCACCAAACGAAGTTGACGATGGCAAATCCCCAGGCGATGGGGACATTGATTCCCCAAATCCCGACGCCAACGGCGAACAGATAACTGATCGCCATATTCAGGATCAGTACAAAGATGATGGCAATCCCAAAACCCAGGAACCAACCCTTGGGAGTTTTCTCGGTCAGCACGATGCCGCCGATTTTGTCGGTCACCGAGGCATAACTCTGCCCAGCGCCAATCCAAGGGCTCTCAGGCGTGACGAGTGACGGCTTTTCCTCGATCACAGGGTCCATCATGCTACTCCTTGATTTCCGGATTCGAATTTCGCAATTTCGCCAAATACGTGGTGCGCGGCCGGGTATTAAGATCAGCCAGAAGTGTATAATTCCGGGATTGCCCCTTCAACTTGGCTACTCGGCTGTTCGAATCAATGATGTCCCCGAACACAATCGCCTTGGTCGGACACACCTGCTGGCAGGCCGTCTGAACCTCGCCATCCTGGATGGTGCGGTTTGCTTCTTCAGCTTTGATCTTGACCTCGTTGATGCGCTGCACGCAGTAGGTACACTTCTCCATCACGCCACGGCTTCGTACTGTGACGTCAGGATTCCGCAAACCAAACAGGCTGGGCGTGTTCCAATCCGAATAGAGAAAGAAATTGAAATGCCGGACCTTGTACGTACAGTTATTCGAGCAGTACCGCGTGCCCACGCACCGGTTATAGATCATTTCGTTCAAACCCTCGGGGCTATGAACCGTGGCGCCCACCGGACAAACGTATTCGCAGGGGGCGTTCTCGCATTGCATACAGGGCACAGGCTCGTTGTAAATCTTTGGCTGGTCCAGATCGCCCTGGAAGTAGGAATCGATCCGGAGCCAATGCATTTCGCGGCCCCGCGAAACCTGGTCCTTGCCCACCACGGCGATGTTATTCTCGGCTTGGCACGCGATCACGCAGGCATTGCATCCAATGCAAGCATTCAAATCAATGGACATCCCCCATTGGTAGCCTTCCTTATAGTTATAAGGGGGATACAGAGACTGAGCTTGCGTCGTTTCTTCCGGCGGATTCTTGGCAAAGTCCGGGTTTTGCTTGAAATTTTCAAGCGTACCAACCCTCAACAGGCCGCGCTGGAATGCCGTCTGGCTTTCGATTTCGGTCTCGACGCCGTTTTCCTTCATGATGCGGTGGTGCTGGGTCGTGACCAGCTTATAAGTATCACTCGTCTTCTGGATTTGAAGACCGGAGGCGAACCAGGGCGATTGCGACGAACGAATGACGTAGGCGTCGTAGCCAATCCCCGTGCCGATCCGACCCGCCCTGCGGCGGCCATAGCCGAGGTAGACCACAAAACAATCATCCGCCTGCCCCACGGAAATCCATGCGGGCGCCGTGACGCTCCGCCCACCCATGGAGACCTTCAAAACGTCGCCATTGCTGATGCCAAGCCGTTGGGCCGTCGTGGGACTCACTGAGGCCACATTATCCCAAGTCAGCTTGCTAACCGGTTTTGGCAACTCTTGAAGCCAGCCGTTATTGGTATACCGGCCATCCCAAACTGTAGGGTCAGGACGGAAAACCACCTCCAGGCCGCCCTCACGGCTGCTTCCCGCGACCGGGGAATCGACGCCCGCCTTCAGAGCAACCTTCTTAGGCGGAAACGCTGTGTCCGGAATAACACCCTTTTCTAGCCACACCTCCCACTGCTCATCGAAATTCGCGCCGGGCTTCTGCTTCATCCAATATTCGCGAACGATCTCATGGCCCGTCCTGCCCTCCTGTCCTTGCAGGACCGTCAGGATCTCATGCGCTGACACGCCGTTATAAAGCGGAGCAATCAAAGGCTGGATAATTCCCGCCGTGCCGTCGTAAGCGCGAGCATCACCCCACGATTCCAGGTAATGCGCCTCCGGAATATGCCAGTGGCAGTATTCCGCGGTCTCGTTGTCGTAAAGGCTCAAGTGAATGCGCAACTTGGCCTTTTGCAGCTTGTCTAAAAAAGGAATGTCCGCCGGTGCGTCGTAGACGGGGTTCCCGCCGAACAGCACCAGCGTTTCCACCACTCCATTATCCAGATCGGAAGCTAACTCCCGCAGAGACTGAAATTGGCCCGTAGGATTCGCCTCAACCGGTTCCGTATAAGTCACACTCTTTCCCACTGCGCCCAAAACGTCATTCATCGCATGGGCTAGAGCATGGACCACAGGCGGCTGTTGTTCCCCGGCCACCACGACGCAAGCGCCCTTGTGATTCTGGAGGTCTCGGACCACCGCCTCGATCCAGCCGGCCGGAACCCCTGCGGGAGCGGTCACCACCGAATTCACCTTCACACCGAGCTGTGCAGCTAAGGACCCCGCCACCGCATCCACATCGCTCGACTTCAATCGCAGCCGGTGGTCCGCCTGCACACCCGTCACCGTCGGTGTGCATTCAACTGCGTAAAAACGGCTCATCGAGGAGTCGGGTCCGGTCACCCGGCGCTTGTTTGAAAATTCGCGCGCGTACCGCACAGACCCGGGGCCGCTTGACATGAAATCCGAATCCAGCGCCACCACCACGTCCGCCTGGTCAAAGTGATAGACCGTTTCAACATACTCACCGAAAGCCATCTTGGCTCCGGCACGCACGTTGTCTCGTGCCAGCGGTTCGTACTGATGCCATTTTGCCTGGGGAAACTGCGTCAGGATATCGTGAAATTGATCGGCCAAAGCCGGAGAGGTCACCGCTTCCGTCAAAAAACGGAGCCCCGCTCCCTTCTTGGCCAGATATTGGCCCCTCAACTCCTTTAAGAGGTCGAGAAAGTCGCTATAACTGCCGACGTGCCCTTCGCGCAGCACCACCTGCGAGCGGTCGGGGTCATACATATCGAGCAGAGAAGCCTGCGCGTAGATATCCGTCGATCCCAGACTCGCCGGATGGTCCGGATTACCCTCGGCTTTGGTGGGCCGCCCCATGTGGCTCTCCACCAACAGCCCCGTGCCATAGCCCCGGAAAGGAATCGAAGTGGCATAAAACAAAGGATGACCAGGGATGATCTGCTCGGGGGCATTGACATAAGGAACAATCTTTTCGACCGGCAACTTGGTACAAGCCGTCAACCCGAGGAGGGTCGTGGCCGCGCCCGTCACCTTCAGAAAATCACGGCGGCTGACCCCTAATCTTGACTTTGGGTCGTCGTAAGGATACTCGTGGTCACGGAAATCCCGGAATTCCCGGCTTTCTGCCAGGTCATCAAGGCCCCGCCACATCCGCTTCCCGCCGGACTTTGCCAAGGCTGAGCGGACGGCAGCAAGATCGATTGGGGTCTGTAAATTATCTTTACCGCTCATGAGCTCCGCCTACGCAATTGATTTACCGGTGACATGTGTAGCAGTCCGTGACTTGCGTCGCATCCTTGATCTTATATTCTTTCACTAATCTCCTGCCGAGCGCGTCCTGGTTTGGCGGTGGCTTGTAGGTCACGCTGAACACATATTGACGGGGCCGGACGTAACGCCACGGATGCTTGTGGCAGTTGATGCACCATCGCATGTAGAGAGTGTTGGCCTTCCACGTGATTGGCATGTCTCCAACCGGCCCGTGGCAGGTTGTGCAACCAATTCCCTTGTGAATGTGAATGCCATGATTGAAATAAACAAAGTCTGGCAACGCATTGACGCGGGTCCATTCAATGGAATTATTGGTGAAATAGCTATACCGCACCGGCTCGAGCATGGGGCTGTTCACCCAGATTTTGGAATGGCAACTCATGCAGGTGTGGGTTGGAGGAATGCCCGCGAACGAAGAATTTTCCACCGAAACGTGGCAGTACCGGCAGTCGATGCCCAGTCCGCTGACGTGATGTTTGTGGCTGAAGGGAACGGGCTGCGGGTCATGCACCCCCACGTTGGTGTAGTAAGAAGAAAAATTGACCCGCCAGCCTAAGTAGCCGAGCCCGGCCAGAATAAAGGCGGCGCCATAGATGCTGACCCGGGCGATGGTATTACTGCTTCGATGAAATATCTGCGGCATGAGTTCAACCGGTTAAATATGACTGGTTGCCAAGGCGTAGAGCACGGTTCTTCTCCCTTGCAACCAGGCTTGGCAGAAGCAAAACCGCCATCCCCTCAAGATCCTGCCTCGCCGGATTTGAAAGACGGCAATTCCTCCCGCTGTTGATTTGGCCTTCGATGAATGTCAGGTTCCAATATAGAGAGCTTCCCCCGTCCGCGCCGGATCCGAGAAAAATTTCGATCCTCTGAAGAACAAAAGATGGCGCTTCGCGGAGCAACGCCAGATTGGGTTTTGTAAATCACACGGCAGTATACCCGCCAGGTTAAAAATCTGTCAAATTAATCTGAGAGATTTTTTCTCTTTTTGCACATCCCGCCCGGCTCCCATCACGCGTCATGGATCGCTTGACAACAAGGCCATACCGTCAGATCGAGTCAATCTCTTGCATTGGCAGATTTCCAGCTTTGCTTTTCCTCTGCTCGCATAAACTTCGCATTCGGGTTCGCCCTTCAAGAATTTCGCCACATGCTCCTAGCAAAAACCGGCGGGCACAAATGCCGCCGGGACCTTCCGGGATAGTCCACACTCGAAGTCCGAAATTATAAATCTAGAACCTAAAATTGGGAGAGGAAAATTATAGTTCTGAGGATTGAAGGGAAAATGCGGGGCCGGGGCTTTACCTCATCATGAGCAAGTCAGGGGATGGCCAGTGCGCCGCTCCAACTCTCATAACTCCGTCCAGCTCTCTCGTATTCCTTGAAGAAAGCGAGATAAGTCAACGCATGATATTCCACAAACCTCTTGCGGAATGGCCGCGATTGGGCGAGCTCGTGCAACGGCCGCCACGTCCCCGAATTCAGATAAACCCGGCTCATGTTTCCGTTCCCGCCGGGGAGCGTATCGAGCGGAACATGCTCATAGTGGTGGGTGTGTCCGTAGATGATGCGGCGGGCGGAGCCAGATTTGAAGACTTCCTCGTCCAAAGCGTAACTTGAGTATGAACTGCTCGGCGCTCCGATCTTTGCCACCAGCCAGGAGAGCAGATCATTCGGCTCATCGCCGAGCATCCACTTGGAAATTCGCAAAACATCGTCCAGCTTTTCGGAATCGTCGAAGCGAAAGGCCCGGTGTTGCTCCCGCACAAAAGGAATGCGGGCAATGCTGTCCGCCAGATCGTTCCAAACCTCTCGGACCTGTCGGCGTTGGTCGCGGTCAGGACATGTCTGCCGCAGAAGCGCATCAATCCATACCGGGATCAGCAGCATGGGCCTGACATTATCAATCTCCTTCAGTCCTTCAAGGCAGGTCACGGGAAGCGAACCGCCCAAATCGCGTTTCACGGCGAAAGAAAATGCGTCCACCAGATCCACCACCACGGCGTCACCCAAAGATGGGCGGTTGCGGTCCCCGGCGTAATTGAACGAATCGAAGATGTCTCCATGCCGGGCAAAGATGGCGTGGTTCCGGTAGATTTGGCGCACCGCGGCGGCAGCCGGCTCGTCCGGGTCGTGTGGAAAGGATTGCGTGGGGTCGTTGTCCAGGCCGAGAGCCTCCACGATCGAAGCACGGGTAGGATTATAAGCAGGCGAAGGAAGATGATAGAACCAGTCGTGATTCCCCACGAGATAGTGAATATGAACCGGGACCGGAACACGCGAAGTGTCCGGCTCTTGGGACAACTTCGCCGTCCGCCCGTCTGTGGTCGCCGGCGGCAGGGTCAGGCCAGCCGGCCCCCTCAAGGCTTTCAGGAGAGCGAATGCGCCGGCGTTGTGCTGAAGGATCGCGTCTGTGATGGTTTGAACCTTACGAATCAACAACGGGCTTTCGGGCAGGTCCCAAGGGCGCACAAAGCCCAACTCTCCCGGTTTTTCATCCAGCCACTTGGTTGACCGCAGCACGTCCAGGATATCGCCGAGGAGCAGCAGGTGAACTTCGTCAATCGGCTTGTACTTTCCGTCCGCACGCCAAGATGCATCATAGGCCAGGTCGCGAAGCCGGTCTCTGAAGATGTGGAACGCCCCTTCGCGGACCGTCTGGCCGGAGGTTCCATCCGTCAAATGCAAATCACTAATAATGACGATCATAGTCTTATGCCAAGCCTCCTGTTGGGGTTCTGGAGCAAGGGGTTCGAAAGTCTGAGGGCGAAGAGCGCGTCAACCGCGAGGGGGGATCAGCGGCTTCCGCCTTACCAAACCAGAACTTTGGCCGTCAAGCCGGCCGCGGAACTTGTCAGGTAAAGATTCGTTGCATCGTACATCGGCGTCTGGAAATAGATCTCGCCGTTCGAGGTCATCTGGATCACCGCGCCCACGGGCGTGCGGCCCAGAAAATGTTGCACCACAAGATTGCCTGCCGTGGGAGCCGCCACTGCCACCTGGCCGAATATTTGAGTGGCTTGGGTCACTGACGTGACTGCGGTGGCGCTGGTCACGACTTGGCCAATCAAGGCGTCACCGGCATTGGCAGCGACGGGACTTGCCTGATAATAAAATCCGGTGGCCGAGTTGTAAAAAAGATAGCTCGTGGCGCCGGCTGGCGCCGGGCCCAGACCGGGCGCAATGGCCGGAGCGTAACGGCTGCCTTGCGCGAAAAGCACACCGGATGAGATCGAAGGAGTCAGGCCGGACGACGCTCCAAGCGTGAAGCCACTCACCAGCCCGTTCACGCCGAGGGCGCCGAAATACAAATCCGCAATAAACGCGATGTTCGAATCCAACAGCAGCCAGTTCGAGTCCTGGTCGGATTCATACTGCGTCAGGCCGTGTTGCGATTGGACCAATCCCTTCCGGGGTAGAATCGTGCGGGTAACAGCCATTTTGACCTCACTAACGAGTGACAAGTGACGAGTGAAAAGTGACGAGCAAAGGAGCAATCAGCAGTCAGCTTTCAGCAAACTTCTTGGAAGCTTCGCCGCTCTTGGTGGAGTTTGCCTGCTGATCGCTGAGTGCTGAAGTCTTCATCTTGTCGCTTGTCTCTGCTCTAATTATTCACATTCACACTCGATCGTTGGCAAAGCGCATAGACTTTCACCGTGCCTTGGTTCTGCGCGCCGTTGCCGCTGAAATAGACTTGGCAGGTGACAACACCAGTGGAATCGTTGACGTCCAGCGCGTAGGGCACGATGACCAGAGAGCCCGTGCCCAAGTCGGATTGCGCAAGCCCCGGAAATTGCGCTTGGCCCGGTACGAATCCTGCTGCCGGCTGGCGGCTTGACGCAAAGACCGGCATAAACGCGCACTCCTGGCGTAAATAGGCGTAGCCATCCACAGGACTCACTGGTGTCGGAACCGTATTGCCACTCGTATAAAAGCCCATATAAATTAGCTCGCAGCGCACCGCGCCGAATTTGGCATTGTGCGAAATCTTCTGGATGGAGTCGTCCGTCAGCGGCTGATTGCCAGCAATGGCTGCGTCTTGAATATCAAAAAAGCCGGGAATAGCATTTAAAGTTAATTGACTCATTATTCTTTCTGCCTCCGGTAAAGGCTTGCGTCCCGGACATCCGGTTTTTATAAGAAGACTGAAGCCCTTTTGCCGGGTCTCGATAGTTAAAAAATCGTATTCCCCGGCGTTCCGTCCGAATACTCACCGCCTTCACTGGCAAATGAAATAAACATGAATTCCGACTTTTGCGTGGACGTGGCGCTGCTCCAGGCCGGCACGTTTTCGGCTGCTGGGGCGATTTGATAAGGCTTCGTCAAATTCATGAATCGAGTGTCGAGCAGAGTGAATTGCATCCGCCCGCGCGCGTAATCCGGGCGCCGTCCGGAGACTTCGCAAATCACGCTGTTCACACCCATTTCGCCGGTCAAAAGGTCCGGCACCAGCGGATGGCTGAGCCAGACGTAATCTCCGAGCTCAAGCGGCACGGTGGAGAGCCATGTGTTGACTGTGTATTCCGGCGTGCCATAGGCGTGGCGGCGGAACAGGCGGTCCGCCAGCAAGGAAGCGCGCAACATGCCGCCATAGCCCACGCGCAGGCCCTTGGCTTCAATCTGTTGAACATAGAGCTGGCGATAGGTGTTGATGGAGTCCTGCTGCTCAAACACCACATCGTTGTTATAGGCCATCGCCGCCGTCTGATCTTCCGAATCGTCCACATCCATCCGGATGTTGACCACGTTAATGATGCTGCCGCGCTGAACCGATGGAATGCCAACGATGTTTCCCGGATTCAAGGCCATCGCCGGAGAGCTCACACCCTCTGCGGTCTTCATGGATTTCAGTGACAGTTGCCCGCTGGAGCGCACGATGAAGTAGAGGCCGAGGATTTTCAGGATTTGATCCTGAATCCACTGCAAAGCCTCCGTCTTCTGGGTGATCTTGAATTCAAACCAGTCTCCGGAGAATTGCGCATCGCGCAATGCGATCATGCCGGGAACGTCCAGATAGGGATTCGGATTAATGAGGGTTGAATCGTCTCCCGGCACAAAAATCTGCCACCCCCCGGTGCCTTGGATGGGACTGGCCAACGACAAAGTTGAATCAAAATCCGAAGCGTAGACCGGCGTTTGCGAGCGCGGCAACGCCGGGTCTTGCCCCACGCCGAGCTCGTTCTGCAAGGCCGCCAGCAATAAATCAATGGGATTGCCCTGTAGATAACGAGGGTTGGCGCTGCTTGCAGTAAAAGCATTCGGCAGCCACTGAGAGCCGGCGGGTTGCGGTGGCATCGAGTCCCCTGGCACCCAGGGAGCAGGGCCGCCGTTCAGCCATAAATAGGACCCTTTGATGAACCGCTGCACATCGTCGCACTCGATCGTAATTTGGCCCTTCGAAGTCCAGCCGGTGGAAGTAATCTGCAAGGTGTGCAGCGGTACAAAATCACCCAAACTCTGCCCCGGAAATCCCATGGAGAATTGCGCTACTTGCCCAAGCAGCGATTGCTGAGCTACCAGGCTCTTTAGCACGCCTCCGGGATCGATCGAAGTCAGCGTCATTTTGCCAACGCTTGCCATGCCATCAGTTTCATTCACCGTCTGGCTGGCGCCCTGCGGAATCACGAGGTAGGGGAGCGTCTGCGGATTGGTGGCCGCAGAAAGCAGCAGCGCGGGATTCACCGCCGTAATCCAAAACCAGCAGGTGGGCGAGAGCATGGGCCACACTTCAAATTCCCAGGGCAGGCCGCGAGCGGCGAGCGAATAGCCCAGATAGGATCCGTCACCGGTGGTGTTGCGAATGGTGTACTGCGAGTTGACGAGTGTTTCCAGGAAATTGTCGATCCCTCCCGCCACGTTTTGAAAATAGGCTTGAATCGCGGCAACGTCATAAAGCCGCAGCAGGGCCAGGATCATGCTCCAGGTTCCTTCCTGCCAAACGCTCGACGGAACGCCCGAATATCCTCCTGCGGAATTCTGATAGGGCATGAAACCGCTGAACGGTGAAAGTTGCTGGTAGGCTTCGTTCCAAGAAGCTGGCTGACTCGATTTTGCGATCTTTTGATTGGGCAGGAAGAAATTCTGATAAACGAATTCGAGGCATCCAGCAGCGATATCATCCCGGCCGTTCGCGTCCGCCAGAAGAGCCGCCCACGTACCGCTTGCATCCAGCGCGTCGCTCGTATCCAGAGTGACTCCGGTTGCGCCCTGGGCGAAACGGCCGGGGACCGAGCCATTCGGCTGGATATAGAGATTGGCAAGCAGCTTCGTCCAGATTTGGGACGCAAGGCCCGCGACCTGAGCCGCGGTCGCCGCCAGAGACTGTGCCTGGGCGCTCGTGATCCGGACAGTCTTCAGGAGCTGGGTCGCCGCCGTGGGCAGCACCTCTGCCGCTCGCATAAATGCAAAGTAGAGATCGGCTTGATGTTCGGTGGAGACAGTTTGGATCAGTCCGGGGATGAACTGATACCCAGGGTCCTGATATTTGCCATATCCAAGATAGAACAGGCCGTTCGTCAGGTCATTCGCCGGCGATTGCAAGGTGAACAGAAAGTCGATCATCCGCTGCAAATAGAGGGCTGGCGTCCAATCCTGCGACATCGCCATGTAGATGCAGTAGGCGTAACAGACCCATGCCATCGCTCCGGCTCGTATGTAAGGTTGATCGATTTGCCCGTAATAGGCGTCATACGAAAAGGCCAGTGAATTCGCAGGTTGCAAGCCTCCCACGCTCAAGTTGTCAAAGTAAAGGTCGCCCGGGCTGGTAAGCGTGACCTTAAAACCCGTAATTGCGGTCAGGGTGTCGTTAGCCAGTTCAGAAATCTGGGCCTGGAGATTAATCAAATTCGTCCGGTAAGTATTGGCGCCCGGACCGATGGGAATTGTGATTACTTTCGCCGACGGATTATAGGTGGCAGGACCTGCCGGGTCCGCAGTGACTTGTACACCGGTCACGGACCCGTCCTTAGCCGTTACTGGGATGTCGAACAAAAACCCGAGGGTTGCGACTTCCTTGTGTTCAAATTGAATCTGCGTATCCGCTGCGTCAGGAAAGCTGGCGCCGGAATAGGTGAATGAATCGTTCGCTGACGTGGCATGGAAGTCCACGACCAGCCCAGTGCCATAAGGGGGTTCGGTGGGATCGTTGATATTCGTCACCGAATCAGCCGGATTGGATTTTGTCCAACGGCTCGCCGATTTGCCGTCTTCACCGTTTTCAAGGATCAGGCTGGCAAGGTAGCTGGGGTTGTCTAGAAAATAGTTGAGTTGCTTCACCACTCTCTGTGCTGCGTTGAAATTGCCTGCGCTGCAAGCGGCGATCATGAACAGCGCTGCATCGTAGATGAAACTGCGGTTCTGCAGCGCGGGAGCGTTTGAGGCTGTTACATCCGGCACGTAAAGTGGGTCGGATGTGGGAATGACAAACGAACGGGGCAATGCCTGGTAAGCAGCCAGGCCTTCCAGCGACGTATAAACTGCGATTGGACCCACCACCGGATCCTGGTAGATGACGTGCACCGTCACCGTGCCTGAGGCCGGAATCACGCTGGAGCCGCAGCGCGCGTGGGAACTGTCCTGGACGATTATCGGGACATTGTCTTCCTGCAAGTACTCAATGTCGGTCTTCGCGTAAATGCGAGCAAAATATTGAGTGAGCTTCTGGCCAACTCCGGTATTCGAATGCGCAACCCAACTGGAGGGAACCGTGGAAAACGCTTGACCCGGTGAAGGCATGGGCGCGGTTGCCGGATAGAGAGCGGCAAGAATTGCGCCTGGCGAGGCGTTTCCCACCGACCATGCCGCTTGCCCGGCGCCCGTGCTGCTTAGTGATGAGCTGCCTTGGTAATAGAATAAATCCGTGTGCGCGAAGACATCCACGCGGTAATAAGCGAGCGGTTGCAACAAAGAGTAGCAACTGCCCATGACACTCTGTTGAATTGTATTCTGAAAGGTGTTCAGGAAAATGTTGCCCGTGGACAATCCTTGTGGCGAAAAATTGATGGGGAATCCATCCGGCCCGGGGGTTGAATCCGGCAGAACGCCCGCCGGTGGATTGATGACGATGTTTTCAATCGGCGCCTGCGCAAACCCGGAGAATGCCGTGACCGAATCGATGCCGCACTCAGCAAAGGCCGGTTGGGTGGCAGTAGGCGCCGCATTCGCCTGCCAGTTTCCAGCAGTGGGGTTCTGGCGCGCATAGATCCTGGCAAGTGACTGGGCGACGTCGCTCCAGAAATTGCCGGGATAGTATTGGGATAGTAAGGCCATCCTCAAATTCCTTGCTAGAAAGCAGTAGGCGCTAGGCAGAATGCAGCAAAAAGGTCATCTTAACTCCTCTCTGCCTTCCGCCTACCGCCTTCTGCTCTTTACGTTCCGTAAGGCGCCACTCCATACGTGCCGATGCCGTAACCGCTCACCGAAACACCGGCACTGGTTGAGAAGCTTGCCAAGTAGATCCCGAAATTCGGGATCACTAATACATAGAGGGGCTGTTTCTGCTGCTGGGCCAAGCTGTTCAGCCAATTTTGATTCCCTTGGATCATAAGCGCGGTGATAAGTGGCAAGTGACGAGTGACAAGCGAAAGCCCGGCGCTACTGGCTCCTCACTCGTCACACCTCACTTTTCACTGTCTTTAAGTCACCACTTGCCGGAACTTCATCTTGAAACTGTAAATTCCTGCGACCTTATAGCCCGCCTTCCAGGTCGTGTCGTCAAGCCAATAGTTAGTAAACAAAAACTGCGAATTGTCCGGATAGTAAGCAAATTGGCCACCGGTGAGCGCGTACTGCATAAACGAGTTCCAGGCCGCAACGTCCAGCCCGGAAAGGACCGTCTCCATCGCCAGCTCCAGAAAATTGTCGATGCGCTCGAGAATGGATTCACGAACCCCCGAGCTCGCCAGGTTGTCATGCCGGGTGGCGACGGATTCGTAAGCGGGGACAGTCCGCGGCGGATAATTGAAGGCGAGCGTTACTGGGCCCGCGCCCGGATTGTAGATAATCTGCGGATTTGCCATGCGTTACCAGTGCTCCTCGTGAACTCCATCCCCGAGGTTGATTCGTTCACGCCACCGCCAGAGTGCAACTGCCCCCGCCAGATCAATCTGCAGGGCGGTAACCGCATCGATATCTTTTCCCTGGGACCTTAGCATCTCGCTGGGTCGGCAATGCCATGTTTCAGCGGCTTGCGCCAGGAGCAGGAGATGGTTGCTGGCTGCGAAAGGCCGCGAGGTCGCTGCCGTCAGCAGCAACCTCGCCATATGCCCACCTGATGACGAAATTTAAGTCCTCGATCGAGAAAAAGTCCGGAGAGATTTCATCCGGTCCGGGACTGAGTGAAACGCGCGGATCCACCATGACTTCCGCGAGCAACTCGCTCACCCATCGGCCCAATCGAAGCACATCTTCGACAGCGCGCGGACCGCCCGTCTCCCCGGAGGCGCGCACCGCAAGGCTTTGTGGGAGTTGTCCCCGGAAGATGAACCAAAGAGGCGACGGCCGCCGCATGAGCACCGCCTTTCCGAGCTGCGGCAAAACCACCCGTTCCACTTTCAGGTCAATCTCGCGCGCTGATCTGAAGTCGCCGGCGCTGGCGATATGATTTTCGGATTCAGTCATGACAACTCCATTTTTTGGTGTCGGTCTCAGGCATCAAGGCTTTGCTGAAGTCGGTTAACTGGCACCTCGTACCTGCTTTTATGGCTGACGGTATACCTTCCCCACCTGATCCCCGACGGGCCGGGTAGGATCCGCCAGTCCGCTGAATTTGATCTTTACTGTGGTGGGCTTTTCCCGGGAGAACGGCATAGAGAGGGCTTGCGCCTGGTAAGCGTTGTAAAGCTGGGAGACAACGAATTTTCCAGGAGATTCCTGGCGGGGAGAAATTACGGCCACTGACATCTGAGGAATCATCATCAATCCGCCAAAACTGATCTCCTCATAACCCTGATAGCCGGCGGGCAGTCCTGGGTCCTCACCCGTGGAGTACAACCCGTTAGAAACGTAAGCCTTAAACTTGGCGTAGTCCGTTTCCATCACTTCGGCTTCAATCGTTTCCTCCTCGGAGACTAAGCGCGCATCGATTGCCGCCGTCACTTGATCAGCGGCAATGGTAGTGATCTTAGGAGTCCAAAGCACTGTTGAAGCGCCTGTCACTGCGCCTGCAAACAAAGGGCCTGCGGTGTTAGCCGGCGGCGGAGCATTGCCGGTGGTGGAAAGGCCTGAGGCCGCCTCTGTCCAACTTTGGCCAATCGGAAGGGGAGAACCATTCTGCAATTTCTCAGTGCCGGTCGAGTTCGCCGCGTAAATATTCCAACCAGTCGCGGTGGCGAGAGGCAGCGGAGATGCCACCACCAGCAAACTGTTCGCAGCAACCACCAAGCTCGATTCGGAAGAGAGAATCGTCTCACCTAAGGGATTCACATAGGTGACCTTTACATAGCAAGTCTGGGCTGCCAGCACCCCGCCAGCCACCTGGCTCAGCGTGGGCGCCAGAGGAGGGCCTAACGCGTTCTGAGTTGGGTTGCCATAGGGATCAATGATCAGCCGGGAGCCATTGGCGGGAATGGCGACACCCAGCCAAAGGTTTCCCGGTCCTTGGTGAATTTTAGTTTTATCAACTACTTGCGCCATATCGCCTCCTGTCTTCCCTCTCGTCTCTTGCCTTTCGCCCCTACGTTTCAATCAATTCAAACAGAACGGCTAGAGTCACGCGAAGGACAGGCGTCTGAATGCCAGTAAGGGTGACTTGACTATAACGATGCGATTCTACGAACACATTCTTCACCGCGCCCGTGGCGGGTGGCGTGGTAATGCCGCCCGGAACGGTCTCATGCTGAATGGGCAACGGCGTGATCCAATCAGCACCCGATGCGGTGGTGACAATTATGTCCAAAACGCGCGCGTAATCTTGGGCGTTGTCTTGTGCCATTTCTTGATCAAACTGCCCTGCTTCAAGGGCCAGTGTGACGGAGGTGTTTGACTGGCGGACATCTGGGGAGCCGGCCGTGAAGCTGGCGCCATCTGCCGCAAGCGTCAGCCAGGGAAATGCCGTCCGCGCGCCGGGTCCCTTGTGGAACTCGTTAATAAGCTGCAAGGCCGGATTAACGATCGCAATTGCCGGCGCTTGATCGCGTTGAATGATGGCGATGCACTGGTTGAGCAACGGCTTTCCAAAGGTCGCGTTCCAAGCAGGTGTATAAGCCATCTTCGGTTTCCGATTCTGAGTTGCCAGGTTGAGATCTCACCCGGGACTCATAAATCAAAATGATTAGGTCCCCTTCTTGTCGAACTTTCCGAAGAAGTTGGACATGCCCAGGTCAGCCGGCGTCTGGCCCTTTGGCTGGTCACCTCCCGCAATCCCACGAAGACCGGGGCGCGGGGACTGAACGCGTGATAGAGGATCGAAGAGATAATCGTACAAACCGCTATCGAGAGGGCGGCCATTCTTGTCCCGGGCATTCAGCGCCTCGAGCAATGCGTCGTACTCAACTTCCAGGGATTGCGCTAAGTCCCGCGCGTCCGCCACACCGAAGGTCGCGAGCGTTCCGCCGAGCTGTGCTGCGGCTCCATACCGGTTGATCTTTTCGAGAATGTGGCTTGCGTCGTTTGAGACATTTTGCCAGATGACAGTGCCGTCTGTGGTATACCCACCGGAAACCGTGCTCCAAGCGGGCGTTGACGATCCAGACGTACCCGCTACAAAAACCAGTTGTGGATTGCCGTTTGAATCGAGGGCCAATACCGCAGCCGCGTAGCTAGTGTTCGGCTGCCAGAGGTTGGTGGCCACCAGCAACCCCGAAAGAAAACTGGTGAAGCTTCCGTTGCCGTTCTGCTGGATGGCTTCTGCAAACCTCCGCAAAAGACTGGCATCAATATCTCCGGCCACGTCATCAATATATTGCTGGATCAGCGTGTCCGGAGGTTTCTGCTGCGGAGTTCCGCGTGTGAACGATGGAAACATCCCGGCCACATTACTCACCGTTGTGTAGGACATAGAAACACTCAACCTTTGGGCGTATGTCTTTGTGTTACCTTGACTCGCAAACGGGGCCTTAGCCAAGTTCAGTATTCAGCGTAGACTTCAAGGCTGGTCCCACTGCCGTCCGCCGTGATGTAAAGGTTCTTGCCGTCGGGCGGGGCCGTCTGATGAAATCCACCCCCTGAAGTCGCCTTAAAATAAGTAAAGACCGGCTGGCTGGGCAAGCCATGTGGAATGCTGTTGGCATTTGTCCCCGCATTGGTCCAAGTCACAGTGCCATCTGGAGTCGTTCCCCCAATGGCCTTGTTCCAATAGGGCGCACTTGCGCCAGAGGTTCCGGCCTCGGTGCATTGCTGCACGTTGCCGTTGGCATCGAGAATCTGAGCCCCAAGTGCATATGCGTGGCTCGCCTGCCAGAGCATGGTGACCACCGGGGTCAGATTAGCGATGACTAATTTGGCGCGCCGAATAAACGCGCCCTCGAGGTCTTGCCTGATATCAACATATGTAGAGGTGACATTAATTAAAGGACTTCCCATTGAATCCTCCTTGCAGTTCAATCATCATTTGCGGCTTGCTGGCTTCCTCTGAGCTCTTAAGAGCTCGATCTGCCCCAGAGTGAAGGATGCCGCCTCCTGGTTTGTGATTTCGATGATGCCGCTTATATCCACCGGAATCTCTCGCCCGCTGCCAGCGCTGGTTCTGACCTCAGAAATTTCCTCTCCCCCCAGTATGCGGGGCAGATAAAGCTTATGGTTATATTCGACAGGTCGAACAATCTTGAACTTGGCCATGATTGCGTATATTCACCTCGGCTCGTGCTGACAAAAGGTTCTAGGGAAACGATCCAGCCCAAAGAGTTCCAGAAAGGGACGTTTTCCCTATCTGTTCTTCGGCTTTCCCGGCTTCGCGGGTTCGGCTTGCTTCACTGTCGCGGGTTCTGCCTTAGTCGAAGGCTCAGTCTTCGGCTCGGGCTTCGTCGGCTCAAGCTTTGCTTCAGACTTTGGGCTTTCAACCGGCCTCGTGGCCTCGCTTCCTGCCACGGGCTCTGGTTTGAACACTGGTTTTGCCGGTTCGGACCGCTTTACCGGTGCGGGTTCTGCCTTAGTCGCAGGCTTCGCGGGTTCAACAGGCTTTGTCGCCTCGCCGCCCGCGCGGGGCTCTGGTCTGGACACTGGTTTCGCCGGTTCGGACTGCTTTCCCGGCGCGGGTTCCGCCTTGGCCGCAGGCTTCACGGGTTCAACCGGCTTCGACGGTGCAGCCTCGACCGGGCGGCTAGCCGCGAATCTGCTCTCGGGTTTTTCAGCTATCACAGGTTTTGCGGATGCCTGCTGCTGAGGAGATGCGTGCTCCTCTGGCTTCACAGGAGTTGAATCCGTTCCCTGAGGTCGAGAAGAAGCTGCGTTATCGTTGGTCAAGCCAGTCATGCGAGTCTGCGGAGGCGCGGGTTCGGGAGTTGAGGCCGGTTGGGACGTATTTGGTTCACTCCCAAGCTGGACTATTTCCACGGGTCCAATCTGCCCAAGTGTGAACCTCGGAATGTTCACAGTGGTAAGCTCAATCACCCCCTCCGTATTGACAAATATCTCCCTGCCATTTCCCGCGCTCTTCGCCGTCTTCGGGACAGGCTCACCCGGTCCTGGTTTAGGTTTATAAAGAGTTCCGCTCTGTTCGATGGGCCGCAACACTTGATATTTCGCCATGAGTCCTCCATAAAAAGGTGTCAGGATCGTGGTGTCAGACCCGGCAGGAACCTACCACTCTGCGCCCGCCGGTGAGAAGCCAGATCCCAGATGCTAGGTTCGGGGTTTCAGGGCTGGCGCCTGAAACCTGACACCTGCGTTCCTTATGCCGACGCATTCAAGAAAGCGAATCCAGCCTGAGGAGCAACAATTTGAATGTCATCGTAGCGATGGATTTCGATCACGTCGGCTGCCTTCGATTCCACGCGGTAGCGCTTGGTCAGTGTTCCTTGAAGGTCGGGCGCTCCAAACAACCAACGGAAGGAGTAACCCAAGGATGGCTGCAACCGCTGCGGGGCTGTGGGAACATAGGCAAGCAACGCGTTTTTCCCCCACACCCAAGTCAGGGAAGGCTGCTGCCCTTCATTGGCGGTGTCGTACTCGGCGCCCAACACCCAGAAGTTATCCACATCGAACGCGCTCTTCAGGTGGTCAGCTTGCAAAATGCCAACCTGGGTATACTTGAAGCGGTCAATGATCTTCGGATGTTGCCGCAACACGGAATACACTGGGAAGCTAACAGCCATGGTATTCGGCGTCTTGGCAATGGCCTGCTTGATGGACACTTTCTGAGCCTCAACGGCCGCAATGGGGTCGGAGTTGATGTAATCCGACCACTGTGAGGTGCCGGAAAGGGTGACGCTGGGGACAGGTGAGGTGGAACCCATGATCAGGTTCATGGCGCGAATCTCGAGGTCCAGTAGGATGGCATCTGTCAAGTTTTCAACCGTGTTGATTTCGAGATCGGTATTATCCGCGTTGGATTTTTCCTCGTCGCTAATCGCATCCTTCAGCGAGTGGTCATCGCAGAAGTAAGCATTATTTGAGAGGGACCAGGGAGCGATCTCGCGCGCCTCCGACTTGGCATGACGGATTGTTTCGTAACGGTGGAATTTTTCTTTGCCGAAGACCCAGTAACGCCCCGACTGTTTTTGTACCGGAGCGACCGGCAGCAATTTTTCGGCAAAGTAGTCGTCGTTGACGTAACCAACGCTGACGTTATTCAGCGGTTGGTCCAAGTACTGCAGGCTAATATCTGCCATGTTTCCTCCGAGTGACAAGTGACGAGTGACCCGTGACACGCGGGAGCCTTTCACTCCTCACCTGTCCCTTGCCACTTTTCACTGTCTTTACCGGCGATCCCGATAGCACGTATCGGGACAGAAGCCCTCAGCCGGAAGCTGCTCGCCATCGCAACCACTCGGCCTACGCCCGGATCCACCCGTCAAGGCGGGGGATCACCCGGGCCGCACCCTTTACAGTAGTCATCTGCTGAAAGCGCGGACCTTTGTCCGCCATTTGTCACTTGTCACCGCTCTTCACGCGTGCGCGGGGGCAAAGTTCAACAGCACTTCCACCACGTCGTTGGCATTTTGAGTGGAGTTTTGGGCGGTGCCGACGGGGTAGATTTTGGTTCCCGCTGCGATGCTCAGGTTCGCAAGGTTATTCACCCGGCCGAAAGCGTCGGCAACCACAAGCTCGTCCCCCTGATTTACTGCGCCACTCGCATAGCACCGTGCGATGCCGTTCACTTGCACTGCGATGGAGCGGCCCGTCAGGTTATAGAGCAAGGGTGTGGTGCCGGTGACGGTGGCCGGATTCGTGCCTTGGGGCACGAAGTAATTCGGCTCAACGAAATGGTCGATCGTCACACCTAGCACGCCGGGTGCGTTCGCGACGCCCGGTAATCCAGCGTATTGCTGGTTCTGCGTGGTGTCCGCCGTGTCCTTGATTAGCACCGTGAACTTGGCAATCCTCACATTAGCTTGAGCCCGGAAACTGATCGTCAATCCATTAATGCCTGACATTTTTTCCTCCAGTGACGAGTGGCAAGTGTCCTGTGGCAAGTGAGAAGCTCTTGCTCGTCACTCGCCACTCTTCCCTTGCCATTGAATTTATCGGACCGGCGCCTCGGCCGGCGCCGGCTTTAGGTGCTGTCCGTGATAACGTCTTTCCAGATCCGGGTTTTCCTTCAGGAGCCGTTTGAGCGCCTGGGGATACCTTAGACTTCGGTCCTCACTCATGACCCTTTTCACTCCGAGCGAAATTTCTTCATCCACGGAAACCGGCTGGCTCGATCCAAACCCGGTCGAACCGAGAGTGACCACCGGAACCGCGTTCTTCACATAATCAGAGAATTCGCGCGGACGATCGAGAGCATCCCTGAAAAAGAAGGTTCGGTCCCGCGGAAGGATCTTTCCGGCCTGGACGGCTGAATCGAGCAACCGCTCTGCCTCTTGCGCTTTGATGTATTCAGCCAAGGAAATCTTTCCCTGCATCGCCAGTTCGGATGCCCGGAGATTGTCGATGTGACCGTTGCAAACAGCTTCGCGCAGGAAAAAAGTATGGCGCCGCGCCTCGCTGGTCAGTTGCTTTTGATCCAGATCCGCCTTCTCGTCCGGGTTAATGCCCAGATGCCGGGCGGAGTACTCCATGAGGTCTTCGTCCGGGACGTATCCGGCTGGCTCCTCGCTTCCCTCCTCGATGACCGCATGATGTCCAGCCAGTTCCTCGCCCTTCGGGATCGGTTGGAGCTTCATCTTCTTAAGTTTTGCCATGAATTGTTCTCCTTCTTTGGATCCCGGCGGCACCCTTCCAACGCCATGCGCCGGGCGGTTGGATTCCGATACTAGTACCGTGCCATCACTCATCATGATGGGCGGCAGTTCCTCCAAGAACGGATGGTTGGTCAATGCGCCACTCGTCAGGGTGGCGCCTTGCGGTAAACCCGTTTCCTTATCTGTCGCTCCCCAGTCAATAGCCGGGGAAAAGAACCGGTACTGCCCATCGCGAATCATCTGCTCCGCTTCCGGGGTCCATTCGACCAAGGCGCAGAGCTGATGTACTCCCTTTATTGATTCGCGAAGGTCGTGGATCCAGCCTGCCGCCGGAATAGGTCCGCCGCGCGCCACTTCGGGATTTTCGCTTGCGTGCTCGTAGTCGATCACGACCATTTCGTTTTTGCGCTTCTCGAAGTTCTGGATCATGTTCGATAGGTCGTGATCCGTGATCGAAAACGAGGAATCGCTCTTCACCCAGGAACCAGTGACCGCAATGGGAATCTCGAAAAGGCTCGCATCCGCCCTGTGCAGCGCGACTCCATCCGGGGTTGCAGCGGCTGTCCCGAGTCCGGCAAGCAGTAAGGGAATGCCGTGCCCGGCCGCTTTCTTCTTGCCGGAGAGCTCTTCTTCGAACCCCGCCGTGTCCACTCCCAAGCCGCTTGGTGCGCGCACCCGCTTCCGGACGGTCTCTTGCTTCTTGTCAGCGGCGGTCTGCGCCTGAGTGAACCGGGCAAGCGCGCTGGACACATGCTTTGAGCTGTGGACGGGGACTTCACACGTTGCGGCTTGCCCAGGACCCGTCACGATGGCGACATCCGGCTTCAGGACCCGTTGCCCGCTCACGCTCTTGGCTATCCCTACCATCTCCGACCTCCCTGGGGGTCGGCCTCATGCCTGGCCCCACCGTTGACCTCATGGCAAAATCACCGCGACGGCCGTTTGCTCACGCTCCAGGCCGCCATCAGTGCCGCCCCGGCCTCAGATCACAAACGGAATTACGATCAGCGCCAAAATCACCGCCGCGCCAATCAGATAGTTACGCTGGTCGCGCCAGCCATCCGCGTAGCTTGCGCCCTCATTGTGAACGTCATTGAAATATTCTTTGTAGCTCGTGATGCCGATCAGCATGGCCACGCCCGTCAGAAGCCACGGCCAGAGGAACTTCGCAATCACGTCCAGCCCGAAATGATGAATCACGCCCCAGCAGCACGGGATCAGGATCAGCCATCCGCCAAAACCTATGTGCGCCGCTTGCGCGCACTCATCAAGCGTCAAGGTATAAGGCTGCTTGCCTGCCATCCACTTAATCGCGTAAATGATCTTACTCAGCATCGGCTATTTACCCTCTGTAATCCAAACGTCGGTCCGGCACTGCTCGGTGGGCTGATCGCGCAGCCATCCAGTGGCCGGCGTTCCCAGCAGGTACATCTTCCAGGTGATGCCGGAAGAATCGGTCGCCGTGCCATTATCCCAGGCAACAAATCCGCCTGATGCCGCGCCGCTGGCCGCTGAGTTGTTCCAAGTGACCGTCGATCCAGAAACGCTGGCGACGGTGAACGTCGGCGCGTTCCCCGTGCTGTTGAACGTAGAGTTAGAAACGCCGTAGACATAAATCTTGCTGCCTACCGCAAGATTGGCAGGTGCGACACTTAATGTCGCTGTCACCGTCACACCGCTGACGCTGATCGAGCTAATTGACCATAGAGGCCATTGCGGAGCCATTCCGCTAATCGTCCCGGAATTCTGCGCAACTTCGATCCCGTGATTCGGGTCTTGGATCAGATAGCCCAAAGGAACAGCGAAGCCGCTGGAAGGATATGCGGCAAACGTATTGTCGGCCGGGCAGCCCGGAACAACTTCCCATTCGTTTCCCACCGTTCCATTGTCATTGACCACTGCGCCCATCGTGGTTGGCCAAAGGGGAGCGACTGATCCTGCCGTGGTAGCAGAGGCCAGCAGAATCATCGCTTCGTTAAGGACGCCGTTCGGCGTAATCAAGTCGAAATTCGAAGAGTTTGCAGGCCACGGATTCGTATAAATCTTGGAGGCTACCCAATTGCCGCCTGCGTGCGGACCGCCTCCGGTCGGCCCAAGCTGCCATAGGTCGCCCATCGTAAGTTGGTAGAAGTGTCCATCCGGACTTTGCGGGCCGTAACTCAGTTGGTTGAAATTGGGCGTCGATTCGCTGATGTAAGCCCCAATCAGGTTGTTATAGAGCGGCACGGAATGAACATGGGCATATCTCCAAATGATCTGCTTGCCGGTCGGATCGACGCCAATCAGTTCATTGAAGACGCCACGCGGCGTGGAGAGGACCGGGTTAGTCACATTCTGGGTGCCATCCGAAGACGGGATATAGCCCACGGCGGGATAGATAACTTCGGTTAAAGGATAGGTGTCCGAAGCATTGTTGTCGCCCCAATTGTAGTGCGAGTCTTGAGTCTCGCTGGGCTGCGGGCCGCTGGTGAAAAGTTGAGTAAATGAGCCAAGATTAGAAGAAGGCCGAATCAGCGTCCCCAAGTCGGTGGGACTGGCGCCATATCCAGTAGCATTCACCAGATGACTGTTACCGTCTTGAGGATGACCGCCGCATTGTACCGGGCTGGGTGGATTCCCGCCCGCTGCGGTGCAGCCCGTTACATTTGTCGTCCCAATCTGCCAGAAGACTAACGCTTGAAAAATCGTGCCGTCAGTCGATGAGGCGCGGAAATACTGTCCATTGGGATTGGGATTGCCGCCATGAATCGCAAAACCCGCCGCACTGACCGTTCGAGGATTCGCTCCGGTGGTTGAATAAGAACTGAGAGTTACGGAAGTCGTCGCCCACGGTACGCAAGTCTGCTGGAAGACTGTGCTGGTGGTCCCCATGTAGACGCACCACTGATAAGGACTCTGACCGTAACTCGTGCCGCCCCATCCCAGATCAACATCCACTACTACATCCGTGCCGCCGGTCTGCGTTCCACTGCAAATGTTTGTAGATGAACCATCAGAAAGGACGCACGGTCTGTTTACAGTTACATTTTGCCCGCTGGAAACCGTTACGGTTCCCACTGCGCTTGGCAAAGTCTCAGGGGCTGGAATCCCTGCTCCAAAACTGCTGTCATGCCAGAGCACGATGCTGACTGGAACGTTATAAGTTCCAGCCGGGATCGTGCCGCCAGTCCCTCCTGCTGTGGGCACGGGCGCGGCGGGCACAGGAAATTGCCAGTTGGTGTTCTGAACGCCAGTATAATCCGAGCCGCCCACCTGCCCTAAGAGTGTGTCCCACCAATCGCATTTCCAAACCGGGGCGCTTTCCGTGCCCGTGTTATAGGCGAAAGCAACAACGTGATTTCCAGTATCTTGCCCCATTCCATAAATGCTCGAATGGCCAATGAAGAATTGGCCGGAAAGATTGACACCAACGTTTAAGTCCCCGGCATAGGAGCTAACTGGGGTCTCGGTGGGAATGCTTGGGCAAGTCGTAAAGTCGTAAACCAACGACCGGGCGTCCGCCGCGTTTCCCGTCCACGCCGAAGTTGTCACTCCCGGCCAGGAGTAAGCAAACGCCTGAGAAACTGGACGGCTTGGGTTGTTGTAAGACGTGCCAAACATGATGCCCGGATCGGTAGGACTGAACTTGTTGTTTGCGTCAAGCGGAATGTAGCCGGGCGAAAAGTTGTTACTTAATACTTGCGTGACCGCCATCGTGCAGCGATCAATCCAAAATCCGTAAACCGCGCCTCCGGTGGTGCCCGTCGTGAACCTATCGCCCGGACAAGCCGCTGAGTCCAAACTCGCGTCGGGAATATCCCACGCGCTGGTGTTGAATTCCTGGGGTGAATACGCTCCCCTTGAGACTGGAACACTGGCCAGCGACGTTGCGCGCACCATGCGCTCGCCAAATTCCGGCTCAACGAATGGCACTCCCAAAGCCGGAACGTTTCCGGGCAGCGCCGCCAGTGGAACAATAACTTGATCGGTCCGGGCGCAGGATTTTGGAGTAAAGCCTGCACAGGCCATGACCGATGTGCCGGAGCCGCTGGTGCTCGAAGCCAATAGGGCAGTGGTAAGCGATAAGTGATAAGTGAGGAGCAAACTAACCGCTAACCACTTGCCACTTACCGCTTGCCACTTACCACTTACCACTGTCTTTGACGCCACTTGCCACTTGCCCCGTGCCACTGTCTTTTTACCTCTTGTCGATCAGCACCGTCATTGCGGCGCCCACCGTCGCTTGCGCGGTCATCGCCCAACCCACCTGATCGCCCGAAGCGGGCGCGGTGGTTGAGCATTTCACATCGCCAGCCGTCGTCGTATCGGCTATGACCCAGTTGCCGATGGCACAGGTTGCCGTTCCCATCAGGGCGTTGATGACACTACCTTGGATCGCGACCGGTCCATTGACTCCCGCCGCGATAGCCGCTGGCGCAAAGCCGATGAATTGATCCGTGGTCGTCGTAGGACAAACGATCATCGAACTGGCATTGGCCGAGTCGAGACAGACCAACTCGCCCGCCGTCAGCGCCGCCGTTGCTTTCAGGTTTATCGAGTAGTATTGCGCTGTCGCAGCGGATTGAATCTGGATTGGGTTATCTACAGTCACAACACCCGTGTTCTCGCTGGTAATCACATTTATACCGAGTTGTTGCAAGGTGAAGGAGCCGCCCGTGTCAGTTATGATCGTGTTGTTCGGGAGATTTATAGCTGGAGTCCCTGTGGACCCGGGAATATGCGTAAAATTAAAAGTAGAAGTTGGATTGATCGATGTCCCATAAGTCACCGCCAGCTTCCAGCAATCTTGAATGTTCGCCGGCGTTCCTCCGCCCCAGACTTGCCCGCAAATTGAGAATCCCGGCGAGTTGACATTTGTGCCGGAAACGGCGGCTTCGGTGTTCGCCAAAGTCGTATTGCCGCTGGCGTCCCATCCCCATTCGCCCAGGGCGGCATTGGTCCAGTTGAAAGTGGTGGTGAACCCCGCCATCGAAAGAGTTAGATTGGCCAAGGAAGTCGTCATCGCAGACCAAGCGCCACCACCGCCTGAACCGCAGGCCGCTCCCTGATCGCCGATCTGCGTCGATGAAATCCACTTAACGCAATCTCCGGTCACAGGCGTTGTGGCTCCTGCCGCTGTGGGAATGTAGCTTGAGCCGCTTACTCCCGGCCCGCAATCGCTGTTTGGAACCGAGGATGTCGTGCAGTCCAAACCTGCGATGGACGTACTTGCGTACAGATTGGTAGTGTTCAGTCCGCCGGTAGTATTCGAAGCGGGCAACGCCGCGCCAGAAATCAATCCGGCCGCTGGCTCGGTCCAATTGGTCCCGATGGCGATGGCACCCGTGTTTTGTTTGGTCTCTGCGCCGGTTGCCGTTGAAACGTAAACGTTCCAGCCCGTAGCGTTGATATAGGCAAGCGGAGAATCCACGACAAGTAAGTTATCGGCCGCAACGGCGAGGGACGATTCGCCGGAGCCGACGGTTTCGCCCGCCCCGTTCAAGTAAGTTATTTTCGCGTAGTACGTGGTGGCGGCAATCGTTCCCCCCCCTGCTGACGCCAGCGTTGGAGCAGCCGGAACTGACAGCGCCGATGACACGATGCCGAAAAAGGCCGGAGCCAAGCTGGCATTACTACCGTAAATCGTGACGGAAGATGCAGTGGCCGCGGGACCGTACTTGGCGGTGTTGCCCAAAAAATTCAAATTCCCTGAAGCGTCCACCCAAACCGCGCAATTAACTGTTCCAGAGCATGTGTTGCCCGGGGTCGCTCCGGTTGCCGCAACCTGAAACTTGTCGGAAGCCGGCGAAGTGGGAAAGCCTATAACACGAAACGCCGGAATGTCAGTTCCTCCGCTTCCTGCTTGCGACGCGATCACCGTGCCTACGCCGGTTGCCAAGCTGTTAGCGAGAGCGGCGGCAGCGCCAAACGCACCCGCGTCGTTGATTTGATATTGAGTGGTTAAGCCGCCCGGACTGCCGGTTCCACCCGCGCAAGCTGCCCACGTAAATGTTACGGCGCCCGTGGCCACCGAAGGACAGTCGCCGACAACCGGACCTGCTGCAACCTGGGCTGGAACGATCAGGCCGCTCAGATTCGAGAACGCAGGCTGAGCCGCCGTGAATGCGCCGGTGGAGGCATTATAAGAATTCAGCCACTCATTCGTGATTGAGCCTTGCGTCGCAGGCAAGGCGCCGCTAAACGAAATCGTCTGATTCGGCCAGCTTCCCGTCACTGCAATGTTGGACCCTGCCAGTAGCGCCGGAGTTGCCGTTCCGTTGCCTCCGCTTGAAACCGGAATTGGGACCGCCGAAGTCAGGCCACCCTGGAAATTCGCAATGACATCCGCTTCGCTGGAATACCGCGACCGCGCCGTGCCCGTGCCTTTGCCAATCCAGTACATGCCGACATATTCGCTGCCCGATAAATACGAGAAAACATCATCCTTGATAGAGTTGGTCGCACCGCCGTTGATGACGCCCTTGGCTTCATCGTCGTAGCTGTTCACATCAAAGTGAACCAGATTCCCAACGTTGGTAAAGCCGCTAATGTTCTCGATGCAGGCTGGACTCTTGTTGGTGAAAAGGCCGTCCGCGAAATTCTCAATGTGGATATCACGATAGCATCCCAGCGGCGCCGTAGTCGTATTAATCAGATCAATAGCTACCGCGCCTTGCGGCTGAGCAGGGGGCGGAGCAATCGTGACATCGTTCAGGCCGCGAATGGTTGCCGAGTCATCCCGGAAGCCGATGGTCGCGGCCGCTTGCGTTCCGCCTAACACCAGATGGTTATACGATGAATTTTGCGCGCCGGGGCCTTCAACATCAATCGAAGCGGCAAGGCAGTTTTTAACTTGAACGCGGGAAGCTCCTGATTGTTCTTGCGCCGCACGATTGAAAAGTCCGATGCCGCCCGCGATGCCGTTACAATCAATCTGTAAATCCTCGACGCGCGTGAATTGGCCGGCTGCCCCTGGTGCGCCGCCCTCAGCCAGCGAAACCAGGCTGGCGCTGGTATTGATCGAAGGGGGCCGCAGCGTCTGGCCTGCCGGAATGCTGGTGATGGTGTAGGCCGAAGTGAGTGGTTGATTGGCGGCAATCAGAAGATAGGCGCTGCATCCGGCGGTCGCCGAAAAGCAGCCATAGACATTCATGCCAGAAGCTCCAACGATTGCGCCGGGAGCGGGCAGTGTCGCCGAGTTGGTGCTGCCCGTGGTGAATTGAATGCTGGCTTGCGAAGATGCCGTGGTTTCGCCGTTGCCGTTCGCCGCTGTGTAAACCACGTCCAGATATCCAATGCCGAGCGTTCCGGTAGTTCCTGCCGTCAACGCTCCGGGCACGGGAAGGGGTGCCGTGATTTCAGCCGGAAAGCTCGCTCCAGCCCGGAGAATCGTGGCTGCCGAGCCGCTTCCTACCAACTTGTCTTGCGCGGGAATATTGATATGGACATTCGTCAGCCAAACGTTCGTGCCGCCCGCTGAAGGCAAAACAATTTGCGTGGGGTAGGCGACCGGAACGCCAGAAACATAAAACGGATTCGAAGCAAAAGTTTCCGGGACGGTTGAGACAATCGTGCCGCCCTTGAAGTTTGGGTCGGCGGTCACCGCTTCCACGGTCGCGTATTTCGCGCCATCCACGTAGTAGACGTTGTTGAGATTCGGGAAAGTGGACTCTGCGGTGGTGGCATTGTAAGTCGAGACCGCTCCCCCAAAGGTCGTGTTGTTAAACTGATACTGCGTGGCTGTGCCCCCTGGCAACGTCGAGCCACCCGATCCGCAGGCCGCACCTGCATCCGCCAGCGTTCCGCTCGATGACCACTTCGCGCAATCTCCCGCGGTGATTGTCCCGCTGTATTGGGCGAGCGTAGAGGGAAGCTGTGAAAGACTGGCGACACCGGTCAGGTCGAAAAACCCCGGCTGCGAAAGAGCCGGAACTCCAGCCGTTGAGATCGAGTTGATCCATTCATGCAAAATCGCAGGAGCAGCTTCGACGCCACCGAGCGCGGTTTGTGTGGGTGCGGGTAAGTCGGACGAAGGAATAACCCCGGTGAACGATATCGTCTGATTTGGCCAAGTACCGCTAATAGAGATGTTCGGACCGGCCGCCAGGGCAGGCGAGGTGGTTCCTGTCCCGCCGCTCGAAACTCCCAGAGGAGTCCCTAGAGTCAAACCTCCGGTGACTCCCAAAGAATGCGTTGTGGTGTTGTAGTAGAAGCTTGTGGTGTCGCCGCCGAAGGACCCGCTGCTGTTGAATTGCACTGCCGTATTCCCGCCGCCCGGCGCCGTGCTGCCGGACCCGCACGCTGCGCCCGCGTCCGCCAACACCCCACTCGATGACCACTTGGCGCAGTCCCCTACGGTGACTGTTCCGCCGTATTGGGCGAGTGTCGATGGAAGCTGTGAAAGGCCCGCCGTGCCGCTCAAGTCGGAAAAGGCAGGCTGCGAAAGCGCCGGAACTCCAGCCGTTGAGATCGAGTTGATCCATTCATGCGAGATCGTAGGGGCGGCTTTAACGCCACCTAGTGTGGTTTGTGTAGGGGCCGGCAAGTCGGATGATGGGATAACCCCGGCGAGCGAAATCGCCTGATTCGGCCATGCGCCACTGACGGAAATGTTCGATCCGGACGTCAGGCTAGGCGAGGTGGTTCCTGTCCCGCCGCTCGAAACTCCCAGAGGTGCCCCCAGGGCCAAACCTCCAGTGACCCCCAAAGAATGCGTCGTGGCGTTGTAATAGAAATTCGTTGTGTCACCGCCGAACGCTCCGCTGCTGTTGAATTGCACCGCCGTGTTCCCGCCGCCCGGCGAACCACCGCTACCGCCGCCGCAGCCTACGACGCAGTTGACTCGAAGCGCATCGTAAGTTGTATCGAATATCGATGTAAACACTTGGTCAGCGTCTGAAGGCGTGGCCTGGCCGCTCGGAGGCGTCACTCCGCCTCGAATTCGGAGGGCGTTGTTCACCGGGTCGAACGCCGCGACGCTTACTTGGGTCAATCCGGTGGGTGTCATTTGCGGAGCGCCGCCTCCGCTTCCCAACCAAGCTGGCTGGAAGGGATTGGGGGAAAGAAGCGCAAGGAGTTGGGGGCGTGGCTGGTTTTTGGTTTCCTTGTAGCCGGCACTGTTTGATATGACTGTAAACTTGCCCGTCTGCCAGTTGTAGTACACGTTAAATGGGCCCGCAAAAAGAAGGCTAGTGAGCACGGCACACAGAAAGCTGGCGCCGCACGCTGCGAGCCACAGTCCGGCTAAGCGAGCCACGAGGTGATGATAGAGCCCTTTTCGAGTTCTCTTAAGATCAGCCATTTCCTTGTAACCTTTCAATCGAACCTCTACGAAGAAGGATTTCTTTTCACCGGAACAGGTTTATTCCGCCGGTAATTCTTGCCCTCGATGCCGGCCGCCCACCTCGACACCTTCTTCTCCCACTTCAACGGTTTCACCGCGAATTGCAGCGATGCCTTCTGCCGACTCTTCCGGCAGCGCCAGCTCGTCCCGGATAAACTTGCGCAGGTTCGATTCGGAGATGACGAGCCCCGCTTGGGCAAACTGGGTGAGAGCCGAGGCAATATCCCCCAGGGAGCGCGACTGGACGTTCGCCGCCACCAAGCGCGGCACCGGCGCATTCTCCCCAAAATTGAACTCAACCAGCCGGCGTACCGTGGAGTTTGTGATGGTGAGGGCAATCTGATCTGCAAGATTTTGCAAGGAAAGCATAAAGAAGGCCTGGCTTGAATCGCCGAGGGCCCGGGAGCCGTGCTCCGCCTGCCCGAGATCCATGAACAGCACGAGGGCCGCATGGGAAATCATGACGTTGTGGTGTTGAATCGAAGGCATCACATCGCGCAGCCTGCCCTGATAACCCACAATGCGCAGACCGGTGGTTCCATCGCCGGGTGGCTCGACGATTCCAGTAGCCTCGTGGGCGGCGAGCTGGGTCACAAAGTTGTATGCAGCCTCTTTATCCTGTGCGGAAAATCCTGGCGCCAACCGGAAGACTGGAATCCCCAGGGCGTTACGCTCCGCCGCAATGGAGTCAATCTTGTAAAGCGCAGTTTTGATATACCAGTGGGGATAAATAGCTCTCAGGAGCGAGATGCCCCAGAAATTCGCTCCCTCCTGCTGGTACGTAAACCGCGCGATCTTATCCGCCGGCAGGAGCGCAGTCAAAAACCGGTCATTGCGATAACCGTACTGTTCAACCGCAGCCAGGGTTTCGCCATCAGGCTCGGTCAACCAGCGGTAGAATGTGAGAGGAAGGCGCGGCGCGAGGCGTCGCAGGCGGATTTTAGCGCCATCCACCGTCCAGATGTCTTCGTGCATAGCGCACCCGAAGTCCAGCATCAGCAGCGCATTGCGCACCACCTCGTCCCATGACTGTGCCACCCAGGAGCCCGATTCAGTTCGGGATTCCAGTCCGCCAAACAAGTTCTCGCGGACAAACTTGGCGATTTCACGCGCCTTCCCAATGGTGTTCCTCCCTGCGCCGTTACTGCTGATGGCCCCGGATTTCTCAGCCTCACCACTTAGGAAGGATGGCAAGGTCACATTCCAGCGAGCGGATTGCACGGGAAGCTTGCAAGCCGCTAACGTGGCTCGCACCTGGGCGTCGCCTCGCCGCATCTTTTCGTAAGTCGGAATTGCATTGCGGCCCATCAGCTCGGGGTTGTACTCGCCCAAGTCCAGCAAGAATCCGCCTGTGATGGGCGTGCCTGGAACTCCGAGTGTGGAAGTTGTAGGGGCTTTCAGCCGGGCCGGGCCAGCAGGTTCCTTGACGGATGTTGAGGCCGGGCCCTCCAGACTTGCCTGTGCCATCGGCGTTTGAACGTACCCTGGCGAGATCAAGCCGCTCTCACTGTCGGCCATCGCCAACGCCTGGCCGATCCGCTCCCGAAGAGAGCGGATGCTCCTACGAAGCACTTTTTTGTCTTGCCCTCTAATCTTCTCTTTCACGGCTTGCGCTTTCTCTCAGCGATTTGGCGGATTCCCCGGACCAGGGTTTCTCCGGCGGTCAGTCATCAGCGCAACCTGCTAAGTCCCCCTGCTGCAATCAGAGTCAATCCTTGCTTTTGGTTTTTTCCCAGGTCCGCATCCCCGCGTACCCCAGAAATGCTGCGCCAAAAAGGTCAAGGTAAGACGATGGGATCTCAAGCATGGTGAGCCCACGATGCAATGGCCATCCATCGTCAATCCTTACCCTTCGTCCCCTTGGCGATTTGCGCCAGATGTTCGGTAATCGTGTCCCCCGTGCGGCTCGACCCGAAGTAGTAGCCAATGACGGCGGCGAATCCGCTGCCGAGCGCTCCCACCATGACGTAGAGCACACTTGAGTTTTCGCCCGGGACCGGATGGAAGGCCAAAATCATCAGCAGCCCGAAAAGGCCCCCCGTGATGCAGACGGCGAGGATCGCCGGTATCCAACTCTTTACCGCGACCTGCATGGCCCGAGCGCTTTCGAGGTTCTTCTCCTTGATCTCGGCCAGGGCCTCGTCCCGCGCCGCCGTAACCTCGTCGCGCCGCAGCTCGAGCTCCTGAGCCGCCTGCTGCATCTGCGCTTTCTGTTCGGGCGAAACGTGAAACTGTCCGATTAGATCGCCGATCGATTTGACCGGGTCGCCCCCGATCAGCCCTTTGAAAATCCCTGCAAACCCACCCATTTCTTATCACTCCTTGTAAACCGCCCAAGTCCCGTCCGGTGAAAACAGTTGCGTCCGGACACACTTCCAGCGGCGAAGAAAATGCTTTTAGAAAAAGAACGGCTCGAATCGCCGGCACCTGAAAGGCCGCGTCGGTCTGAGGGGCAATTCCGGCAGGATGCCAGGTTACCCCACCCAACATTCACCCTCATTGCCGATGGGTTGTTGTGGCTCTTCGATGCTTACGGCTCGCCTCCGGCGCGGTCGCGAAAACAATGGCTGCCACCAGGGTTTTCATCGTGTCATCAACAGCCCACCCCAGAAGAGTAACGGGCAGCAAAAGTATCCTGACGGTGATCCAAACGGCTCCGGCGGCACGCCGGATACTTCCTTTCAATGTGGAGTTGGTCATGATCCCTTCCTTTCCGAAGCGCTCTCCGGGCAGCCCAATGCTACCCGGGATGCGCTCAAAAGACTCCCGTTCTCATCTTGGCGAGAATTGGACGCCCTACCAGCCCCCCAACTCCCGCCAGGTGATACGTGGGGCGCTCCAACGCCGCTTCGGCCATGCAAAAAGCCCACCAGTGATCGGCATGACCGTATTTCTCGTCGTGCTCCGCGTCGAACCGTGGTTGACCCAAAGAGTTCACCGTCTTTTGGACGGACCGGAAGGATTGGCGTATCCGGTCATCGTCCGGTAACCGGACTTTCGCTTCTTCCATTCTCCGCTTGGCCAGAACCGCCATGGCCTCCTTGCGGCCTTGCGTGAACAGCACGCCTTCCACTTTCCCCGGAAAGTCCCGCTCGAGCGCTTCGAAGATCGCCAGCCCCATTCCGCTCTTGTCAATATTCATGCGGCGGATATAAGGCATCAGGGCCCGAGCTTCCCGGATCTGGTCGGGGGTCGGCATGTTCCGCATTTCGATCACCCCTCGAGTCCAACTGACATCCCCCACAAGCTCACTGATCCAGATGACGCTCACGTCTTTGTGCCGGGCGATGTCCCAGCCCGCATACAGATTTTCAAGGTTCGAATTCTGCCCGTCGAGGCTTGAACGCTTAAAATCGAAATTCGGCGACGCCTCCGAGCTTACGCACTGTTGGAACAGCCCTGGAGAAATCCACTGCGATCCTCCCGAGATAAACTCACAGCAGAATTCCTGCCTCCAGGTTTCGTCATCCACGCCCGCACGCAAGGCATCAATGTCCACCTTCATGCCTTCCTGGACAGCCTTATAGATGTCGCACCAGTGCCCCGACCACCGGCTCGGTGTCCCTGTTCCCGTCCCTGAAGCGCGAACCGTTGGATCCCCAACCGTGCTATCCGCCAATCCTGCTTCCTTGGCGAGCTCAAAGAATTTTCCCCCTTGGCCGTTCGGCGTCGAGATCACTTCCAAACTGTACCCGCGCGTGATCGTGGGGTAGAGCGAGGTGTAAATCTTCTCCGCATCCTGGTGAAAGGCAAATTCATCCAACGTCACGTTGCCAGAGTAGCCGCGCGCCGTATCGGGGTTCGCCGGAAGTCCGTAAATTACGGAACCGTTTGGGAAACGCACTTCCAGTTGGCGCATCATCGTGCCTTCAAAAAACTGCGATTCTGACGATTGCGAAAGGATCCCGCACGATTGCACATGATCTTGAACCTTCTCCATCAGCAGCCGCGATTGGCGTTCGCCCTTGGAGAGAAAGATCCATGTGGTTCTTCTCTCCAGACAGTGCAAGACGGCGCGAACCGTGGCGGTGAACGAATAGCCGGTTTGTCTTCCCTTGACCACGATCTTGAGTTGAGATTGGTCTTCCATCCAGCGGCGCTGGTAAGGCAGCAACTGCAGAATGGGCTTCAGGACACCAGCAACCTTGACCGGGGTCACCCCTTCTTCAACCTTCGATTCCTGAGTCCGGGGAGTGTTCGTCTTACGCTTCGGCTGTCTGGCCATTTTTCTCCCCCTCGGTTGTGGGTTCCGAAAGCAAACCGTAAATCTCTTGTATCCTCTTCATGGTCTCCGGGCCCACTCGCTGGCTCTTGCCGGCTCGGTCGAATTCATTCCGTACCTTTTCGACCTTTTGCCGCAAATCGGCGATCTTTTCCAGTTCATGCTCCAGCCGGACCTTCATCATGCGATTGTCAGACTGCAACTTTCTGACGCGCAGCTTTAGGGTATCTTCTTTAAGCCGGTTGCTTTCCGCCTGGCTTTTAACCTTGATGGCATTCTGTATGTCAGTAGCGGCCGTCTTGTTGCTCAGTCGCATCAAACCCGTGAAGAGCACCGCCTCCGCCAACTGCGCATGGGCGGACTTCGGGTCTTTCAGCGCTTTCTTCAGGTTCTCAGCCGTTTCCACCTGCCGTAGAATGCGCTCCTCTTGAATATCCACTTGGGCGCGGAAGTGGTTCTCAACAGCCCTGATTGTCAGCTTGACGTGAGCGGACTCCTCAAGGAAAGCGATCGTATCTTCGAAGGTTGCGCCATCCACGAGCAACTTGCGGACTTTGGCCTGCAGTTCCGGGACGAGTTGTTCAACCTCGTGAACGGGTTCGCTCTTTTTTCCCCTTTTCGCTTTTTTCTCATTCAAAGGTTCCTTGCCTTCTTGGTTTACATCCGGAACCAGAGAGTTCTTATTGCTACCTTCAGTCATTTGCCCGGCTCCAGGTAGATTCCTTCTTCGGCCGGCAACCGGCCGTCCCGGTAATCAATCCCTTTGGCGGTGATTTTCACCAGCGATATATTGCGGTGGGAGTGCGGGCCTCTCACGCCTTCCACCGTTACGTACCCCTTCTCGGCAAGATAGGCCACGTGGAAGCTGAGTTCCTCAACGGGCACGGGATAGCCAAAGAAATCCAGTTCGCCTTGCAGCAACGGCAGTGTGGCGGACTGGGGATAGATCAGCCCTAGATAGTAGAGAATCTTTCCACGGATGAGTTCTTTATGGCGCAAACTGATTGACATACGCTTGTTTCCTTAAAATTGAGGTTGAGGACGGTCTCCAGCCTCTACCATCCTCATGCGTCTGATTCCTCTGGGAGCTTGCCATGAGAGACAAGAGACTGAACGTTCTGATGAATCGCCTTGAGTGCGATCAACATTTCCTGATGCTCGTAACTTTCAAAAGATTCCCGGTGTTCCATGGAACTGGCCAAGCGCGCGATGGCTTCCGCTTGCGACCGCTGAGCTCCAACAATGTTGTCAACATAGTCGCGGGCAATGCGAAATGTGCCGTCCAGTTGCTCCCGTTTCAGTTCCATCGATTTGTCGATCCAGTGATGAGCCAGGCGAATGGAACCGTAGGCAAAAACCAGAAGAATGAGGATTCCCGGTCCCCATTGCAGCGCGATTTTCAAGACGTCCTGGGGAACCATGGCAAATCGCTTCCTCTGGCTTTGAGTTCGGTCAGGATTCAATCCGCTCCCGGGCCGGAAGAGGCGGCGTCCGCCGCGGTGTCCGGCCCGGGAGGGGAACTGCGAAAGAATCGTCCTGGCCGTTCGTCCCGGAGTTCAAACAAATTTTTGAATTTCCTTCGTTACCGGAAGGCCCCCGCTGAAAATTTCCCTCCGGGTCGAATCGGGCCGGGCAGCCACGTCGTTCATACCGGAGATTGAACGACACATGGCCGCCGGCCGACCCGTGCCCGCTCCCCCTCGCAGAGCAGGGCAAGCCTGCGGTAATCGTTCAAGTGTTTTTCACGTCGAGCGCTGCCGGATTTGCGCTATCCATGCTCGATGGGTGCTGCCCACCCGCTTGTGAACTCCCAGAAACTTTGTGGTCGAGCATCAATTCCTTATAAATGGCCGCTCGCCGGAGCCCATTTGGCACATAAGCCGGGTCGAAAGTCTTTCCCCGCGGCCGTCCCGAGTTCCAACAGTGAAAGAGGCTCTCAAGATCCTTCCCCGCATCGAGACGGAACTGATCAATGAACTCGTTGAGCAGGTCGATGACGTAAACGTAATGCATGTTCGGGTTGCAAAGGTCTTGTACGCTTCCCTTCCGCCCAATCATGTGATATCCCATTACCTGGGTGTATCCCCATGAAGAGGCGAACACCCGTAATGCATCTTCCTGCAACTCAGAAATGGAAAGAACGTGAGTGGCCGCAAACACCGTATTCAGGAACCGGGCGTGATATTCCGGAGACTTAATCGCTTCGACCTCGCGCTCGGCCTCCTCCAGATTTTTCGCCCGGATCGCTCCGAATTGGGTTGCCCTGCCTTCTGCCACAGCCTTTAGGTGTTCGAAGACTCCGGGCTCAAACCTGCGCGCTTGTGCATTGCCGCCGGACTCGTTCGCTGTCAAACCCGCGAGAAATTCGGGAAGGACATGAGAACCCGTCGCGGCTCCAACAATATGGGCATGACATTGTTCATAGATGTGAAGCATCAGGTCCCGGTCAGCCTTGTCGAGCATGGCCGATGGACTAAGCCTCGGGTGCGTCCGCGCGGGAATACGTGCCGCGGATCCCAAAGGATTCGAAGGGTTCGATTCCGCGCGCGGTCCGCCTTGTTTGTTCGCCGCTCCCTCATCCATAACCAAATAGTAAACTTTCCTCCTGAGACGGTGGAGATTCGTGAGACAGATGAGACACTTTTTTTTAGCAACCTGAAATCATAGTGTTAGGCCAAATTGTATCTATTTGTTACAAAGTAAACATAAGAAGTGTGCCCTTTTGACACACTCTCCGGAAGGTTGAATGGTTTCACGCTTTCAACGGTGGACCCAAGCTCCATCCCAGAGCCTAAATACCATAGGGCGAGCCTCAAGTTTCTAATTATAAAAGAGATAGATGATCTGAGATTGAAACCCGAAGCGCGACCACATGGTCACCGACTTTGGATGTCTCTAGCTGATACAATGACGATTCGGGATGGCAAAATCCCTATGGTCAAGTGCGAAGTGTCTTAACCCCGCTGGTTAGAAACTGATTCAGATCGAAGACAACGGGTGGTATCCAAAGGGTTTTTCAGGGAGTTACAGTGCGGGCTGTCGTCCAAAGGGTGATAAGAGCTGAAGTGCGAGTGGCGGGCGGAAGTGTCGGTAAGATCGGGCCTGGTATTTTATTGCTACTCGGAGTCGCAGCCAACGACTCGGCCGCAACCCACGAGCCTCTTGCTCAGAAGATACTCAACCTGCGAATCTTTGACGATGAACATGGGAAGATGAACCGCTCACTTCTCGAATCCGGAGGAGGCGTGCTTTGCATCTCGCAGTTCACCTTGCTAGCCGACTGCCGGAAGGGTCGGAGGCCAAACTTTGCCGCCGCTGCCCCACCCGCCGAGGCTCGTGTCCTTTATGATGGCTTCATGGAAACGCTACGGTCTCTGGCGCTACCTGCGGGTTTGGTTGTCGAAGGCGGGCAATTTCAGGCGAGGATGGAAGTTGAGCTCATTAACGATGGCCCCGTGACCCTGCTGCTTGACTCAGAAAAGCTGTTTTGACCGGGTTACCCAAATCCAACCATAAACGGGTCCAATAAATGCCTATGTCTGGGACAACCACCAAACTTCCTGCCTTTGGACTTACCGGCGGAATCGCTTCCGGCAAGAGCACGGTGGCGCGATATCTCGAGTCGTTAGGCGCCAAGGTCATGAATGCAGACCAGATGGGACACGAACTGCTGATTCCCGGCAGTCCCGCGTATCCCCAGATTATCTCCTCCTTCGGTCGGGAAATCTTAATTCCCACCGGTGAAAGTGCCGCAGAGCCTGGTCGAGAGGTCGTCCGTGAAATAGACCGTAAGCGCCTCGCGGCTATCGTCTTTGCCAATCCTCAAAAGCTTCGAGTCTTGAACGCCATTCTCCATCCGATGATCCTTCAACGAATCCTGGAAATCACGAGGCAAACTTGGGAAGGGGAACCGGGAATTGTGATTGTGGTGGAAGCGACGCTGATTTACGAGACAGGAATCGAGAAAAATTTCCTAAAGATCATTGCCACTTGGTGCCGGCCGGAACAGCAGCTTGAGCGTCTACTGGCAAAAGGAGAAATCTCCCGCGAAGATGCGGATGCCCGAATCGCGGCGCAGATTCCCCTCGAACAGAAGTGTTCCCGCGCTGATTACGTGATCGATTGCTCCGCATCGATCGACGCCACGCAAACCCAAGTAAAGTCACTGTATCCGGAGCTCCGGCAGGTGGCCGCAGGTTCAAGAGCGGAATCATAAGAAGTGGCCAGGACCTGCATCTGGCAAGCCTTCAATTGCCCTTATCAGCACGCAGATGTCTCCTCAGTCACGTTGGTTGCGCAACCATGCTTCCCCGCGTTGTTGCAGGCTCTCAAGCGTCGCCTGCACCTCCTTCTGCTTGGTGGTAATACTCGATTCATCCGCGTCGGGATCAACCACTAGAGGCGGCGCAATAAACACTGCGGCGCGGCTGAACAAATGGGGAATTTGGAACTGGTCCCAGCTTCGCTCAAAAACATACGCCTTCTTCACGGCAATGTGGAAGCAAAGGATGGCTGCTCCGGTAGCCTTGGATAGCAGCACCGAACCACTCTTAGCCACAAAGCGCGGGCCGCGCGGCCCATCGATGGTGAAAGCGGCGTCGTGCCCCTCGCGCAGGCGCCGGACCATTTCCACCAACGCGGCCGAAGCGCCCCGTGAGCTCGACCCTCGTGCTGCGCCATATCCATGTCGCTGAATAATCCGGGCAATGTACTCGCCGTCGAAGTTCTGGCTGGTCATGACGACAATGCCGCGCTTGCGCCAAAACCAGGTGGCCGGGCAGATTTCCCGGTGCCAGAAGGTGTAAATTATTCCCTTGCCTGCTTTCCGTGCCGTTTCCCAATTCTCCCAGCCGTAAGTTTCCCAGCGCAACGTACGGCCCACAACGGAAACGGCGAACGTGCCGATCCAGCCCGCTACGAAAATCTGGAACTGTTGCCAGCGCGTGAAATAACTCTTGCGAGGCGCACGGGCTGTTGGCGGGTTCGCCCACCCCGGGGCCGGAGATTCGCCCTTGATATTTCCGGCAGGAGACTTGCTCATGGGAACACTATAGTCACTCTTTTCGACCGCCCACATGCATGGTGTTGCTTGACTTAGAGGCCGCCCTCGGCCGGGAATTTCTATGCCGTGGAGGCAGGGTCATGCTGCCATCTCATTGCAAGAATATCTTGCTACCACGAAAGAAGCATAACCCTTCCGCTTAACTTTTTCCCAGATCAAAGCAACTTGGGATAAGATTCGCAGTCTGGCCACTTTCCAGTGACCCAGCCGGCTTGGAATGGCGCCGGCAAGAACAAACCAAGGAGGAGCCCCAATGAATGATGATTATTCCAACTGGACGCGAAGGCAGTTTTTGAAAGGTAGCGCCGTAGCGGGTGCTGGGTTGGCTGGTCTCGGCGGTCTTACCCCCGCCAGCGTTCTCGGCGCGAACCAGAAAATTCGTATCGGAGTGCTGGGCACGGGTGAGAGAGCGCAATACCTGATGAGCATCTTCAAGCGCCAGCCGGAGGTGGAGATCGTCGCGGTCTGCGATGTTTACGGGCCCCATCGTGAAAAGGCTCTGACGCTCGCCGGACCCGCCGCCAGCGCCCACCTTGATTACCACGAGGTGCTCGACCGCAAGGATGTGGACGCTGTGGTCATTGGCGCTCCGGATCACTGGCACAAAACTATGCTGGTGGATGCCGTGCGCGCCGGCAAAGACGCTTATTGCGAAAAGCCCATCATGCACTCTATCCCCGAGGGCGTCGAAATGGTCGAAGCGGTGAAACAATCGACACGCGTCGTCCAGACCGGGATGCAGCAGCGAAGCTGGCCGCACTATATCCTGGGCAAGCAGATTGCCGACTCGGGCCAGCTCGGAAAAGTTACTTTCATTCACACTTACTGGTATCAGAACTATGTTAAAAACAGCGGCTGGAACGCTTCGCACCGGGTTGACACCGCGCAGCTTGACTGGAAGCGCTTTCTGGGCGACGCTCCCGATCAACCCTTCACGGTTGAAAAGTTCACGCACTGGCGATTTTTCTGGGATTTTGGCGGTGGCATCCTGACCGATCTCATGACCCACTGGATTGATGTGATCCAATGGTACATGGGACAACCCGCGCCCCAGACCGCCACCACCACGGGCGAGCTTTACCTGATGAAGTGGCAGTGCCCCGATACCATCACCTCCGTCTTTGAGTTCCCCTCGAATTTCAACGTCACCTTCACTGGCGCACTGAATGATAGCGTTGATGATGGCGGCATCGTGTTCCGTGGCACCAAGGCCACGCTGAAGATTGACCGGGCGCACTTGGCTCTTTTTCCTGAAGGCCAGGCGTGGCTTCCTGGGACGTCGCACCCCGCGCCGGAAATCCTGGCGCGCTCGGAGCATGACGGAACCATCGACCATATCCGCAATTTTCTGGATTGCGTTCAGACCCGCAAAACGCCCAACGCCCCCATTGAGGTTGGGTTTGAAGCGGCGCGGACCTCCTGGATCGGCAACATTGCGTTGAAACGCGGCATGAAAACGGTGTGGGACGCACAGTCAGAAAAGGTTGCGTCCTGAATTCTGTAGCGGCGCTCTATGAGCGCCGATGTCCTCGAGAGATCAAGGCCGGCGGTCATAGACCGCCGCTACAGCCGCGTAGGCTGTCTGCCCTCTGGTTTCCTCTTAACCCGCCATGCGCGGGCGGGCACAAGGCCCGCCCCTACCCTGGATTATTCACGAAGCTTTACTCAAAGACCGGAAGGGCACGGTTTTAACCGTGCCCTTCCGGTCTCTGTGCTAGATTTATGAATAATCCGGGCTACGTTTCCCGGTCAGGTCCCATATGGAAACTAGTCCGGTTGAAAAGCCACTGGTGATCTTCGATGGCGATTGCGGCTTCTGCCGCTTCTGGGTGGAATACTGGAAGCAGCTCACCCACGACCGTGTCCATTACGCTCCCTTTCAAGAAGTCGCTGCGAATTTCCCCCACATTCCGAAGGAAACCTTTGCGCGTTCGGTCCAGATGGTCACTCCGGAGGGCAAAACCTACAGCGGCGCGGAAGCGGTGTTTCATGCTCTTAGCTATGCCAGAAGCTTCGGATACCTCACCTGGCTCTATGACCACTTTCCGCTGTTCGCGCCCTTCAGTGAGGCTGGTTACAGGTTGGTGGCAGCCCATCGCTCTTTTGCTGACGTTCTGCGCCGGGTGCTTTGGGGCAAGAAGCTTGAACCTTCAACCTACGTTTTCACCCGTTGGATTTTTCTGAGGCTGCTTGGCCTCACTTACTTATTCGCTTTCACTTCCCTTTGGCCTCAGATCACAGGTCTGGTTGGCGCTCACGGCATTATTCCCTGGAGCGATTTTGCCCAGGATATTGCCAGCCGGTTCGGGACAGAGCGCTATGGGTTGCTTCCGACACTCGCCTGGTTGAACCCCTCGAATGGCTTTCTCCAGTTTCTGGTAGCGGGCGGCGTGGCTCTATCCTTGCTTGTGATCCTCGGGATCGCAACGGAACCGGCGCTCATCCTCTCCTGGATTTTTTATCTGTCCCTCGTAACTGTGGGGCGGGATTTTCTGGGATTTCAGTGGGATGCTTTGCTGCTGGAAGCGGGATTCCTCGCCATTTTCCTGGCTTCCTGGAATCTCCTCGAGCCTCACTGGAGACAGCCTGCGAAGGACCGTGATAATGCGGAAACGCCTCCTTCAAAAACCTTGATCTGGCTTCTGCGCTGGCTGCTTTTTCGTCTTTTTTTCCTTTCCGGCAGCGTGAAGCTGCTGAGCCATGACCCCACCTGGCGTAACCTTACTGCCCTTGAATACCATTACTACACTCAGCCCTTGCCCACGCCCCTTGCCTGGTATGCAAGCCAGCTTCCGGATTGGTTCCAAAAATGTTCCGTTGTGGGCGTCTTCGCTATCGAATTGTTAGTGCCTTTCTTGATCTTTGCACCGAGGCGGCTGAGGCACCTAGCCTGCGCGACAATGATCAGTTTTCAAATCCTGATTGCTTTAACCGGCAACTACGCATTCTTCAATCTGCTGGCGGTCGCTCTCTGCCTGCTACTGTTGGATGACGCCGCCTGGCGCCGCGTGATTCCCACCGGCTTCGGCCGCTGGCTGGCAACTCACGCAGGTAAGGCTTCTCGATCACCCATTTACCGGTTGGTTTACGCGGCGCTTGCTGTTTTTGTTCTTTTTGTCAGCGGAATGGAAATGTTAGGCGATTTTGCACCAGCCTCCGTGCCGCAGACGGCCGTTGAATTTATGGATTGGGTGGAACCTTTCCACATCGTGAACCCTTATGGTCTGTTTGCAGTCATGACCACGGAACGTGTGGAAATTGTTCTCGAAGGAAGCATGGACGGCCAGACTTGGCAGGATTACAGCTTCGAATATAAGCCCGGCAACGTGAAGCGGCGGCCGGGTTGGGTGGCGCCTTACCAACCTCGCCTCGATTGGCAGATGTGGTTCGCGGCGCTCGGCAGCTACCGCGAAAATCCCTGGTTTTACGGACTCGTGGGACAGCTTCTTCAAGGGTCCCCGGATGTGTTAAGTCTTTTGCGCCACAATCCGTTCCCGAGCTCGCCGCCGCGCTATGTGCGGGCCATCGCTTATGATTATCGCTTCACCCGTTTTGCCACGCACCGCCTGACGGGAGACTGGTGGCAGAGAGAATATAAGGGTATTTACTTCCCACCGGTTTCACTGCGCGACCCGTAGCCTCGGCATCTTGCCGGGGTATAAGAATGCACTCACCGTAGCACTGACAGATGCCGCCGGGACGGCGGCACTACGCGGTCCACCGCCTTGTTCCACGCCTCCTCCCGCAGTTTCAGCCAATGTGGTAACCTAAATGAAGTGACGGGCTTTGACGGGGGCCAAATTCCATTACTCAAAAATTCACCTTACTGGAGCGAATGACGATTGTGCGCAAAACTGCCCTATTGTTAACTATCTTCTTGGGATTGACTGTTACTTTACAGGCGGACGTTCTTACTTTCAAGAATGGTGATGTGCTCACCGGAACATGGGAGCGCGTTCAAGGCGGGAATCTGGTCTTTAAGTCTGACAGCCTTGGAGAAATTACGGTTGCCACAGGCAAAATCAGGTCTTTCGTCACCACCACACCCGCCACCGCTCTGCTTCCCGATGAATCGAGCATCGATGGAACCCTCGAATTCACCGCCAGTGGAAAATGGCGGCTTGTTCCAAGCTCGCCGGCGAATGCCCAACCCATTGAAGCTTTTATTTCGGTTTATCCAACAAAATCTTTCACCACGCTCGAACAAAGCATTCATCCCAAGCTCTACCAGAATTGGAAAGGCGCGGCCAACCTGGGTTATAGCCTGATCACTGGTGACACCCAAGCCCGGAGTCTGACCTCCACGGTTAACGCCACGCGAAACCAACCCGATGTTGCAGGATTGGCGGACAAGTGGCGGACCACCTTCTTCCTCACCACCCTCTTTTCCCATGCCAAGTCCAGCGGCTCCCCGGCGGTGGTCACCTCCAACACTTTCAGCAGCGGAATCCGCCAGGACCGTTTGTTCGATACCAACGATTTTGTCTTTGCGCTAGCGCAATACGATTACATTCAACCCCAAGGCATCAAGCTTCGCCAGACCTATGGCGGCGGTTTCGGCCGCGATGTGATTCACAAGTCCAATTTCACCGTTAGCCTGCTGGGTGGTATGACTTTCGTGCGGACCGACTTCGAAAGTAGCAGCGTTCCCTTCGAAAACAGCGCGGAGCCACTGATCGGCGAAGCGATTACCGCCAAGCTCACCAAATTCCTGAATTTACAGCACGATTTGAACTTCTACCCGAACCTCAGCCAGACGGGACAATATCGTTTTGACACCAGCACCACTCTGGCCGTGCCTATCAGCAAATTGCTCTCCTTCACGGTGAGTTACGAGGATTTCTACCTGAGCAATCCCCAGCCCGGCAGCCACCAGAATAACGCCACCTTCAGCACCGGCATTGGAGTGAACTTCTGAGGTTCCTCGACCGCCCTTCGTAGGGGCGGGCCTTGTGCCCTGAATCAGAGCGGATCACAACTGCGCAGACCGGTGATCCGCCTAACCTGGACTATTCACAAAGATTTATCGAAGACCGGAAGGGCACGGTTTTAACTGTGCCCTTCCGGTCTTTCAAGGGAAGTTCGTGAATAATTCAGGCTAACTGATTTCTTGCCGCCCGCAAAATCCACGATGCTTCAGCTAATTGAAAAAAACCTGATTTTTTCAGATTTTTGAGGATTGACCCTGCCCCATCGCTCCTAGATAATCCTGCACCATCGTAGAGACTTAGTCGCAAGTGAAAGTCAGTCATCAAGCGGTGAACCTGCGTGGAACCGCCCTTGGAGAGTTCTGTCATGCTGAGTTTGAGAAGGGGACCGCTGTGGCTCTTTGGCCTGGTACTTTTAGCGGGCTGCAATCTTATAGCACAGCAAATCACGGGGAGCATTCGCGGGCTCGTGTTGGACCCCAGCGGCGCGCGAGTACCCCACGCGCAGGTGACAGCCGTTCAGGCTGAAACCGGGCTCAAACGCCAGACCGAATCTGACAACCACGGGAGCTATCTGCTGGTCCTTCTCCCCATTGGCCACTATCGGTTGGAAGCCACCGCGCCTGGGTTCCAGAAGTTCGCGCAGGAAGGAATCCGGCTGAGCGTCAATGAAGTTGCCAGCGTGACAGTGCACTTGGCGCTGGGGTCGCCGCTCGCAACGGTGGAGGTGAAGAGCAACGCCACGATGGTCCAAACCACCAATGACCTGGGCGAAACCGTCCACGAGCGGGATATTCTGGATCTGCCGCTAAACGGCCGGAACTTTACGCAGCTTGGACTGCTGTTGCCGGGCGCTGCGCCGCTCACGCAGGGCCTTCTGGCGGCAGGCGGAACGTTGCGGGCCGGACAGTCCTACGCCGTAAACGGCATGCGTCCGGAGTCCAACCAATTTTTGGTGGATGGCGCGGAAAACTATAACACCATTAACGGGGGCTTTGTGCTCCGTCCGCCACCGGACGCCATTGCTGAGTTCCGCATTCTCACCAACACCGCGCCCGCCGAATTTGGCCACAATGCCGGGTCTACAACGAATATTGTTACTCGCTCCGGCTCGAACCAATTTCACGGGTCTCTCTGGGACTTCCTGCGCAATGATATGTTCGACGCCCGCAACTTTTTCTCGACCAACGTCGAGCCGCTCAAGCAAAATCAGTTCGGCGGAACGCTTGGAGGCCCCATCCAGAAGGACCGCACCTTCTTCTTCGTTTACTACGAAGGCTTTCGCAACCGGCAAGGGGAAACGCAATTGGCCCCTGTGCCGTCGGTGGCGGAGCGGGCCGGCGATTTTTCCGCCTTGTGCCCCACTTACAGCCCGCAGGGATTTTGCACGGATGCCAACGGCGACCAAGCCATCAACTACATCACGGGACAGCCTTACCCTTTCAACGTCATCCCCAGCAACCAGATCAATCCAGTTTCGAGCAAAGTGCTTTCGTTTTATCCGCTACCCAACGCCGGCGCAAACCTCTTCAACACCACCCAAACACTCAATAATGGCTCTGACCAGTTCGGCACTCGCGTCGATCACTATTTTTCTTCGGGCGACACGGTCTCTATCCATTATCTTTTCTCGAACGGCTCGCAGGTGGACCCGCTCTCCATCGCCGGGGCCAATGTTCCGGGCTTCCCTGTGGGTGAAGATTTCCGGGCCCAGAGCGTATCTCTGGAAGAAACCCACTCATTCTCTCCCACGGCGGTAAACATTGCCCAGTTTTCGTTCCTTCGCAACAAGTTCCTGTCGGGTGAGGCTCTGAATCACACCACGCCGTCTTCACTTGGATTTCAGTACTCGCCAACGCTTGCCCTGCAGACGGGACCGCCGTTTGTCGAGGTGGGTGGATACGCCTCGGTGGGCGACCCCATCACCGGACCCAGCGACACGGCGCAGAACACCTTCTCCTTCACAGATTCGGTGGAGTGGACGCACGGGCGGCATGACGCGAAGTTTGGCGGTGAACTTCAACGCGACCAGCTCAATACCATTCTTGGCATCGCCTCCAACGGATTCTTTGTATTTGCTCCCTTTCCGGTTGGCTGTGCCAATCCCGGCACCTGCACAGCGAACTTCTCCTTCGCCGACTTTCTGGTGGGACAGCCGGTTGTCTTCTTGCAGGGAGGAGGCGAGCTGGAAAGGGGATTGCGTGCAACCAATGAGAATCTTTATGCAGAGGATAGCTTCAAGGCAACGCCCCGCCTGACGCTCAACGTGGGGCTGCGTTACGAGTTGCCGTCTCCCTACAGCGAGATCAACAATCAGACGGCATTGTTCGAACCCCACGCCCAGTCCAAGATGATCGCCAATGCGCCTGCAGGACTGCTCTACCCGGGAGATCCCGGTGTTCCGGGCGGGCTGATTCCCAGGGAATACACCGCCTTTGCGCCGCGCGTGGGGTTTGCCTGGGATTCAACAGGGAGCGGTCGCTGGGCCATCCGTTCGGCCTATGGCATTTTCTATGATCCCTATTACAACGGCGAGGGCGGCCCTTTGCAGGCGCCGGAGAGCGCGCCACCCTGGTTCAAGACCATTCAGGAACAGCCGCCCGCAAGCTTTGCGAGCCCGCTCCCGCCCGGCACGAACCCATTTGCGCCCAACTTCAACAGTGGCATTGGACAGGCCCTTACCCTGCTGACGGTCGATCCCAATTTGCGCTTGCCCTATGCCCAGGACTGGAATTTCACCATCGAGCGCGCCTTTGGTCAAAACTGGCTGCTGGACGTGGGCTACGTGGGAACCAAAGGCACTCACTTGCCGCGCTTCATCGAAGACAATCCGGCGGTCTATGTGCCGGGCCAGTCCACCGAAGCCAACGTCAACCAGCGCCGGCTCTACTCCGGCTGCACGCTTGCAAGTCCCAACAACTGCACCTACGGCTCGATCGGACTCATCTCCGGCATTGCCAATTCTGATTACAATGCCCTTCAGTCCAGCTTGCGCAAGACCTTCAGCTACGGCCTTGCATTCCTTGCGTCGTACACTTACTCCAAAACCTTGGATGACGCCTCCAGTTTCAACATCACGGGGTCCTCACCCCAAAGCGTTGCAGGCGAAAATGACTTGGCGCAAAATCCGTTTAATTTGGAAGCTGAATATGGCCGCTCACTGTTTGATGCCCGCCACCGTCTGGTGCTCAGCTACGAATGGCAGCCCCCGTTTTGGACCCAAGGCGGCAAATGGTACCGGGATGCTTTTGGAAACTGGCAGTTAAACGGCATCTTTTCGGCTTCCACCGGGACGCCCTTTACAATCTATGATTCGAGCGACCCCTCGCTGCAAGGCCAGTCCCCGGAAATCTCCGGCTTTTACAGCGACCGGCCCAACCTGGTGGGCAATCCGAACAATGGCCCCCAGACCGCGAGCGAGTGGTTCAACGCCGGGGCTTTCCAGCGCGTCACGCAGCCCGGCTCCTTCGGCAACGCCGGACGCAACATCGTGCAAGCCGCGGGAATTGCGGAGTGGGACTTCTCGGTTTTTAAGAACTTCCGCTTGCAGGAGTCAAAGACATTGCAATTTCGCGCCGAAGCCTTCAACATTCTGAATCACGTGAATTTCGGCTTGCCAAACAATGACATCAGCTCGCCCACGTTCGGGCAGGTTCAGAGCGCCCTGCCGCCGAGGGAGATTCAGTTGGCCTTGAAATTTCTGTTCTGACCAGTGTCGGGTGTTGGAAATTGAAAAGGAGGAACGATGATGAAGAAGCTATTGGTAGTAGTGGCTGCGACGTTGCTGTGGGGCCTTGCCATTCCTCACGGGGCATGGTCTGCGGCCAGGGCGGTGACCATTAATGGCTACGTGTTGGATTCCGCCTGCGCTTTCACCAAAAACCTGAAAAAACCCATCAGCCCGGAATGCGCTGTGGCCTGCGCCAAGGCGGGTTCACCCTTGGTCCTGATGTCCGGCGATGGCACGATCTACTTGCCAATCTCCGATGCCACACCCGCCCAGGGCCAGAACAGCCGCTTGATGAAATTTGCCGGGAAGAGAGTGACGGTGACCGGCCGGGTTTACGACCGGAACGGCGCTCACGGCTTGGTGATCGAAAAGATTGTCGCTACCGGCCAAGGCATGTAGGCCGCGAGGACGCTGTGCTCTGCCGTGGCTTGCTTGCGCTGGGACGCGACGCAATTCTTTGCCCGATCATCCGCCTGCCCCAAGTGGCAGGGCCATCGGTGCTCTGACGACAATTCAGGTTTGCGTATCGTTTTCAACATTTTACTGAGGAGAACTGATTATGGCTTGGATTCGGACTATTTCCATGGATGAAGCTGACGAGCGCCTGCGCAAGGCCATGGAGGCACAGCGCGCGCTTTATCCTGTGGAGTATGCAACGCCCGTCCATCCCACCGATGGGGGCGGCGCGCAGATCGTGGCTTCGCACAGCCTCATTCCCGAAGCGTTGTACCACGCTTTTTCCACGTTCGGCGTGCTGATGTCTCCGGAGCTTCCCCTGACCCGGAGGCAACATGAAATGATTACCACCACGGTTTCGGTGACCAACCGGTGCGTTTATTGAATCGACTCGCACGCAGAGTTTCTGCGTCGAGTCACGCTGGATGAGGAAATGGTTCGGGCGTTGGAGACCGACTATGCCCAGGCGCTGATCACCCCGCAGGAGCGGGTGATGCTGGATTATGTGGTTAAGCTGACGCGGGATGCCACCCAAGTCAGCCGGGCTGATCACGAAGCGCTGCGGCAGGCGGGCTTTGACGACAAAGCCATCCTGCAGATTACCCTAATCGCTGCTTGGTTTAATTACATCAACCGGGTTGCAGACGCGCTTGGCGTGGGAAGAGAAGGATGAGGCATGCAGATTCCGACTGAACCCATTGGAAGCATTCCAAGGCCGCCTCAACTGATCGAAGCGATCAGGGAATTTCAGGAAGGCCGTCAGACACAAGAAAAGCTCAACGCACTGTACGAGGCCGCGCTTCGCGATACAATCTACCGCTTTGAAGCGACCGGCTCGCCAGTCATCACGGACGGGGAGCAAACCAAGCCCAGCTTTGCCACCTATCCGGTCGACGGTCTTCCCAACCTTGAGCCTGACGGCGTATCCGTTCCCTTTGCTGACGGCCATGTTCGGCAACTCCCCCGCCTGGCTTCGGGACCCTTCCTTTACAAGACCCACGCCGCATCCTTCCTGGAAAGAGCCAGGCAATACACCAAAGTTCCTCTGAAGCAGGCTGTCATTTCCGCTTCGCTGTTAAGCCTTCTCTATCCGCAAGAGAGCGTTCCCGGATATTCCCAGGAGCAGTTCTTGGGAGATCTCATTCGTGAAGCCGTGACAGATATCCGTGGGTGCCTCGATAGAGGAGCGCATAAGGTGCAGATCGACTTCACCGAAGGCCGCCTTTCCCTGAAGCTCGATCCTTCGGGCGAGCTACTGCAACGGTTCATCGGTCTGAATAACCAGGTTCTCAGTCACTTTGCTTCCTCGGAGAGGGCCAGGATCGGAGTGCACACTTGTCCCGGCGGCGATCAGGATGCGACCCACAGCGCAGACGTGGACTACGCGGGCCTGCTGCCAAACTTGTTTACGCTCAATGCAGGCAATTTTTACATCCAGTTAGCCAGCGAGAAGGACCGGCTGCGTGTGCTCCGCTTAATCCGGGAGCACGCGCAAGCAGATCAAACGATCTTTATCGGGGTCATCGATCCCATCAATTCACGCGTCGAAACTGCGCAGGAAGTGCGAGACCGGGTTCTCGAAGCCGCCGAATTCATCCCTTTAGAGCGGCTCGGGACGACGGACGACTGCGGATTTGCCCCGTTCAGCGACGACACCTCGACGGCGCGTGAGACGGCGTTCGAAAAAATTCGCGCCCGTATCATCGGGACCGAGCTCGCCGCGCAGAAACTTGGATTGTGATGACCGGGAGGTCGCCGCGCCTTGCGGAAATTAGCTCTATCTCGAACGAAGGTCAGGAACATTAGAGTTGGCAAGAGCATCAGACTGCCACCGTGAGGAGAAAGGACACTTTCTTGAGAAAGTTCATGAACTGGATACTTGTGCTGGGAATCATCTATGGGTCCCTGGTGTGCGCTTTGCTCGTCGCCATGAACCAGCCGCCGCAGGTCTTTGGCCGAATCATGTCGAAGGTGCCCGGCATTGCTTTCGCGGTGCTCCCGTTCAAGCGGCTTTGGTTCATTGCGCGAAAGGGCCGTCTGAATGTGGGTGATCCGGCCCCGGACTTCTCGCTGTTGGCTTCGGACAAACAAACGCGCGTCGAATTGTCTTCGTTTCGGGATCGGAAACCCGTCGTGCTGGTGTTTGGCAGCTACACATGACCGCCTTTCCGCCGGGAGGTTCCCGCGCTTAACAAGCTCTACGAGGCGTACAAAGATCGAGTAGCCTTCTATGTGATTTACATCGAGGAGGCCCACCCCATTGACGGCTGGCAGATGCCAGTCAACGTTAAAGACCATATATTGCTGGCCAGCGCCCATAACTTCAACGAACGTGACACGGCAGCCGGAACCTGCGTGGTCAAGCTGTGCATCAGCATACCGGCTCTGGTGGACGACATGCATGACACGACGGAAGTTGCTTACACGGGCTGGCCGGACCGGTTGTACGTGATCGACCGGGAAGGACGTATTGCCTATAAGAGCGCCCCCGGACCTTACGGTTTCATTCCCAAGGCCGTTGAAAAGACCCTGCAGCGTCTCGTGCCTTCACCGGCCAAGTAGGCATACCGTTAGCCTGCTTTATTCACGAAGGGACGACAAGGTACGAGTCTGAGGCGTTTCGCG
>CALCEB010000067.1 GCA_937900045.1 uncultured Acidobacteriota bacterium
CTGTCTGTCCATACTTGCGCTTCAGGCGGCCGATCAGCGCCAACCGGTCTTCCACTTCTTCCAGGCGGGCCGGATCTGCTTCGATTCGCTCCAGATCATCGCGCAGAAAATCGGCTACATCTTCCAAGCCGTGGCGCGCCGAAGAGAATGTCTCAATTTGCTCCTTGGCGTTTGAGTCATAACGAGCCAACTCTTCCATGGATTTTTCAACCGCCGCAAGTATCGAGAGGGCGGACCCTTCTTCCTCGTACAGACGAGCGAAGGCGCTGGCGGCAGCGGCCCTCACCTTCTCTACGTTGCTAAGTATCCGGCGCTCTTCTTCAAGCCGCGCGTCCTCATTTATTTCGAGACGGGCGCGGTTCAACTCCTCCACCTGAAACTTCAGCACGTCCATAGCCCGTAATCTCTCTTGCTCATTCTGGGCTAAGACTTCTGCCTCGCGCCTCAACTGGCTAAATTTCCTATAGGTTGAACCTACATGTTCAAGTAATTCCTCAAGGCCAGCAGCTTGATCCAAAAGCTCCAGTTGAGCCTCTTGCGCAAACAACGTTACATGCTCGTTCTGCCCATGGACATCCACCAACTGCCGAGCCAGCTCCTTGACGGCCGTGAGCGTCACGGGCTGGTCGTTCACCAACATGCGGCTCCGCCCCCCGGCCTGAATCTCTCGCCGCAGGATCAGTTCAGCCTCGCCGGAGGCGCTCACACTGAACTCTTCCAGCCATCTCAGCCATGGAGCCTCCTTGTCCACACGGAAAATTGCGGTGACTGACGCACGATCCTTTCCCGTCCGAATCATTTCCGGCGAGGCGCGCCCACCCAACGCCAAACCCAGAGCGTCCACCAGGATGGATTTTCCAGAGCCCGTTTCACCGGTCAGCAAGTTCAGTCCGGGATGAAACTCCAGGCTCAGGCTTTCCACCAAAGCGTAATTTTGGATGTGAATTTCCGAGAGCATCAGTAAATCAATCCTTGCAAGGCGTCAGGTTTCTGCGAGGTACCGCCCCCTATGAGAAAACAATCGCCTCTCACGCGCTCACCAGGACGATCCCCATAAAAATCAGAACAATTCCAATCCATTGTGACCAATACAGCCTCTCACGCAGAAATATCCAAGCCAGTCCCATGGTCACCGCGCCGAAGAGCGAACAAAGCACCGTCACTACGGAAACCTGCTCCGTCGTCATCCCGACGCTGGTCAGAACAAATGCCGTGGTGTCCAGTACGCCCGTCCCCGCGAGCAGCCACCACGTGCGGGCATCCGGCAGACGTAGCGGCTGCCGCGCCGGAGCGGAGGCGCCCGCTAACATCAGCAATGCTACCACCCGGAAAATCCAAATCGGGGCCACACCCCCAATCACTGGAGTCACGCGAAAGCCCAGCAGCCAAAACATGAAGCCGAAACCCACCGAAGCGACAAACGCCCAGCCCACTCCCGTGGCGAGCCAATCGCTGCCCGCGCTCTGTTGCGCTTGTACTCTGGTCGAGTCCCTTCCATTATTTCCATTGCGGGGAGTCGCTGCCAGGATCACGCCCACCAGAGCTGCCACAAGTCCAACCCAGCGCATTCCAGTAAGCTTCTCACCACTCCATGAATCCAGCAGAATGGTCAGCGCCGGATAACTGGATGCCACCGGGGCGGCTACGGAAAGCACTCCTGTTTGAAACGCCCGGTACAGCGCGAGAGTTGCCACCACATTCAACAGCGCGGCCGCAATAGCCGCCATCCAGACGGGACCAGAGGCGAGGCGTGCAAGCCCGGCCAACTGCAATGTCCCTCGACCCACCGACAGATAGACGGTTAACCCAGCGAAACCGAAAAGCTGCATGAAGAACATGGTGCGGTAGGCGCCCACCCGTCGCGCCGCGAATCGCGCCAGGAAGTCTGCGAAACCCCAGGAAACCGCCGCCGAAAGCCCGAGAAAGATGCCCAATATTTCCTGCTCTCACCCAAAGTTTCGCCGCGCCGCCGCCTGAGCCTGATAGTCGCGCGGGAATGACCGTAAAAGAACAAACTGATAAACAATCGCCAAACAGAGCGACTACATAGAATTGCAGAGTTTACAATGCCTGGTGCAATTTCTGCTATACTCACTTGCTTTTTCAGCTTGAGTCCACTTAACCGGTATGAAGAATCCACTTCTGGGCGAATGTATTGCGGAATTTTGGGGAACCTTGCTGTTGATCCTGATTGGGGATGGCGCCGTCGCGGTCAGCGTTTTTACTGGCGCACTGGATCTGACAGGGGTTGCACTGCTGTGGGGCTTGGCGGTGGCCCTGGCCATTTACATCACGGCAGGAGTCTCTGGCGCTCACATCAATCCTGCCGTCACCATAACCCTGGCCACATTTCGCGGCTTCCCTGGGCGAAAGGTTGTGCCCTATATCCTGGCTCAAGTGGCGGGAGCATTTACCGGCGCGCTGATCCTGTGGGCATTCTGGTTGGGATTTTGGGCGCCCACGGCCAAGAAGCTGGGGGTTGTCACCGGGCAGCCAGGAAGCCAGAAGTTGATGATGGTTTTCAGTTGCTTCTATCCCAATCCCGGCTCCGTCGGGATTGGACCCGGGAATTTTGCCAAAGTTTCCGCCGGTCAAGCTTTCCTGGTTGAAGCCGTACTCACGGCTTTCTTACTGGGAGCGATTTTGGCGCTCACCGATCAGAAAAACTCTGTGGCTCCGGGGAGCAATCTGGCTGGGCTTTTCATCGGCCTCACGGTTACGGCCATCGTTGGTATTGGAGCGCCACTCACCATGGACGCGGTAAACCCGGCGCGCGATTTTGGTCCTCGACTCTTCGGCTATGTTTTGGGATACGGCCGGATCGCCTTCCCCGGCCCACGCGGAAACGAGTGGTGGATTTACATCACTGCGCCGATTGTCGGTGGACTCGCCGGCGGCGCTATCTACGACCTGATGATTCGCCCCCATTTTCCACGCACCAGTTAATCATAGCACCCAGCGCAGGGTCCCTTCCCGGCATCGGGTCAGGACATGCCTCCGCCAGCTTCTGGAAGACGGCGCGTGGAGCTTTACTGCAGGACTGCAATTGAGCAGAGGCAAACCTTCAGTTCTTCAGGCAGGTCACTCCGAACCGCAAATAGAGTCTTGCGAGAGAGTCCTCCCGGTCGCCTGAACACTCCGATCAGTTCCTCATCGCGCCGGATGAAATTGGTCCCCCGCACGGACCATTTTCTTTTTTCAATTTGGAATTCCTGTTCATGCCAGAGCAGCCGGAAGAGTGTGCGGGAAATTCCGGCTTGCCGGAAAACCTCGGCGACCAGGCGGTTTTCCTTATGAATCAAAATGGTGTGCTTGGAGGCGCCTTGTGCTTCTCGCCGGGCGCTCGATTCTATTTGGACGATTTCCCCGCCCCGGCAACCCCAGTATTCAATAATCGCAGCCCTGTGGGAGAGACCTCGGAAGCGTCCGAGCTCTGCCCGGCGCTCGTCCTGAAAAGTAAATTCCGCCATGGGCCAGTCTTCAATGGGAACGATACGGCAGAGCTGGAACTCGCCGCGATGCAGGCTTCTCCATCCGCTTTCCTCCCATTCCTGCTGGAAGGGCTTTTCGGCGTCGGCTTGCTCCAAGTGGGCCTGCCAGCGTGCCAAAGCGGTAATCAAAGTAACAGCCATCGCGATCATTACCGGCAGTAATGTGGATGCATGCACCAGCGGATTCATTGTGTTTCTATATCCAAATCCAACCCGTAACACGGACATTCCGGAGTATCCGGCCGGGCATCTTCGTGGCTATTCCATGTGCGCAGAGTGGAAGAAACCGCAGCCACGTTTGTTCAGAGAACGTAACAGAACAATCCACACACAGGGTCCGCGTAAAATTATCGGCAGAGATGAAACCGGTCTTGAAGCTGTCCGGCGATTGGGACAGTGACAGCACCCGGCATCGAACGAAACAGAATCGGTTTGTTGTCCCGTCGACGCGCCGACAACAATTCAACCATCACTTCACATTCACCCTGACTTCCAATCACCCGGGGCAAATTTTCGCATCCTCCCGGCCAGCCTCCGTTTTCACATTTTAGAAGTGGTTGAAATCAGCCATAATCTGGCCCAAAATAACCATGAGCCTCATCAAGCCACTTCGAAAATTTGCCTTACATGGCTTGTAATTGACTGGTGAATAGTGAGTTATCGCAACGCCCTCCGCCATCCGGTTTGGCTATAGATTTGCACAGAGATAGGCTGAAGATATTAATCTGATCCAGGGGGTGCGGTATGTATCGAGTCTTGCGTAAGGATTTCCGGCATTCTCCTACCAATTTTCCGCCAGCATTTGGCTTATGGCTGGTAACGGGTCTGGTGATGGCTTCGATTCCCTACCCTGCCTGGGCTCAGCGGGTCACGCTCTCCCCGGGGGTTCGACTGGCCATCCGCCTGGATGAGACTATCAGCACGAAGAACCACTACTTTGGCCCGATTATTCAAGCCACGCTTGACCAAGACGTTCTGGACGCGCGGGGCAAAGTCGCCATCCCCGCCGGGGCCAGGATCAAATTGGCCATGGCTGAGCTTAAACGCGCCGGTCATGTATTTGGCCGGGCACGGGTTCGACTACGGCTTTATTCCGTGGTCGAGCCGGACGGAACCGAAGTACCGTTGGATGGCTATGCCACACGACTGGATAACAATCACAGGCCCGGATCCGAGGGCACCTTCCACGGTCCGCGCGGGCTGGGTAAAGACGCCGCAGTGGACTTGACAGCCATGGGCACAGGGGCAGGCGCAGGCCTTGCCGTGGGTGGTCCCTGGGGCCTTCCGGCGGGGGCTGCGGCGGGAGTGTTGACTGCGGGGGTATGGACTGTAGCCCGGCGCGGTCCGGACCTGGTGCTCCCTGCGGGCACTGTAGTTGAATTTACCTTGGACCGCCCCGCCTCTGTGAAGCCGCTAGAGACTGATTCAGCTTCCGGGCAAGACGGTGGCGATGGATATTCCGGTCAGGATTCTCGCGGCGATCCCCCCGGAGCGGGAGGCGCTGCTTGGGGACAGGGCTTGGCCATTCCGCCATCCTCCGACCTCGTGGTTTTGCTCAACCAACTTCAGGACCCAAAGGCCGTCCTCGCCAAACTCGACAAAGTGCATTTTCGCAACCGGCCGGATTCGGACCGGGTCTTTGTCACATATCTGCGCGGCGTTTGCGAACTGAAGCTCTCCAAACCCAAAAAGGCGCTTAACAATCTTGAATTAGCTTACGCCCAGGCTAAGCGTCTGAACCTGCCTGATTCCGCACAATCGGAAATCGCCCGGAATCTGGTCATGGCCTTGAAGTCGAGCTCCAAGAACTGGCAAGCAAGCCCGCTGATGAATGATCCGCAATTGCAGGCGGTGCTGGTTGAACCGCAAGGAGGCGAATAAGCCATGCGATTGTCCAAGATTGCGCTCTCCGCTGTCATGATGGCCTTGGCGGTGGCTGCCTTCGGTCAGGATTCCAGTTCGCAATCCCCCGCCAGCACCGTCCCGGCTCAGGATGTCATCGTTCCGTGGCGCCATTTTGGCCCACAACCCGCCCCAAATTCAAATGCCGGGCAGGATCGGTCGCTCAACGCTGGTTCGGTTCCCAGTTCTGCGACCATGTCCGATTCGTCAGACGATTCCGGGAATTCCCAGGCTCAGCCACAAGGCACCAACGTCCGGATCACCGAAGAAGATATTTCAAAGAAGCATCCGCACCCGCCCGAACCGCTTCAGCTTCCAGCAGCGAGTAAAGATGCGAGTCCATTGGAGAATTCTTCATCTGGAAGTTCAAACATTCAGTCTCAAACCGGGCCTGCGAACGGTAGCTCTCAATCTTCGAGCGGGAACGCTTCGCAACCTGCGGACGATTCACCAGAATCCCAGGTGGCAAGCCTCACGACGGGCTACCAGCAGCGCGAGGCGGACCGCGAGGCCCAACGCCATCAACTTGAAAAGGCGGCGGCAAAAGATCCCGCGACTCAGGCACTCGCTCAAATCCAGGAGACGCGCCTGCTGCTCGAAGGAGAGCAGGATCGCATGCAAAGCACGCAGCAGCTCTCCCAGGCTTTTGCGGCGCTGGCGGACGAGATTGCCGGCCGCGCTGCTCAGGTTCGAGGTATGGTGGGGGCCCGCAAGCAAATAGCGGAGATTTCGGATGCTGACCTTGACCGGTTGAATGATCGCACTCCACAGCTTGATCTGGCTCTGCACAACATCGCCATGATGCCGCCCTCCGGCGAAAACAATCAGATGATTCGCCGTCTTGACGCTGAACTCTCCCAGGATGAACAAGCTCGCAAACTAGACGAGGAGCACAGCCTGCAGGCGCGCCATGAAATGCAGTCCCTCCAGGCAGACGCCGTAGAGCTGGACAAAGAAGCGGCTGAAGCGAGGCAAAAATCGGCCAGCTTCGTCAAGGCCGCCCAGGATGCCAAACTGAACGAGGGCCGTTTGGCCGACCGGCTAGAGTTCACGGTAACGCGCCAGCGCGCTGCGGATACGCTCAACTCCACTTCCAAAGCGATTGAGAGCTCGGTAGCCCTCACCGGTAACACGGCGATCAACTCCGCCGTCATGGGCTCATCCGCGGCTTCGGTTCCCACAGATCACACCGTGGATCAACTTCGTGACTGCATTCGCAAAACTGGCGATGTTGAAGGCTGCCGCGCCAAAGGAGACCATTAGCCATGCGGAAGATGAAACCGTCCTGCCTCATCGCCATCTCGATGCTGATGCTCATTCCCGTTGCCGCGCTCGCTTACCAAGATTCAAAGTCTTCAGCGCCGCCACAACCCGCAGCGGGGCAGGATTTGCATTCTAATCTCAATGCGTCCAACGGCCTCCCGGAATTCTCCCCGCCAGCAATTCGCAAAGTTCGGGTAGTGCTTTATTTTCAGGCTGCGCGCGAACCGCTGGTCAAGCTTGCGCCCCAGGTTTATGAGTTCGCTTCGAATTCCGAGCGTTGCAGGCTGAACAGCGGAGCGAACGCCTGCGATTTGCCGGCGGAACCCTTGAAGGGCAGCGACCTAAAGCAAATCTTCAAGTATTACGTGAAGGGTCCGGTCGAGGCTGCGCTCAATCAGCAGCAGCTTGATGTCCACAAGAGTGACTGGACCTGGCGACCCTACGTCAACCATCGCAACAATTAGGCGGGCCCGCTATGGCTCCATGCCTTGTTCTTGCCATTCCGGTTTGTTGTGCATTGCTCAGTGCCAAGCCCGTTGGGCCGTGGTCCCGGTGGTTCAATCCTCAAGTTGCGGCGGTAGCTTCCGTGGCGCCTGCCGTCTTCCCCTCTACAGAAGGCGCCGCGCGCCGCCCAAGGCACGGGCTTCAGAGTCCGGCAGGGCACGAAAGAATCGGACCCGCGAAGCCTTCGCCCTCGGAACTGGCGGCATCCCAACCTACAGTGGCTGCTCCCGCCCAAAGCGGCAAAGACACGGACGTCGAGATTCTCCGTATCAAAAAAGATCTTGAGCATATCAATCACGATCCTGCGGCCCGGCGCGCCCTTTACAGCCAGATCGACGAGATGGTCTCAAGAGTTCGCAGTGGAAAGATGATACCCCAGCAGCTCATGTTAGGGGGATCACTTCCGGAGCCGCCACCGTCCACTCCTGTGCGTTATGCTTCATTCTCGGGCACCACTGCGCCGTTGGCGGAGGCCGATCCCGGCAGGTTTGAGCCTCCCTTTCAATCTCCGGCGGCGAACGTCCGCTTCCATCTCCCAACACGTCCGCACGTTCCCGCTGAGGAACCAGCGATCCGCTCCTCTACAGCCGTGACGCGAGAGGTCGAGCCACATTTTCCCGGCAACATTCCGGCGATTCAAAATCCCACGGGTGATGGTCCACTCGATTCCCACGTGGTCTCCCGGCTGTTGTATTGGGCAAAGCAAAACCATTGCCCGGCGGACCTGGCGTTGGCCACGGCGTGGCAGGAATCCCGCCTGTCGCTCCACCCAGCGGATGGTACATCCGGCGAAATTGGCATGATGCAGATTCTGCCGGCGCGAGCGAAGGCCGAAGGAGTGAATCCGCGAAGCTTGCGCAACCCGGACGTGAACATGTGGCTGGGAACCAAGCTGCTCGCCAGCTACTATCACCAGCAAGGGAGCATGCGCCGTGCCGCCATGCAATACGTAGCCGGTCCGAACGTCTTCAACCATCGCTATCCCACAAGCGTGCGCAATTATATTGCATGGTATTCAAATTCCGTTCAGGACTACGCCGGATACTTCAAGCACTACGTTGATTTTTGAGCCTCACGAGGAGTAACCCTCTGCCATTGCCCGCTCCTCAACCCGGATGAATATCCGCGCTTCACTTTGTGTCCCTCTTGTTTCCGGCAGGGTTTCTCTTCCCAATCCGTGGCATCCAGTGTGATTGGAAGCATCGAACCCCTGTGCTATACTCTGGCCATTCATGACTTTTCCAACTTTCCATTTGGGGGCAGGATGAGCATTGTTGAGACCGAGAAGGAATACAGCATCTATGAATCAATGGCCGCGCGGTTTGACGTGGCCACCAGGAAACTTAATTTGGACGAAGGGATTTACCATTATCTGCGCACGCCCAATCGCGAAATCTGCGTGCACATCCCGGTGTTAATGGATGACGGAAAACTCCAGGTATTTGAAGGTTATCGCGTGCAACATAGCATCGCCCGGGGACCTTGCAAAGGCGGTTTACGTTACGCACCGGACGTGACGCTGGATGAGATACGCGGTCTGGCCGCTGAAATGACCTGGAAGTGTGCGGTGGTGAACATTCCGTTTGGCGGGGCGAAAGGCGGCGTCATCTGCGACCCGTTGAAACTTTCGCCCGGCGAACTCGAGCGGATCACGCGGCGTTACACCGCGGAAATCCTGGATTACCTGGGCCCGGAGCGCGATGTTCCCGCGCCCGACATGAACACCAATGAACAGACCATGGCGTGGATTATGGACACCTACTCGATGCACGTTCGCCACACCGTCACGGCTTGCGTCACCGGCAAGCCCATTGACCTGGGCGGTTCGCGCGGGCGGCGTGAGGCCACTGGGCGCGGCTGCATGATCGTTTGCGACCAGGCGCTGAAGCGCTTCGGGCGGCCGCGCGAATCGACCCGGGTCATTGTTCAGGGATTCGGCAACGTCGGGTCGCAGGCGGCGCGCCTGATGCACGAGGCGGGTTACAAGATCGTTGGAGTTTCAGACATCACCGGCGGCATTTTCAACGCGCGCGGGCTGGATATCCACGCCCTGATCGACTACGCCCAGGAAGCGAAGACGGTACGTGGATTTCCGGGCGGTGAGAACATTGGCGGCTCCGAAATCCTGGAGCAGGATTGCGATGTCCTGCTGCCCGCGGCCAAGGAGAGCGCCATCAACAGCCACAACGCCGAACGCATCAAGGCCCGCATCCTGGTGGAGGGCGCGAACAGCCCCACCACTGCCCCCGCCGATGACATTCTGTTCGAGCGAGGCGTCTTCGTCATCCCGGACATTCTTGCCAACGCCGGGGGCGTCACCGTCTCCTACTTTGAGTGGGTCCAAGACCGCCAGGGTTATTTCTGGACGGAAAGCGACGTAAATGACCGGCTGAAGCATATCCAGGTGGCGGCATTCAATGACGTGGTGCAATACGGCGAGAAGCATAACGTCAACAACCGCATCGCCGCCTATATGCTGGCCATCGACCGCGTTGCGTTCAGCCTGAAACTGCGCGGGATTTATGCGTGAGAATCTCAACTGAGGCTTGGCTTCCTCAACCTCCAGCCTCGTGTATAATTTCCACATGCTGACGACGGTCAAACTGAAAAACTTCAAGCTCCACGAACACGTCTCGATAGAGGCGCGCCGGATAACCGTCTTTATTGGCCCGAACAACAGCGGCAAATCAACCATTTTTCAAGCATTGCTCGCTTTAAGGCAAGCGCCTGAATCGATCCTTCTCCCTCCCGTCCCAGGGCGGGAACCCGGGTCGTCGCCGCATTCCCAGCCCCAAGCATACGGCATGATCGATCTTGGAGAGTTTAAGAATGTGCTCCGGCGGGGCAGTGAGGAGCTCCAGATTGGATTAAGCGGAGAACTCCTGACGGAGAATTCGCCGCATCCCTTTCTTCGAGACTCGGGACCAGTTTGCGTCAGCTTTGAAGTCTCTTTCCGCGAAAACCAATTGGTACAGCATGAAGGGTCGATCGGCACATCTCACGAGAAAGCGCGGTGGCTATACCCGGGACACACCGGGGCCGACCCGGGAATCGTACTCGTACTACGCACCCAGCACCGAATCCTGTTGGAACCGGTTCCCACCCTCCAGCTTCTAAGGGTACGGGTACCCAATACACACCCAGATTCACTTCCGCTTGCCGAATTCTTTGGCAAGCAGCCCCGTCAATTGCTTGAATCCATCCATCCAGTTTATGCGTTGAGAGGATTCGAAGAGGCAGGCTACCCAATCGCGGAAACACCGCCGCAAAACGGGCTTGACAGAGCAACGCTCGGGGAACGCAGCGCCGCGCTCACCAATTTGCTGGCCTACAACGCTCAATTGAAGGCAGAAATCTCTGGAAAACTCGAAGAGATGCTGGGACTAGGTATTGACTTTGAGCTGGTTCCGGGCCGCCGGATAAAGATTTGGGCTAGGTCCCTAGAGGCCATGTCACCTGCCGCACTGTTCGTCAACGAGGGAACGGGAGCCACCCAGTTGCCCTTCATCTTCGTCCCAATTGCGATGGCTAAACCTCATGAAACAGTTCTGCTCTCGGAACCGGAAGCTCACCTTCACCCCAAGAAGCAATCCGAACTCACTGCTTTCATCCTGAAGGCGTCTCAAGCAACGCCCTTGCAGTTTTTCATTGAGACACATAGCGAGCACGTGCTCCATCGCATCCTGCATGCCGTTGCCAAAAAGGAACTTAGCCTCGACGATTTGGCCATTTACTACTTCGAGTCTCAGGATGGGAAGGCCGTCGCGAGTCTGCTGGAAATTGACGAGCGCGGCGGCGTGAAAGGCGGGTTGCCCGGCTTCTTTGACCAGAACCTTGATGAACTCTCCGAATATCTCGACGCACTCAAGGGTTCAAAGGGGTAGCTCTTGCGGCTCACCTTCCTGCTGGATGAGAATGTCCTCTACCATGCCGTTCGAGGTGTAAACGAGCACGACGAGCCTAACTTCTCTGCAATGGAATTTCTAAAGGAAGTCGCCCGCATTTGCCATCAGTTTTCTGCTCCTCATCTGATGTACGAAAAATATTTTGGAATCGTCCAGAAGCTCAAGAGTGATCCGCCATCGTCCACCGCCGCACTGCGTTTTGTCATCCAGCTTCTCTCCAATTCGAGTAAGCTCATCTATGAACCTCAAGGTGTGCCGGAATTGCCAGAGGGTATTCGGATCCCGCACGAGGACATTGATGTGGTTCGGGCCGCACTCGCATCCCGATCCATTGTCGTTGCTGCCGATTCGGAACTTCGAGACGCCATCAACAACCAGCCGGTTCTCAACCTAAGAGCGCTAACGCCGAAGCAGGCTATCGACCTTGCAAGATCAGAATCGCCACAATTGTAAGGAAGCCCGGAACAGAAAACATATGCCGGATCGCAGAGATTTCCTGAAGCAATCGGCTCTCGTATCCGCATCGCTTCTGGCGGGGCATCACCCGGCGGGTACCCATGCCACAGCGATCTCCCCTGCCCTTGCGGCCAAAGTTGCGGCTGATCCCCACCGCCCGCGTTATCACTTCCTGCCACCCGCCAACTGGATGAATGACCCGAACGGTCCGATCTTCTGGAACGGCTACTACCATCTCTTTTACCAGTACAATCCGCACGGCGCTTACTGGGGTGATATGCACTGGGGCCATGCGCGCAGCCGCGACCTGGTTCATTGGACTCATCTGCCGATGGCGCTCGCGCCAACGCCGGGCGGGCCGGACAAAGATGGGTGCTTTTCCGGCTCGGCGTTCAGTCACGATGGTACACCCACACTGATCTACACGGGTGTGGAACCAGAAGTCCAATGCCTGGCATCGAGTGACCATGCCATGATCCATTGGCGCAAGTTTCCGGGAAATCCCGTGATTGCCACGCCGCCACACGGCTTCCATGCCACGGGCTTCCGTGATCCTTCAATCTGGCGCGAGGGTGCCGACTGGCTGATGTCAGTAGGATCCGGGATGAAAGGGCACGGCGGCGCGGCGCTGCTCTACCAATCGCATGACCTCATCCACTGGAATTACATTCATGAGCTTGCCGCCGGGCCACCCTTTGCGTCGGCAAGCGGAGGTAGTCCCCATGCGAAGTACGACCCGGTAGCTGCGGGTGACATGTGGGAATGCCCCGATTTTTTTCCGCTGGGAAGCAGCCATGCCTTGTTGGTTTCGACCCAGGGCGCCGTTTACTCAATGACCGGCAAGTATTCGGGGCGTAAATTCCAGCCTGACACGAAAGGTAAGATGGATTACGGGGATTTCTATTACGCGGCCAAGAGCTTCGATGACCCCCACGGGCGCCGCATTCTTTGGGGCTGGATCAGGGAAGGCCGCAGTGAAGCGGCGCAACGCGCAGCGGGATGGGCGGGCATGATGTCCTTGCCCAGAGTCCTCAGCGAAGGGGCGGACCATATTCTACGCATCGAGCCTGCCCAAGAACTTCAAGTATTACGTGAGCCTTTGGCAAACTTGGAAAACCTGGTAGTTCGAGGAGACGTTCCGCTTCCCCAAGTCTGGGGTGATTGCCTGGAGATTGACGCCGCGATCGCGCCCGGCAACGTGGAAGAATTTGGGCTTGCCGTTCGCCAATCTCCAGGCTCGGAAGAAGCGACGATCATTCACCTCCGTCCCTCGACAGGTCAGATTACTTTGGACACCCGGCGGTCGAGCCTGAACCGCGAAATCGTGGGCGGCGCTTATGTGGCGCCACTCAAAGTTCAGCCAGCCGTCCCGGTTCATTTTTCAATTTTTTTGGACCGCTCGGTGATTGAAATTTTCGCTGACCGCAAGATTTGTCTGACCGGAAGAATTTACCCCGCGCGTCGCGACAGCCTGAGCGTCAGCGCCTTTGCAAAAGGCGGACAAGCCACCGTGAAGAAGCTGGACGCTTATTCCATGATGAGCTGCTGGTGATAATCAAAAACGATTTGTTATGAGCTTCCAGTAGAAATTTAACCTGGATAATTCGTCGACTTCCATTGGAGAATCGGAAGGGCATGGCTTTAACCGTGCCCTTCCGGGCTTCGAATAAAATTTTGTGAATAATCAGGATTGACAGCCCATACTTTTCCCGGCAGTTCCCGCATTGGCTCAGGAAATCCCGCCTGTGCATTCTAATCGTTGCTACCGACTTCGACCCATCCGCACATGGTCCATATCCCTGACGCTTGGTAAACGCAGGCAACGCGTCCTTGGGTGGTGGTTCCAAGACGAGCGCAAAGCGGTAAGGATGGCACCGCTCCTGAGCTTGCCATCCTCGGAAGCGGTGGAGTTGATACCCGGGCCCCGGTCAGATTCTTTGTGTCTTCCACTTGCCGCGCCGGAACAGGATGGCGCTGACTGCGGCAATCGCCGATTCTGCAATCAGGATGGACAGGAACGCCCCTTTCGAATGCAAACCGGCGGGAACCGCCAGCGCATAGGCAACGGGTATCTCCACCAGCCAGTAGCCGAAAAAATTCACCACGGTTGGTGTCCGGGTGTCACCGGCGCCGTTGAACGCCTGGAGCATCACCATGCCGAAGGCATAGGCGATGTTGCCATAGCTCAGGATGCGCAAGCAGGAAGCGGCAATCGGGACGACGGCGGGATCCCGCGTGAACAACCGGATGATAGGCTCCGCCAGCACGATGAACAGGATGCCGATGCTGCCGAGGAAGATCACGTTGTAGAGGCCGGTAAGCCACACGGACTTCTCCGCCCGCTCCGGGTTGCGCGCGCCCAGGTTCTGGCCAACCAGAGTGGCGGCGGCGTTGCTCAAACCCCAGGAGGGCAGGATGGCAAAGATGACAATGCGGATAGCCACGGTATAGCCAGCGATGGCTGCGCTGCCAAACAGGCTGATGATCCTCACCAGTCCGATCCAGCTCACATGGGCGATGCCAAACTGCAGGATGCCGGTGACAGAAACGCGGAGGAGGCGAATCATCACTCCAGTATCCAGGCGGACCTGGCGGACGAGCACCCGGATGCGTTCCGTGCCCTTGAGCAGCCGGTAGAACTGATAGAGCACGCCGATGCCGCGCCCTGTAAAAGTCGCCAGCGCCGCGCCCGTTACACCCAACTTCGGAAACGGGCCAAGGCCGAAGATCAGGCAGGGATCGAGCACTAGGTTAATGATGTTTGACACCCACAGCAGCCGCATGGCGATGGCCGCATCACCCGCGCCCCGAAAGATGGCGTTGTTCAGAAACAGCATCAGCAGCACGCCACTGCCACCCAAATAAATGCGGGTGTAGTTCGAACCCAGTGTGACGATGGCGGATGATGCACCCATGAGCTGAAGCAGATGCGGCGCCAGAAGAAAACAAGGCAGACCGATGGCGAGTGAGAGGATGATTCCCAGATAGATGGCTTGCACGCCCGCCACCGCCGCTGCATCGGGATCCTTCTCGCCAATTCTGCGCGCCACCATGGCCGTGGTAGAAAGGCCAAGCCCCATGGCAATGGCCACCACCAAACTTACCATTGACTCGGTCAGGCCAACGGTGGCGACAGCGTCCGAGCCGAGGCGAGCCACCCAGAAAACGTCAACCACGGCAAAGAGCGACTCCAGCACCATCTCCAGCACCATGGGAATTGCCAGCAGAAAAATGGCGTGATTCAGGCTGCCGGAAGTAAAGTCCTGGTGCGAGCCGCGAACGGCTTCACGGACAGATGACCAGAAAGTAGCCGGTTGTGCGGCGGTGGCCGGAACTTCCATAAGACCTCGCAAACTGGAATTGGGCTGAGATAAGAGAGGATCAACCCGCGCGGAGTGCGCAGTATTGCGCAGAAACGGCCGGAAGGCCGCCAATCACGCGGGCTAAAATGCGATCTAGCTAAGGTGGGCCGAGGGAATCTTCATCTTTTTAGTTCCTCTACTGTCCGTGGCGAGAGTCTAGTCAACAAAAGCCAAAATATTATACGAATCTGAATTCGGAAAGTCTATCGATAATTAAGTAGTGACTCAGTCTGGCGATTCTTTATCAGTTTGCTCCTCTACCATCATTCCCGCGAAAACGGGAATCCAGTCCGCAAGCCGGAGTGGCATTCTAAACTTGTGCGGAAAAAAAAGGCTCGTTCCTGGCATGGATCCCCGCTTTCGCGGGAATGACGGCGGCGAACAATGTCAGGAAACATCAAAATGAGTCACCACCGGTAATTGGGCAGGGGTACAGTTTTGCTGTAGCGCCGCTCTGTGAGCGGCGAAATTGAATTCTCAACGATTTCCGGCATGCGTAGAGCGCCGCCGCAGCAAACTGACCCACTACCGGTAATTGAACAATGCTTAGATGACAAAGGTTGTGCAAACGGTTTCAGCAAATACCTGAGCGTCCACAAATGGAGAGTGCTTTGTA
>CALCEB010000068.1 GCA_937900045.1 uncultured Acidobacteriota bacterium
TCCAGCGCGATGACTTGGTAGCCGCGACGCACGGCCGGGCGTTCTGGATTCTGGATGACATCACGCCGCTGAGGCAGTTATCGAGCCAGATAGATCAATCTGACGTCTACTTGTTCAGGCCGAGGGCCGCTTACCGCAACCACGCGGGTGGCGGATCCCCCATTCACGGGCCATACGGGCAGAACCCACCGGGTGGCGCGATCATTGACTACTTCCTGGAATCGCCGCCGGGACCAAAAGATGAGATGAAGCTCGAAATTCTCGATTCCCAGGGCAAGGTGGTTCGAAGCTATTCAAGCAAGAAGCCGAAAGGCGTAGGCTCGCCGTTGGCCAATGAGTTCCCGGGGTTTTCAGGAGCCGGTGCGACATTGCCCGCTAAAGCCGGAACGAACCGTTTTGCATGGGACCTGCGTTATAAAGGCCCGGATCCGGTACCCCATCACATTTCCTGGGGCAGAGTGCGAGGCGGGCCGATGGTGTTGCCCGGCACGTACCAGGTGAAGCTAACGGCAGAGGGCAAAACGCTCTCGGAGCCGCTCATCGTAAAGCTCGACCCGCGAGTCAAGACTTCCCAGACAGATTTGGAGAAACAGTTGAAATTCGCCCTGCAAATCCGGGACAGTATCACCGAAGCCCATGATGCCGTGAACGATATCCGCGCCTTGCACGTCCAGATTCAGAGCTTGCATCAGCGGCTGGATAGCAATGGCCAAGCGAAGGACCTGCTGGCCTCCGGTGATGCGCTGGACAAGGGGATGAAACCCGTGGAAGAGGCGTTGATCCAGGTGAAAACCAAGAGCTCTGAGGATAATCTGAACTTCCCGATTATGATCTCGGGAAAACTTGGAGCCTTGCTCAACACGGTGGTGAGCGCGGACGACGCGCCCACCGCGCAGTCTTACTCGGTCTACCAGTTACTCCGCCAACAACTTGATGCGGAGCTTGCAAAGTGGAAGGATATACAGACGAAGGACCTCGCAGCCCTCAATGCCTTGGCCCGGAAGAGCAACATCGCGCTCGTGACGATTCCTGCCAAAGCGCCGGCGGCTAATCCGTAAGGGCCGATATGCAACCTGGGTCCTACCCCGATGGCCATCGGCCGGCGGGAGGTCTTCATTTTTGGAGAAGGGAGAAACCCCATGCGAATTTTTCGAATGAGAGCGTATCTTCCGGTTGTTTTCCTTGTTTTCCTCCTCGCGTCATGCGGACCCTCGTTTCACCAGAAGAATGAGCGTTATGTCTTGGTGTGCGCCAACATGAACCTGCCTTATTGGCAGGAGGCCAAGGCTGGGCTCATGGATGCGGCAAATGCTTTGGGAGTCAAGGCGGAATTCACCGGTACCCCAACTTATGACCCGCAGGCGGAGCTCAAGAACTTCGAGGGTGTCGTGGCGACGCACCCCACCGGCATCCTTGTCTCACCGGCGAGTGCGGGTGCATTCAACGACGCCATTGACTCTGCCCGGAAGGCGGGCATCCCCGTCATCTGCATGGACTCTGACGCGCCTGATTCCAGCCGCATTCTCTTTATCGGAACCAACAACTATAAAGCCGGTCTTACCAGTGGCCAGACGATTGCGAAGGTCATGCAAGAGCACGGCCACCTCGCCATCATCACCATTGCCGGCCAGAACAATCTGGAAGAACGGCTGCGGGGCGCCGAGGACGCGTTGAAGAAATATCCCTACATTGAAGTGGTGAAAGTCTTGGACGATCGTGGCAGCACTCAGACGGCGTCCGATGAAGTCACCAGCTTGATGCAATCGGGCACGAAGCCGGATGCCATCCTCTGTCTCGAGGCATCCGGCGGTCCGGGCGCCGCATCGGCATTGGTTCACCTCGAAATGGAAGGCAAGATTCCTGTGGTTGCCATGGATGCCAATCCGGAGACCTTGGATTGGATTTCCAAAGGCGCCATTGCCGCAACGGTGGCGCAAAAGCCCTACACCATGGCCTACTACGGCTTAAAAATGTTGGACGACCTTCACCACAATATCGTCCATGAATTCAAAGACTGGAAGACGGCGCCCACTTCGCCACTCCCTTCCATCATTGACACCGGGACCGCCGTGGTGAACGCCTCCAATGTCGAGGCCTATAAGGCGGCGCTATTAAATTCCCCGGCCGGACATTAGCCTGGATTCATCCTCATCTTGCCGCCGGGACCCAGGCTATACATGAGGACATAAGTCGGCGACAGGCATTTGCTGTAGCGCCGCTCTATGAGCGGCAAAAAACCGTCGGTCACAGACCGGCGCTACAGAATCGAGTGCCGCCGACTTACGACCGTGTGTATAGGTCCGGCGGAGTCGCCTCACGATCTTGGCTTCAGATATTGGTCGAACCAATTCAATTGCCGCCGGATGATATCGCGCCGGTGCGGGGGTTGGGAGATATCGTGCCCCTCATCGGGATAGACCACCAGTTGGGTCGTTACTCCCAAGGCCTTCAAGGCGTGCCAAAACTCAAAAGACTGTGGGGCTGGGCACTCCCCATCGCGGTCGCCAACCAGTACCAGAGTCGGTGTCCGGACGTTCTTAATGTAATTGATCGGAGAGCTGCGGGCGTAAACCGCCGGGTCGTTATACACCGAAGCGCCGAAGAAAGGAATCATCCATTGGTCGATATCGTTCTCGCCGTAATAGCTCTTCCAGTCGGCGATGCCTGCTCCGGCCACGGCGGCACTGAACCGGTGGGTCTGAGTCACCGCCCACATGGTCATATATCCGCCGTAGCTCCACCCGGTAACACCCAAGCGGTGGTCGTCAACCGGGCACTTCTTCTCCACGGCGTCAATTCCGCGCAGGATGTCCCGCAAGTCGCCATGCCCGAAATCCTTCACATTGGCGGAGGTGAACTGCTCTCCCCCTCCGAAGCTGCCACGAGGATTCGGGTAGAGGACGAAATAACCTTGATTGGAAAGCAAGGAGGTGTTGTAAAAGGGGGAAGGCCAGGCCGGACGGTTTGAAGAACTGGGACCGCCATGGACGCTCACAACCATCGGATAGCGTTTGGCAGGATCATACTGCTTCGGATATAAAAGCCAGCCTTGGACCCTGAAGATGCCGCTCGTCCAATGAATGCTTTGGGCCTTGCCCCAAGCGGCGCTGATGCCACTGTTCAATTGGGTGATTTGAACCCACTTTCCTGCTGGTCCTTCCCAAACTTCAGGAGGTTGGCCGAAGGATTCCTGAATCACCGCGAGAGTCTTGCCGTCGTTGGCAACGGAGAAGCTAGTAAGCCATCCGCCCTGCGTGATCACGGTGGCGCCTCGCCATCGGGTACTGATCGTTCCGGCCTGGCTGAGCGTGGCGACTCCGCTTTCGCCATCAACATTCTCTGCGAACAGCAATTGGTCAGACTGCCGGTCCCAGGTAATCCAGCTTGGCGAGGCTTGGATGCCAGGAGTGATGTCGCGGGCTGCGCCGCCACTGGGGGGGATCAGATAGATGTCACCCCCGTCCGACCCTTGATCGCTCATCAGTCCGCCGATCAACGCGATGCTCTTTCCATCCGGCGACCATCGGGGTTGCGCAATCTGTAAAGGAGGCTTGTAGATCGACCGGGCCGCCCCGGATTCCACGGAAATCAGGTAAAGCTGGGCCACCCACCAATTGTTATCTCCGGAGCCGTAGGCGCCGGTCGCCGCCACCTGCTTGCCATCCGGGGACCAATCAAACTCATAAATGTAGAGGTCTGCAGGAGAGACCTGCCGCACTTGCCCGGTCTTCACATCCACGGTGGTGAATCGCTGCTCGTAGGTTTTCTGCTCGATGACCCCGGAGGGGGGCGTCATGGGTTGAAGAGGGCCGGGGACGCGGGGAGCATTCTGAATGAAGAGCAGGCCGATCGTATTTCCGTCCGGCGCCCATTGGGGACTCGCCAGCGAGCCCGTGAGGTGCGTCAGCGGATGGATAGCGCCGCCCTCAGCCTGGGCCACGCAGAGTTGCAATTGGCCGTGGCCATGGGCATCGAAGAGAAAAGCCAGGCGCTTGCTATCGGGAGACCAAGCAAGATCCTGAGCGTAGGAGCCTTGTGCCTGGCCGTCAGGTGAGATCCGGCGAGGCGGTGAGGCGCTTGCACGGAGATCCTTCACGAAAATGGATCGCTCCTGCGGACTCTCCGGCCGCGACTGGATCCAGGCCAGCCAGTGGCCGTCCGGTGATATTGCGACCTGATCAAAATGGTGGACCGCAAAAAGAGAGTGCATCGCCCCGTCCAGGCCGGGCGAATTTTGAGAATGGGCCAGAGTTGCCCCAACTAACACAGCGAGTAGCTGAGAGAGTAGCAGCCAGGCCGTGGGCCTGCCGTTCAAATTGTCCATGATTCAACTCCGGTCTTTGAGTGATTCCAGGAAATGATGAGACTTCAGACGATAATTTCAAGGGAGCGTTCCAACCCGGCCTTGACGTTCGTCCGAAGAAAGGTCGTGAATGGTCCGGACAAATCACCCGGTGATATTCCTGCCGCCCGTTCGCAAACTCTGCCGCGGGCAACCTGCCTTTTGCAAAGACCATAGCATAGGCGGCGTGCCATCCGATTTCAAGGCTAACCCGGTTTTTCCCCAGCGCGTTGACTTCGCTTTTGGCCCAACGGTAGAATATTAACGTTCGACTGAGTCCAGCTTGGGCCCATTGAAAGGAGAGCGCGCAATGTCCCCCGAGGATAACTTTGGCGCCTCACAGGCGGAGGGAATGGCTCCTGCGGCGCCCGATTCTTCCGCCGATGCCGAAACTTCAGCCGCTGAAATGCAGGATGTAACGGACCTCCTGGAAGGAATGCAAAGGCTTTCCGAGGTTGCCGAAGGGCGGATCGTCCACGGCAGAATTCTGAAAATCACGGATTCCGATGTTCTGGTCGATGTGGGCCTGAAAAGCGAAGGCGCAATCTCCCGCCAGGAATTTCTGAACGAGTCCGGTGAATTGACCGTCCAACCCGGTGACGAGATTGACGTCCAGGTTGAGAGCTATGACGAAGTTGAGGGCACCTTTACGGTCTCGCGGCGGAAAGCGGACAGCCGGCGGATCTGGGAGGACATTGAGCAAGCATTCCGGGATCAGACCAATTTGAAGGGGCGCGTTATCGAAAGAACAAAGGGCGGACTGATTGTGGATGTTGGCCTTCGCGCCTTTCTTCCTGGCTCTCAGGCTGATGTCAGGCCCTTGCGCAACCTGGAGTCGCTGATCGGCAAAGAAATTGAAGCCAAGGTCATCAAGGTAAACAAAGCCAGGAATAACCTGGTGGTTAGCAGGAAGTTGGCTCTTGAGGAGGAACTGAACCGGCGCAAGACGACCCTTCTGGATCAGCTTCAGGAAGGCGCCGTCCTCACCGGCCGGGTGAAGAACATTACGGACTATGGCGCTTTCGTGGACCTGGGAGGCATGGATGGCCTCTTGCATATCGGTGATCTGGCATGGGGACGTGTAAGTCATGCCTCAGAAGTGGTGGAAGTCGGGAAAGAAATCAGGGTGAAAGTCCTGAAGTACGACCCTGAAAACGGCCGTGTGTCATTGGGCTTGAAGCAACTGGGGCCCGACCCCTGGGATTCCGTGGGAGCAAGGTATGCGATTGGACAGAAGCTGGCCGGCCGCGTCGTGAGCCTCACAGACTACGGTGCCTTTGTGGAACTGGAGCCTGGAATTGAAGGGCTGATCCACGTCTCCGAAATGGCCTGGAGCAAGAGGCTGAAGCATCCTTCCAAGCTGCTGAAGGTGAGTGACCCGGTGGATGTTGTGGTGTTGGAGGTTCACGAAGGCCAGCGCCGCATATCCCTGAGCCTGAAACGAACGATGCCCGATCCCTGGGAAACCTTAGCGGAAAGGTACACCGTCGGGATGACCGTCGAAGGGCGGGTTCGTAATCTGACGGACTTCGGCGCTTTTGTGGAGATCGAAGACGGAGTGGACGGGTTGGTTCACGTTTCCGAACTTTCCTGGAACCGCAATGTCAAGCATCCGTCTGAAATCCTGAAAAAAGGGCAGCGGGTGGAGGGCGTTGTGCTCAACCTGGATCCCTCCAACCGCAGGCTTTCGCTGGGATTGAAGCAATTGCAGCCGGACCATTGGGAAGAATTTCTATCTAAGATCGCCGTGAATACGTTGGTGAGAGGCAAGGTGGTGCGCCTTGCCCAATTCGGGGCGTTCGTGGAACTGGAAGAGGGAATTGAAGGTCTCTGCCATAAATCCGAGATTGATGAGAAGTTTACATTGGGAGGAAACAACTCGCTTGAAATCGGCGCCGAATATGACTTCATGGTAATCCGCCTGAGTCCCGAGGAAAAGCGGATTGGGCTGAGCCTGAAGGGTATCACCCAGACCGTGCCCACCCCTTCCGCGAAAGGCGTAACAGAAGAACCTGCGGTTTCAGAAGCGCCGGCAGGTTCCTCTGCATTAGATCCCCCTTCCTCTATTCCCTTTGCGAAGGCATAATAAAAGGGCAGGGGATGGAGACCCAGCGGCTGATCCCTTTGAACTGCCGGCTTCCCCAGGCCGTGAAAATGTTAGCAGGGCCTAAAGGCGGGGAATTCTTTGCCGGATTCCAGTCTTTCCTTTTTGACAATTCCATAGAGCGGGGACGATAAGGGCTTGAAGAGACGAGGAGAAAATATGACGAAAGCTGATCTGATCGATGGAATTTCACGGACGACGGACATGAGCCGGAAAGATGCTGAAACGATCGTCGAAACGGTTTTTGAAGGGATCGTCAAGGCCCTGCGGGCAGACGAAAAGATTGAAATTCGAGGGTTTGGGAGTTTCCGGACCCGCGCCCGGAAGTCCCGGATTGGCAGAAATCCGAAGACCGGCGCCAGGGTGGAAGTGCCGGCCAAACGAATCCCGTATTTTAAGCCCAGTAAGGAGCTCAAGGACGTTGTCAATACCACACTCAACAGGCAGGAGCCCCCACCGGTCACGGAAGGCTCTGCCGTTCCGCCCGCATAGAACCCACCCGCCGGAGTTCCTCGAACGCGGGCCGGTGAATCCTTGATAGCGCCGCCGTTTGGTTGCTGGTGCGGTGGTCAGGGCAAGCTCAGGGCGCCACCACAGCGAACTGCGCCTATACCGAATCCTTCGCCCACTTCTCCGCACTGCCATTGCGGGTTCGACACGGTGGGTTGACGACGGTCGCGAAGGTGCAAGCATGGCCGCCATTAAGAACCTTTCGGATTGCCGCTTGTTTCAGGCGCTACAGGGGGAAGAAGTTTGGCCAAATTCCGGATTTGCTTGCGTGAATGATGGATTACTTATGGAGCCCGTGGCGTTACCGCTATGTCGTCGAAGGCGTGAAAGGCGCTGAGTGTGTCTTCTGCAGGATTGGCGCTGACCCTTCACAGGACTCGAAGAATTTTGTTCTTCACCGCGCGCGCTTCAACTTCATCATTCTGAACCTCTATCCCTATTCCACGGGGCACGCTCTCGTCGCGCCTTACGGCCACGTGGCCACGCTTTCCGGGTTGAAAGAAGATGCGCTCAAAGAAATGTCGATGTTGTCCCGTGATCTGGAAAAGGCATTGCAATCGGTTTATCAACCGGAAGGGTTCAACCTGGGATTGAACCTGGGCAAAAGCGCAGGCGCCGGCATTGCGGACCATCTCCATCTCCACTTCCTCCCTCGCTGGACTGGCGACACCAATTTCATGTCCGTCACGTCAGAGACCCGCGTCCTGCCCGAGGACTTACCCCAGACTTACGCCAAGCTTCTGCCGTTCTTTTCCTGAGCAAGGACGGTTCTTTTCATACAAGAGGATTGAAGCGCGGGCTTGGCCGCGAGCCGGAACATCTGGCGTACCGGCGGACCCCTAATGCCTATGGAGACGGCCAACCCGGATTTCTTCCCAGCGCTAGTGCTTAAAGGAAGGGCAGGGTTTTAACCCTGCCCTTCCTTCCACTTGGTGAGAAATTCAGCCTAAGCGGTACGGTCTCCTGGCCCACCACCAGGCACCGCCCCAACTTGATACGGACTGGAATGGGATGCAAGGGATTATGACCAAGGAAAACCTGATCGGTCTCTCACTTTCCGATCTGGAGCAACGGGTCCAGGATTTCGGCCAACCCCGGTATCGCGCCCGCCAGATCTACCGTGCGCTGTATCAACGGCGGGCGCAGGATCTGCAGAGCATCACGGAACTCGGCCTCAGCTTTCGCGTGGCACTAGATTCCCGTTTTGAGATTTGTTATCCGCAAGTCCATGAAATGCTGAAGGCAGACGACGGGACCATTCGCTATGTGCTGCGCCTGCCAGGCGCCGAAAGCTCCGTCGAAGCCGTTTACATGCCGGACGAGCAGCGGACCACACTATGCATTTCGAGCCAAGTGGGGTGCGCCGTCGATTGCTGCTTCTGCTTTACCGCGCTCATGGGCCTGAAGCGCAACCTGGCCGTAGGTGAGATTCTCGGCCAAGTCCTGGCCATCGCCACAGACCGCGGCCTGTTGCCTGCCGTCCGCACCAACGTGGTCTTTATGGGCATGGGTGAACCGCTCCTGAACATGCGCGAGGTGTTGAAGGCGATTGCCATCCTTTCAGACCCGAACGCACTGGGCATGCCGTTGCGCAGGATCACTCTTTCGACAGTGGGCATCGTGCCGCGCATCATCGAGCTCGGCAAAGAACCGTTGCGGCCCAAGCTGGCGGTTTCCCTGAATGCATCCACCGATGAGCAGCGAAGCGCCATCATGCCCATTAATCGCAAGTACCCATTGCGCGATCTTCTCGAAGCGTGCCGGCAATTCCCGCTGGCTCCCCGGGAAAAACTGACTTTTGAATATGTGCTGCTGGATGGCCTGAATGATTCTGAGGACGACGCGCGCCGCGTGGCCAACCTGATCCACGGAATCAAAGCCAAGGTCAACTTGATTCCTTATAATGCTGGATCGCTCCTGCCTTACAAACCTCCACTCTTCGAGCGCGTCCTGGAGTTTCAGAGAATCCTCGCCGAACGGCACGTTCCGGCTTTTATTCGCATCTCGCGCGGCCGCGATATTCAAGCCGCGTGCGGACAATTACTCATTGAGAGCACATCCCGCCGATCCGTCAAAATGGGAATGGCATAGACCGGTAGCACCATTCCGGAGTATAGTGTGGTACACTATGGCCGGTGGCGAGTTTCCAGTTCGCTCAATGGCTTTGGGACTGGCTCTTTGCCCTACCCCGCTTCTCCTTCGAGTGGGATGCCGGAATTGTTACCAAAAGTGTCCAAAAACACGGGGTCACTTGTGAGGAGGCGGAGCAAGTTTTCACCGGACGCCGCTTCATTCCCATCGGCGAGCAGTACCAACCGGCGTGCCCCGAACCCCGGTTTGGCGTTCTGGGCGAAACCGCCGCAGGGAAGCTGCTGTTTATGGCTTTCACGGTGCGCGGCCCGCGCATCCGGGTGATCTCGGCTCGCCCCATGAATAGAAAGGAGAGGGACTTCTATGTCACAACGCTTCGTCAGGAATGAATCGGCGTACCGCAAAGTCAGTTTTGAGACCGCGAAGATCAAAGCCACCGCCAAACGAGCCAAGGCTTCCCGCAAACAGCCCACCTCCGTGGCGCTCGACGCTCAGTTGATTGCCGAACTCAAGACCGAGGCCGAAGCCCGCGGCGTCCCTTACCAGGTCCTCATGAGGATGTTCATTGTCGACGGCTTCAAGCGTCTCAAGCGGGCTGAGGGACAAGCCGGGAGTTTCTGAGAAACGAAACTCTGCACTACCTGCTCATGCAGCCTAGCCGGATGGCCCCAGGAGCGGTAGAGTAGGAGAGGTAGCAAAAGATGCCCCTCTCCCCTCGTCGAACCGGAC
>CALCEB010000069.1 GCA_937900045.1 uncultured Acidobacteriota bacterium
AGCAGCCGCGTAACGGAAAAATACGTGAGTGAATTTATGAACCACTGTACTTAGATGAAATATATCCGGTTCTTGGCCCGTAATTTAGCTTGGAAAATCCAAAGAAAAGGAGCGACGGGTGGCTACAAGCATTCGGGCAAGGTCGTGATACGAATGCACTGATCTGAGAGATGCTGACGTCGGTGCGGTAACCGCCCATTCGTCATGAACGCGCAGCGCCTGGTTGGGCGTTCGGCTGTTTATGCTCCAAGCGCAGCCGCACAAGACAATGTATCCGCCACCCCAGAATGGAAGACCCACGACGAGGTAAGAGGCTCGTCGTGGCTACCAGCATTCCGGCGCAACCGGGAATCCATCTCAGAGACCGGTTGATGACCCACCGGGGGGCGCTGCCATCACACCGCTTATTTGCGCAAGTTGCACTTTTCAATTGCCGATGTTATCAGGTAGTGATATAAAGCATATTGATGGCATTGCGCCAGGCATCTGCCATAGTTATGTGCCGGCTGATTCCGCGGGAATCAGGAACGGAATATAAGAGGGGGTTTATACAACCGCATTTGGTTGTGGCGATGCGCTGAGGCTCAATGCGCAGTTTCTCTAAACATTATCTTCAAATTGTCGCTTCCGGGGTTGCGACTTCCCTGGTCCTGATCTTTTCTCCCTTTGCAAAACCCCAAAGTCAAATTGTTCCGGTTGAGGACGCCCCGGGCCATCGGGTGTTTGTCAACGCCAACATTGCCGGGAATCAGACGGCGGATTTGTACTCACGGGGCCATGCTTCGCCAAGTGTGGCTAAGCTGGCCGCCAGTTCGCAGCCGCAAGAGATCCGGCAGGCGGTGCAGAAAGAAGCCGGACGCGCCAAGGTGGATCCCAAGCTGGTTCGCGCCATCATCAAGGTAGAATCGGATGGCAACCCCAAGGCCGTATCGTCCAAAGGCGCGCAAGGTCTGATGCAATTGATTCCCGCCACCGCCCGGCGCTTCGGAGTGGACAATCCCTTCGATGCCAACCAGAACATTCATGGTGGTGTCAGCTATTTGCGTTATCTGCTTGATCTCTTCAAGGGAAATGTTCCGCTGACGCTTGCCGCCTACGACGCAGGTGAGCACCGGGTGATCCGCAATGGCGGGATTCCTCCGATTCCCGAAACACAGAATTACGTGCGAAAAGTGACGGCGCTTTACCAAGCGGATGGCGGGTCGAACGGGTTTGAAAATGCCAATCAACAAGCCCGGACTGTGGCCATCTATCGCTTTGTGGATTCGAGTGGCGTCGTTCATTTTGCAACGGGCGATGATGACCTGCCGCAGAATGTTCAGTTGGCAGAAGGCGGGCAACCGGATTGAGAATGAAATCACAGTTCGTAGCGCCGGCTTCACTTCAATCAACACAAGGCAAGCTCTGCCGGCAAACGCCGCCGGGACTACGACGCTACACGCTCCACTTCGTGAGTGGATACCACCTTAACCGTTTCCCGCAGCTTGCCCTGCTGGTCTCAGTGGTGTTCTTCGGGGTTCGGCTGGCCCCGGCCGCCACCCACAGCCGCGCGGCCGCCTCCAAGCGGGCTCGCGCCCAGGCCGCTTATATAAAAGCCACCGGGCTCTACCAGCGGCTGAAAGCCACGCCTCCCTTGCGCCGCACCGGGGAAGATTACAAACGCGTCGTGTTGGGCTTCGAACAGGTGTACCGTATTGATCCCGCCTACGTCAAGGCCCCGGCCGCCCTCGCCGCCGCCGCCCATACCTACGAAGAAATGGGCCAAACCTATGCGGACGACCAATTTTATTCAAGGGCGATTAATTCCTATCAGTTTCTGATTCAACAGTATCCCGGAGGCTCAGCGGCGCGTGAAGCTCAATATGCCATTGGCAAGATTTATCTGACCGATTTGGAAAACCCCGATGAGGCGCGTGCCGCCTTTGCACAGTACGTGAAGACATACCCGCATTCACCCGAAGCTAATCTCGCCAAGCGCGAAATCCAAAAGATTAATGCCCGGCTGGCAAGCCACCATGCGGCGATGAAACGGGCCAATGAAAGAACCGATGAAACACAAGGTCCTCCGCCGCAACCGCAGGCATCGGAAGATCAGACGGATTCTCCCGCCCGGGAGGTGAACTCCAACGGACTGGTGGAGCTGAAAGGTATTCGCAGTTGGGTGGGACCGAATTACACCCGGATCGTGATTAGCACGGGTGCTCCCGTGAAGTTCAACGCCAGCCGGCTTGCAAATCCGGACCGGTTAGTGTTTGACCTGGACCACACCGCACTGAGCTCCGAACTCGGACAGAAGGTGTTCCCGGTCCAAAGCGGCTACCTGGAGCGGGTCCGCGTGGCCCAATTCCAGCCCACCGTCACGCGCGTCGTTTTGGACGTCCGGAAAATCGTGGACTATTCCGTCTTTTCCCTGCCCGATCCGTTCCGCATGATCATTGATATTCACGGAACTCCAGCCTCGCAGGCATCCAAGGCGCAAGCCGGATCTGAGCAGGCAGCAAGCCCGGAGGAAGCAGATAACAAGCGTGGCTCATTTTCCCAAAATCACGCGAAGGATCGGCAGGGGACGGCAGGTTCGCGCCGGTTCGGAGCTGGCCAACAGACGAACTCGGCTGGGATTTCGGAAACGGACGAGAGGTCCGGTTCGGTTCAACCAGGGCGACATGGGGAGATTGACAATCGAGCGGGAACTGTCGAAAAGGCCGACGCCGAAGGGCAAAACAACCAAGGCGACTCGGAATTTGTCGGGGAGAAACAACGCATTCGCGAACTCAAAAATTCGAACACGTCCCTGGTGGCAACCGCTCCCCCGCCGGCAATGCCTATTGCCGGCGCGTCGCCCACCCTGACCCGCGCCCTGGGGTTGAAGATCGGCAGGATTGTTATTGATCCCGGGCACGGCGGGCACGATACGGGCACCATTGGCCCCACCGGTTTGCGAGAAAAAGATGTGGTGCTGGACGTGGCGCTGCGGCTTCGCCGGCTGATCGAGACGCGATTAGGCAGCCAAGTCATCATGACCCGCCACGATGACACCTTTATCCCTCTTGAAGAGCGGACGGCCATCGCCAATGAAAAAGCCGCAGACTTGTTCATCTCCATCCATGCCAACGCCAGCCACGACCCCAGTGCCCGGGGGATTGAGGCGTACTATCTCAATTTCACTTCGGATCCGGGAGCCCTGGCCTTGGCAGCGCGCGAAAACGCCACATCCCAGGAATCCGTTCACCAGCTCTCCAAGCTGATTCAGAAGATCGCTCTTTCAGAAAAGATCGACGAATCCCGCCAATTTGCCGGCGTTGTGGACCGCAGCATGGTCCGGCAATTGGCCCGCCAGGGAGTCCGGGAGCCCAACCGTGGCGTGAAGAAAGCTCCGTTTGTCGTCTTGATTGGCGCCAATATGCCGTCCATCCTTGCGGAAATTTCCTTCCTCACCAATCCCCACGATGAGCGTTTGCTTCGCAAGCCGGCTTACCGGCAGAAGATTGCGGAAGCTCTTTATGCGGGGGTTGCCCAGTATGTGAGCCAACTGGGTGGCGTCAAAGTGGCCAGCCGAACGGACACCCAGGCTTATCGCGCCAATCCCACTGGTTTCTGATATGCTAGGCATAGAATGAGTAACCCCAAAATCATCCTCTGGGCATCCATTCTTGTCTCCCTGTTCACATCGGGGGTGCGAGCCAACAGGCAGGACCGTCAAGTCATCCCCTTGATTCCCTCTGCCATTTGGGATTTGGTTTATTCCCAAAAAACCAGCTTTCAACAAATTCAAGCCTGGGATGTCGATCCTTCGATTGACCAGGAGTTCGGAGTGAAGGATATTGTGGACCGCAGGTACCGCTTTGAAACCTTCACGGCAGAAGCTCTGGTTGAAAAGGCTTCCGATCCGTCCTCCGCCTACGGCCTTCTCACTTATTACGATACAGCGGAGATGGCCCCTGTAAGGGGAATGAATCTGACGCTGGCAAGCCCCAAGCAAGCCCTCATGGCAAGAGGAGATTATTTCATCCGGGTCGCCCGCCCCGCCAATCCTGGACTTTCCGAAAACGACTTCCGGTCTCTGCTCATGCAGATTGGCGGCGCCGCTCCGACCGCGGATAGCATGGCCAGTCTGCCCTCATCTCTTCCCTCCCAAGGACTGGTTCGCGGCAGCGAGAAGTATTTTCTGGGACTCGCGGCCGCCCATAAGCTTTTGCCCAATTTCCGCGCAGACCTGATCGGTTTTTCGGATGGAGCCGAAGCGCAACTCGGCAAATATACCAGCGGCCCAGACAAGTTGGAATTGCTGGAAATCAATTATCCAACGCCGCAGATAGCGCGGGCGAGGTTCGATGCGATGCGGGCCACCTTGGGAGTTAATCAGAACCAAGGCACGAACTCCGTTTATGGGGAAAGGGAAAGCTCCTACGTTTTTCTGGTGCTCAACAGCCCTTCAAAACCCAGCGCCCTCCGGCTTCTGAGTCAATTCAAGGTCGCTGAAACAGTCAGTTGGAATCAGCGATATCCGGGAAAAACGCCGATTGTCGTGCAGTTGTTAAACCTCATCCTTGCCAACATCGTCCTGATCCTCATTTTGATTGGGATCACGATCGTGGGCGGAGTATCCATTTATGCTACTAAACTGTTCATTCTAAAGTACTTCCCAGATTCCTTTCTCGCCCAACAGGGAAATGCAGAAATCATCCGTTTGAAGCTCTTGTGACCATTTCTCCATACAAATCAATACCTTATCAGTCTAGCCGGATGTGCAAAAAATTGGTTCAGAAAGGCGGAATTTTCCACAGACTTCCAGAGGCGGTTGAACCACTAAACATCTGTAAACAAAACCTTTACATCCACTAAAATTTCCTTAAAAATCCCTTGACATCGGCAGTTCGTATTCAATAGACTCCCTTCGGGATTAGATAGCGGAGCGCGTCCGCCATTCTATTCTCCTCTCAAATGCTCACCCGCGAGATTGGCAAATAAGCTAAACTTGTCGGGTGAGCATTTTCGTATCTAGAGGCCGGCGTAGCTCAGTTGGTAGAGCAACGGTTTCGTAAACCGTAGGTCGGGGGTTCGATTCCCTTCGCCGGCTCCATCCTTTCAATAAGTTATCCGGAAGTTGGGAAATCCACGAGTACAACTTGGTACAACTTAAAGCCTCACCCATTCAGAAGCACCTTCACGACTCGCTGTACCGCTTCCCTCTTATCCGCGGAAATTGCCTGAGTGTAGATGTTCATAGTGGTCTGGATGTCCGCGTGCCGTAGCAGTTCCTTTTGCACGGCCAGCTTGGTCCCGGTTTGGTGCAAGAGCGAAGAGAATGTATGTCTGAACGTGTGCCAACCAACTTTACCGATTCCGGCTCGCAAGGCGGCAGGCTTTATGTGATCGGTCAGCATGATGCCGTTCCACCTTGGCTTTCCGCTCGAACCGGCAAAGATAAAGTCGTTGGGATTGGTGTAAGCTGAGTTCCGCCTGATAGCCAAAAGAGCCTCAGCAATCTTCGGATCAATGGGCATCGGCTTGCGTGACGCTTCCGTTTTTGTCTCGTAAACCTTGCCTTGTACTACGCTGCGTAGAATCAAGATAGCTAGGTTTTCCCAATCAACATCATCCCACTGGAGACCAAGGATTTCGCTGATGCGGGGCCCGAGGCATCCAGCGACCAAGACCATGGTCCGGTATGGCTCTTGCAATTCGGCCCGTAGCGCCCCGAACTCCTCCGCTGTGAGTACACGGGGAATGCGCGTGCGCTTCGTTGACTGCCGTACAAGGTTGTTAGGCGCTTACCGCCGAACATGAAAAAAGAATTGTCGATGCGGTTCAAGCCGCT
>CALCEB010000070.1 GCA_937900045.1 uncultured Acidobacteriota bacterium
ACACGCGTAAGATCGTCGGCAGCGTCAGATGTGTATAAGAGACAGGGCGAGTTCGATGTGCTGATTGGCATCAATCTGCTGCGCGAGGGGTTGGACCTGCCCGAGGTTTCGCTGGTGGCGATTCTCGACGCCGATAAGGAAGGCTTTCTGCGGTCGGCGGGCTCGTTGATCCAGACTATTGGCCGGGCGTCGCGCAATATTCACGGCCGGGCGATTCTTTATGCGGACGTCATGACGGATTCCATGCGCCAGGCCCTGGGTGAGACGAGCCGCCGCCGCAACAAGCAGATCCAGTACAACCTGGAAAACGGCATTACCCCCCAGACCATTCTGAAGCCGGTGGACATGGTGCTGGCGGCGGTTGCCAACGCGGACTACGTAACCGTGCCGGTGGATGATCTGGAAGGTGAGGAATTGCCAGAGGATCAACTCGAGCAGCTCATTGCCAGGCTCGAAACCCAGATGCGGGAAGCGGCCCAAAAGTTCGAATTTGAAAAAGCGGCCAAGCTGCGCGACCGCATCAAGCAGATCAAGCATAAAGAAGTGGGGGTGGCGCCACCTGCACCCGCAGAACACGGAAAGTTGTAGGGGGGATTGACCGCGGTGGCCCGTGCCGGCAAGACCCCGGCGCTACAGACCATCTTATGGGGTTGAAACGAACCCAACCTGCCAAAAACCCGCTCTAAACCGAATCTGCAATAGTTCCCGCGCCCTTCCGTTTGAATTTCTCCAAAACCCGCCCGAATCTTGCAGTAAATGATTGACGAGGCGCGAGATGGCCGGCTTGGGTTGGTTTTGTCCCCTTCACCGTGTATCCTTTTGATAACAAGGAAATTAGGGCCATTGGGTTCGTTTCGCCATGCTCGCCTTCAGGTCCCGCCTCGATCGCCCCCAGAACCGCCGGGTCCACTTCCGCCAAAATCTGAGCGAAGGCCAATTTAACCAACTCGTCCCGCTGTTCCTTGTATGATGTTCGGGGATATTTGCGGGCGCCGGACTTGGCCCCAAAGATGGAAAGCCGCGATTCGATCTTGCGGCGCACGACTTCCGGGGAACCAGTGGTTCCCAGGACGGAGAATAGCCGGTGGCGCCACCACTCATGGCGAAGCCGCAGAAGATGGACGATCGAGCGCAGCAGGCCGTCGAGCCGGGCGTCCAGATCCTCCCAATTGGGCGGGCTTGCGGCGGTCCATTGGCGAATCCGGCGTGCCTTTTCCCACCAGGTTTGCATCATCAATTCCAGGACGTGGCGGGTGGCCTCGTCGTGGGGCTGGAAAAGGGCGATGAGGTCACGATGCAGCTTGCGGTACTCGCGCGGATCTTCGCCCTTCAAGCGAAGCTGGATCTCAATCTCAGGCGGGCAAAGGCCGCAGCGGAGGGCGTTCAGCGCGGCGCGGCGCTTGCCTGCCGTGGACCGTGGTCCGGTTGATTTCTGGGCGTTACGCCGGTTGGCGGCAATCTGCAAGGGGCTCGGCTTACGAATTGCACTTGAAGCATCCATTGAGGATTATCCTGGCGGCTTGATTACTCTTACTATATTACTCCATAAGTATACTTTTGTCAAGTGTTTTCAGTAGATAATCAATGGAATGAATCGGTTGTGGGGATGGATTCCCGCCTCCGCTGGAATGACGGGGGTGTCGAGTCCACCGACAGCGCTCGAAGCACTCAATGTTAAGATGGGCCGTGCGGCGAAGGTTCCAGAATGTCACAGGCTTCGTGCTGGTGGGCGGTGAGAGCCGGCGCATGGGAAGACCAAAGCAGGGCTTAGTCTTAGACCATGAGACGATGCTCCGGCGGCAGCTCCGGCTGTTGGGTCACGTTTGCAACTCGGTAGCAGTGGCTGGGTTGAGCAGAACGCCCGCCGATCCCGATGTAGCGGTTCTTACGGATCTTTTCCCGGGACGCGGCCCGCTGGCGGGAATCTACACGGGACTTGCCCACACCCGAACCGAGTACAACCTCTTCATCAGTTGCGACCTTCCTTTTCTTCGAGCTGACTTTCTGGAATACCTTTGCCGCCGGGCGATCGAGTCTGGGGCGGACGCAACGGTTCCGAAGACTGCGGACCACCGCCTTCAACCTTTGTGCGCTGTCTACCGGCGGCGCATTCGAGGAGTCTTCCGGGCGTCACTTGAAAGCGGGAAGGGGAAAATCTCACTTCTGTTTCCAAAGGTGCGATGCGAAATCCTGAGCGCGCTTGAAATAGCGCGGCAGGGGTTTTCTGAAGCGATTTTTGCTAACATGAATTCGCCAGCCGATTATGACGCGGCGCGGCGGCGAATGGAGGCGCGGGCTTATTCCTGATATGGAAAAAGAAACGGCCGGAAACGGCGCCAACAACTTCATCGAATTCGTCCACGTCTGGAAGTCATTTGGAGACTTGCTGGTGCTCGAGGACGTGAGTTTCGAAGTCCGGCGGGGAGAACTGCTGGTGATTCTGGGCAAGAGCGGCGTGGGCAAGAGCGTGACGCTGAAACACATAATGGGATTCCTTAAGCCCGATGAGGGGAAGGTGATGGTGGACGGCGAGGAAATCTCACAGATGACGGAGCAGGCGCTGGCAGATGTGAGGCGCCGGGTGACGATGGTGTTCCAATCCGGCGCGCTGTTTGATTCGCTCACGGCGGGCGAAAACGTGGCCTATGCGCTGATCGAGCGCGCCCAGCGCGGCGAAGTTTTGAGCGACAGTGAAATCGATGCGCGGGTCGAAAAGATGCTGGGTCTTGTGGACCTTGAGGACGCGCGGGACATGATGCCCGCTGACTTGGGCACCGGGACGAAGCGCGCCGTGGCCATCGCCCGGGCCCTGGCGGCAAAGCCCGAAGCCATCCTCTATGACGAACCCACCACCATGGTCGATCCGATCATGGCGCACACCATTGGGGACCTGATGCTGAAGTTGAAAAAGCATACCGGCCTTACTTCGGTGGTGGTCACGCATGATATGTGCCTGGCTCAAAAGCTCGCGGACCGCGTGGTTTTCCTGATCGAAGGCCGGGTTGGATTTTTCGGGACCGTTCAGGAAATGGAAAACTCGGAGGAGCCGCTGGTCCGCGAATTTCTGGAACTGGACCGGGTGAAGGTCGAAGACTGAAGCCGCCGGGAAATCCTGTTCCTCCCCATATTCATGAAACCTTCACCGGAAAACAGAGGCCGCAGCAATAACCGTCCCGGTCCTCCAAGCAAGGCTCAGGACTCGAAGACGCGGGTGACGTTGGACCGTGTCTTGTCGCGATTCGGAGTGGCATCCCGCACCGATGCCCGCGAGGCGATTCTGGCGGGTCGGTTGATGGTGAATGGCAAGGTGGTTCGCAACCCCGATTGCTGGGTGCGGACGGAGCGCGACGCGATTCACCTGGATGGCCAGCGGCTGAGAAAAACTCGAAAGGTTTACCTCGCGTTTTACAAGCCCAAGGGGGTCATCACCAGCCACGGTGATCCGGAAGGCCGCAAGACGGTCTACAATTTTCTCGGCAATCATTCACCGTCAATGATTCCGGCACGGTGGATTTTTCCGGTGGGCCGGCTCGATCAGGATTCATCCGGCCTTTTGCTGCTGACCAATGACACCCGTTTCGCCGATTTTGTCGCCAGCCCCCTTTCCCGCATTCCCAAGACTTATCAGGTGAAGGTGAACGCCATCCTGCCCGATGACGTGATTGACAAGCTTAATGCGGGCGTCGAAATGAAGCGCGGAGATTGGGCGCGGCCCCTGAGCGTCCGCCGCATGGAGGATCGCGGCAAATATACGCGGCTGGAAGTGGTGCTGACGGAAGGGAAGAATCGTGAAGTGCGCCGCATGATGGAAGCGGTGGGATTCAAGGTGTTGAAGCTGGTTCGAACCCAGATTGGGCCGGTGACTCTGGAAGGGTTGGAAGTGGGCAAGTGGCGGGCGCTGCGGGGGGAGGAAGCAGCGGGGTTTGCAGCCGGGAGCAAGGCAAGGGGGGTTAATACGAGAACGTAAAGAACCCGGTCATAACGGGACGTATCCCGCCTTGTTTTGCCACTCCTCCGAGCGGGAAGCCGCCCAAATCAGTAACAAGTCCTCAATGGCTATCCCGATGTCCAGTTGTTGGGTAACGATGACGAGTCCGGGACTAGTTCGTGTTTCCACAAAGCGAGTGAAATGGCCCAGCATAGTTTGGCGGTCATGAGTTACTAGAATTCGCCCTGCGCGCGCAGCCACATCCAGAACTTCTGGATCAGACAGAGCTATAGTTCCGCCTTCCGTGGCGGTCTCGAAATCAACTGCGGGCTCGCGGCGGCGAAGGCCCGCCACGATCTTTTGGTTGAAGTCAGCGTCGGCTAAAAATCGCGGTCTCACGGGCGGGTGCTCGGCATCTCACGCCGGGTTGCTTCCAGTTTCGCGTAAAGCAGAGGATATTTCTGGCGGGATTCTTCTCGCAGGCGGTCAAATTCCTTCTGGCCTTGTTCAAGGTACGCGTCGACCACTGGGCGGTTTGCAAGGTAGAACGTGATCGCGCCGTATACCTGCTCTAAATTAAGCGCGGGAAACGACTCGGCGATGCCTTCCGGGGATTCGCCACGAAGAAAGCAGCAGATAACGGAGTCCAACGTCACGCGCGTACCTTGCACGTAGTATCCACCGTTGCGCTGCTCAACATACTCGCTGACCATAAGTTTTACTTATAGTATACCACCGATTGATTCTATTCCCGGACTCTCCTGAACGGTGGGTAGTGTCTCAGTTTCTTTGCTGTAGCGGCGCTC
>CALCEB010000071.1 GCA_937900045.1 uncultured Acidobacteriota bacterium
CAGCGTCAGATGTGTATAAGAGACAGTTCCACGTCCTGGCAGAAGGATTTGGCATAGCCCACGGCTTCAGAGATCATCTTCAGCACTTCGTCGCGGCTCTTGCGCAGCTTATATTTCAAGTGGATATCGGAGGTGGCCAGGAAGGTGTGGATGCGTGGCCGGGCCGCTCCCTTCAATGCGTCCCAGGCGCAGTCAATGTCCAGTTTATTGGCGCGGGCCAGCGCGGCAATAACCGGGCGGCGGATTTCGGCGGAAACGGCCTTCACGGCTTCGAAGTCGCCGTGCGAGGCAATGGGGAATCCGGCTTCCAGGATGTCCACGCCCAGGCGGTCAAGCTGGCGCGCCATTTGCAGCTTTTCGTCCAGATTCATGCTGCACCCGGGCGACTGCTCTCCGTCGCGCAGGGTGGTGTCGAAAATGTAGAGTTTTTCCGCCACGTGGCTACCTCCCTGAGGAACAGTGAAGAGTGAAAAGTGACAAGTGATGAGTGAAAAGTGCCCAGCAACAAGCGCAAAGAAACCAGCCGCAGTTTAGCTGCCAGCCGGCACTTACCGCTCACCGGTTATGGTCTCTTTGCCGCCTATCCCCATTTGCGGACTATTGCTGTAGCTCCGACCGGCGCTACAGGGTCGAACGCGGCCCGGAGTTTATCTTCGCCAGCCTATTGTCCGACCGGTCGGAAAGTTTTGTCAAATAAAATGTTGATTGGCCCAAAAGAGGGTACCAGGTATTAATAATCCAACAAGGGCTAACCTCAAGTCCAAGTGCCAGCATCGCCCGGTGGCCCTGCCTCCGCATCCAACCTCCGTTTGAATCTGCAATAGTATGATTTGTAGGGCGGGGGAGCTGCTGATAACATGGGACATTCCCGGTTTGTCCCCCAAACCTTCCCCCGTCGCTGCCACCCACCAACCGCCGGAATTCTCCAAGCTCCAGATGCTGCACGTCACGAGGGTAACATAGTGGAATGAGACAAGGGAGACCGGTGAGACAAGTGGGACAAAATATTTTTGGGGCGAGGAAAACGTGGAATTTCGGCTAGGAGTCTGTCGGAGAGAAATATTGCTGCACGTATAATCAACAACTTAAAGACTTCACTGCACCCGTAAGTTATTGATTCTTTGTTGAAAATTGTTTTTCTCCGACAGACTCCTAGTGGGTCAGTTTGCTGTAGCGGCGAAAACGTACCACTACCCATTAAACGTAACGGATGCGCGGGCTGCATATGTATGGTAATCTGCCCCGTCAGGCCACAGGAGAAATTGAGGTTCTTCCGCACTTTCGGTGCAACCTAGCCAGGATGAGGATTTCTCAAGGGGCCCATTACTCCATAGCACGGTCATCGCCAGTTCCACCGCACGCAGATCGCGGCGAAGGGTTCTGCCAAATTGAGCAATGAAAGGAAACCCGGAGCCGCCCGCCGCCTCGATCCACTCACCCAGTCGGACTGACCGTCGCCCTCTGAGCCTTGCCCGAAACCGAAGGGCGAGCCTGCGGAATTTATAAGCGGTGGGGCAGAACCGCAGAAAGCTGTCGCGATATCTTAGTGGAGTTGCCGACCGGTTGCGGGGCGGGGTCAGCAGCAGAGCAGTAATGCGCGCTGAGGAGAAATGGGTTTGGGTTAAGGCGGGTTGCAGGCCACGGTCCCGATCCTGCAGAAGGGTGTGCGACAAATTTGTAGGTTTGAATTACTGGCTGCGAAGGGGCTTTCGTCAGATTTATCCGTATGGGGGCAGGCATAGCACCACCTGACCTCTGATAGTATGAAGGCTATCAGAACACGCAATCTGGCCTTCATTTGTCAATCGAAGCCTACATTTATGACGCACACCCCCTGCAGAAAGCGGGCTTGGTCTCGTCGCCAACATCGTGATAAATTCAGGTTAGCGAGCAGCCGGATAGCCCTTCTCCACCCAATCCTTCCGGAAGTTGTCGGGCAGATTGAGCACTTTCAGATCTTTGAATCCCATCGCCGCGAGCGCCTTGAACGCGGGCCGGATGTTGGGACACTGAGGCAGAGGACAGCAGCCACAATACAAAACCACTTCGCGGTTGCGAGGGATGGACGCGGCCCACTTCTTAAGCGCAGCAAGACCGTTCTCCTCGCTTGCCGGGCCGGCATATGAAGCGCCCGGAACGTGCGCACCCTTAAAAAGGAAATCAAATCCGACGCAGACCACGATTGGCTTGCCACCACTCCGGGCTGAAACGATCTTGGCCAGCTCGGCAGGCTCGACGACCTGTGAGTTTTTCCACAGATTTGCTCCCGGATTGCTCGCGGGGCGGCCCAAACTGGCATGGGCTACAAACAGCGCCAAGCCGAATGTTAGTGGAATGGCAAACAGCGCGCCGTTAATGCGTAGCCGTCCTGATTCTGGATTCCTCATCTTGATTTCCTTCCTTCGCGGTGCTTCGAAACCGGCTCCATCAAATGCAGTCTGCAAGCCAGTTGTTAATCAATCGCCGGCGCTTGCCAGCCGCCCGTAGCCTGCTCCAGGACCGCAGCGACAGCCAGGATTGCTTCCTCTTCATAAGGCCTTCCTACAATCTGCACGCCAACCGGCAAACCTTCGGGCGACCGCCCCGCAGGAACAACAACTGCCGGGTTGCCGAGGAGGTTGAACCACTGAGTATAGCTCATCGTGTCCAGATATTTCACGGTCTGGCCTTCCACGAACCACCGGCGCTCGCCGTGACGAAACGCCGGAACGGCGCACGCGGGACAAACGATCACCGCGAACTCTTCCATCTGGTTCAGAAGCGCAGTACGCAGAGCGTCCCTTTCAAGAAGAGTCGTCATTAGTTCCTGGACCGTAAGCGGCGGCAAGGATTCCACGTATTCGTTGAACTGGCGCAGGATCGGGCTGAGTTCTTTTTCACGTCCTTGGATCATTGGCCCGAGGATCAAGCGCCCCGCCCGCCCGAAGATGTTCCACCAAAGTTGACGGGCTCTCTCAAGGCCCGGCGGGCGGAATGGCTCAACCGCAAAACCAGCCTTTTCGAGCGTTCGGGCAGCTTGCCGCACCACTTCCCGCGTCTCCTGAGTTACCGGAGTTCTGCCGTCATCCTCGAAGAAGCCGATCTTCAGTTGCCGCGCCTCAGCTTCGTCTACGCTCCGAACTGGAACCGGCGCCGAGGAGGGATCGCCTGAATCATAGCCAGCCATCGCTTCAAACAACACCCGGACGTCACCCACCGTTCTGGCCATCGGTCCGACGACCCCAATCAAGGCAAACGGACCGGCGGAGGTTGGCGTGTGACCGGTGGCCGGAACGCGGCCGGGCGTGGGCTTCAGGCCGCAAATGCCCGTAAAGTGCGCCGGAATGCGAATGGATCCGCCGCCGTCACTTCCCACTCCGCCCGCCGAAAGCCCTGCCGCAATCGCTGCGGATTCGCCGCCGCTCGATCCGCCCGCCGTGCGGCCGAGGTCCCAGGGGTTGTTGGTGCGGCCATAGAGCAGGTTGTCGGTTTCATAGGCCATCAGCAGTTCCGGGGCATTGGTATTGCCCAGGACAATGGCGCCAGCGGTCTTGAGACGGGCAACCAGCGGAGCATCCAGGGCTGGAATGCGGCCCGCCATGAGGCGCGAGCCGGCCTCGCAGGGGAATCCCGCCACATCAATGGAACTCTTGATAGTGAGGGGCACGCCGTGAAGGGGACCGAGCGGTTTGTTTCCAGTCACCGCCTCCTCCGCAGCTTGAGCCGCGCGGAGCGCACCATCCCGGTCCACATGAATAATGGCATTCAGCGCCGGGTTCAGTTGGTGGATGCGCTGGAGGTGCTTCTCGACGAGATCGACGGGAGAAAGCTGCTTGCTGCGCACCATTTCCGCCATTTCGCAAGCTGACATCCTGAAGATATGTTCCATGAGTCCGATGATCTCCGATGAGTCAGGTGAATCATGAGGGCAGTCCAGTCTATCCCCACGGTCGTAAGCCGGCCACGCTTGGTTCTGTAGCGCCGGTCTGTGACCGGCGGATTTCGCCACTCCCTGTCAGGGCAAGCTCGGAGCGGCGCTACAACAAATGCCCGTCGCCGACCTATGTCCTCACGTATATCATGCCAGCACGATGCTCGCCCGCCACGCCCGATTGCTGAGTGATGCGCTTCTACAAACAAGCCTTGAGGAACCGCCAGGTTTGGGACGCGAGCCGCCGCGCAATGGGATCGCTCCCAAGTCTCCGCCGAAGACGCAAAACGTCCGGCGGGCGGTCAACATCATCCCATTCGGGGAGAACCGAGATGGATAATCCTCGCGTCGTGAGCGAGCGAAGAGTATCCCGGAAAGCGAAGCGGGTGCTCCAGCGGACTTGCCGCAATAAACCGCGAAGGAGGGAGCGAGAGTGCGAGGCTCGCAGCCCAATCAGGTAGTATCCGCCATCCGGGCAAGGGCCGAGCACTGCGTCGCACGCGCTCAACTCATGAAGGGCAAGACGAAACGCTGACGGCGGAAGCAACGGAGAGTCCGTGCCGATGATGATGGCGCGCTGATGATATTTGAGGAGTTTGCGGAAGGCTGATTCAAGCCGGTCTCCCAAGGTGGTTCCGTCCTGCCGCGCGATCTTCATTTGCTCCGGAATCTTCACCCCACCGCCTAGTTCGGATTTGCTACCGGCGAGGAAAAGATGCAGCGCCGCGCGGGTGCGCAAGCGGGCCGCCTTGCGCAAGGTATCCGCCAGCAAAGCCCTCTGGAACTGAGCGGCGCCCGCGTCACCCAGCAATGGGATCAGCCGCGTCTTGGCGCTACCGGGCACGGGGGCGCGGGCAAAAATCCCCAACGCCGCGGAAGTTGAACGTCTGAATTTGTGGGGCGGGACCGGAGAAGTTTCCACGTGAAGGGTTCAGAAGGGCAAGCAGACTAAATGAACAATTCTTCGTCCTGGTTCGCCTCGCGTCCGCGGGGCGATCTGCGGCGCTTGAAGAAGTAGTCGATGCCCACTTGGACGCCTTTCAAAATGGCGGATACTTGATACACGGGACCGAGAATTCCAGATTGGATAGCCTCCACCGTGGCGTTGGCTTTCTCGGTGTATGTTGCAATCAATCGATCGATGCGCGCCACCTGCAACCGGACGGTTTCCACGATTTCGCCGACTCTGGCGTCCACCAGGTTCGTCCGCTCGCGGAGCGTCCGGCTGACTTCTGAAAGATTTGTCACTATGTTTCGAACCGGTTCCCGCGAGTCTTGAACAATGGCATTGATGCCGCTTAATACGGGCTCGGCCCGCTGGCGGATGTCCCGGATCATGTCGTCCACCTGCGTCAAGAACTGCTTGACGACTACGAAGATTCCGACCATCACCGCAGCTTGCAAAGCCAGAGCCAACGCCGCAACCACCACAAAGATGGCGACGAGATTACTGTGGGCCATGTTCCCTTCTCAGCACCGGTGGTCCGGAGAAAGCCGGGATCATCGGGGCTTCGACCGCTCCTCTTGATAGGCTTGCTTGCCGGCTTCGAGCGCGGCAGAAAGTTGCTCCTTCTGCTGCGTCACCAGATCCTTGGCCTTTTCTACCATCCCCTCGGCCTGCTGCCGGATCTCCTTGCTTTTACCCGTAACGTAATCCCGGCCCTCGTTGGCCTTCTGCCCAATCATCCGCCGGGTCTCTTCGCCGGAACCCGGCGCCAGGAGCAGCGCCAAAATCGCTCCCAATCCAAGCCCTGCAAGGAAGAATGCAAACTTCGATCCCCCGTTACCGCCGCTATTGCTCATGTGAACCTCCAGAACGCAGCCGCATATCTCACGGCTCGTATTTCAGAATTTCGCAGTGAATCTAGCCCAAGCCGATTCTATCGGCCAAGCCGTTGCTGGCCTTTGCCAGGCGGTCAATCTTGCGTCCGGCATCCCTGGCTACGCTTTGAACCGCCTTTCCCAGCTCGTTGCTTCGGTCCGTCACCCACTGAGCGCCGTCGCGCGTCTTATCAGCGATCAGGTCACGGGTTTCCTCACCGGTCTTAGGGGCAAAGAGAAGCGCCAACGCCGCGCCGATACCAAGTCCAACCAACAAGTATGTGAATTTGGAACTGCTCGATTCGTTCGCCATGATTTACCAATACCATATCCGGGAAGTCAGATCAATAACAAATTGTTAAAAAAATTGGGCTTCTATAACAGTCGGTCTGGACCGTTTATTATCAATCGACCTGGTTGGCTGGCGCAAAATGCTCGTGGACCAGTTTTGCCAATGCGGGACTGACGACCTGCGATAGCTCCTCGGCAGACATCCTCCGGATAGCGTCCAGGCTCCCAAAATGTGTGAGCAGCTTCTTGGCCGTCCGTTCGCCAAGTCCGGGAACCTCCAATAGCTCAGAACTAAATTCCCGGCTGGCGCGTCTGGCGCGATGGAAGGTAACAGCAAAACGGTGAGCCTCATCCCGAATCTGCTGGATCATATGAAGAGCGGGCGCATGATGGTCAAGGACGACAGGTTCGTCCTCCCGGCCCAAGACATACAAGATTTCCTCCTTCTTGGCGATGCTGGCAATGGGTTGATTAATAATCTTGAGACTCTCCAAAGCGTCTGCGGCGGCGTGCAGTTGGCCGACGCCTCCGTCAATCAGAATGAGGTCCGGCAGTTTCTTCTTTTCGTCTAAAAGGCGCTTGTAGCGGCGCGTGACAACTTCCCTCATGCTGGCAAAGTCGTCATTTTGGAGCACCGTCTTGATGATGAATTTGCGGTAGTCGCTCTTTTTCATAGCTCCGTGCTCCCACACCACCATCGAAGCCACAATATCCGACCCCTGGATGTGGGAAATGTCAAAGCACTCGACGCGATCCGGAGGTTTGGGAAGCTCCAGGGCTTCGGCGAGGTTTTCTAGCATTTCCCGGGCCTGTGGCTTCACCACCCGGAAGCGGCGGTCGAAGGAATTGCGTGCATTGCGGGCTACCAGCTCGATCATGGACCGGCGATGTCCGGTCTGCGGGGTGAGGATTTTCACCGCCCCGCCCCGCTTTTCGGAAAGCAGTTCTTCGAGGGCCTCGCGGTCCTCAAAGTCCACGGGCACGTGAATTTCATTGGGCAGGAATTGTTGGTCCAGGTACAACTGCTGGAGCAGCGTTGAGAAAAACTCGGCCGGGACGAAACCGGCCAAATCCTCCCAGAAAAATTCACGCCGGTCCACCACGCGGCCATGCCGGAGGTGAAAAAGGTTAACCGCCACCAGCGGCCCTTCTTGGTGGAATCCCAGGATGTCAAAATCTTCGCCACGCGAGGCCGCCATCTTCTGCCGTTCGCGCAAAGCCTCGATGGTCTCAATTTGATCGCGGTAGCGAGCTGCTTCCTCGTATTGTTGTTGCTCGGAGGCGCGAGCCATCTCCTTCTGCAGATCGCGGGACAACTCGCTCACCCGGCCTTCCAGAAACATTCGCACCTGGCGCACACGCTGCCCATAGATTTCGGGCGTGGTCAGCCCCTCCGTACATGGTCCCAGGCAGCGCTTGATATAAAACTGCAAACAAGGGCGCGAGTGAAACCGCTGGAGGTCGACGTAACAGGATGGAATCTGAAACGAACGGTGAACCAGATCCACGATGCGATAGGCCAGGTTCGCCGGGAAATAGGGGCCGTAGTAGGTGGAGCCATCCTTGCGGTAGCGGCGCGTGACGTAAATGCGGGGAAAACGCTCACCCCCGGTAAGCTTAATATAAGGATAAGTTTTGTCATCGCGCAGGAGGATGTTGTAACGGGGCTTATACTGCTTGATCAGGTTGTTTTCGAGCGCCAGCGACTCTTTTTCGTTGTCCACCAGGATGGTCTCAAGATCGCACGCCACATCCAGCATTCGTTCGCGTTTTTCGTCCGATGGGCGGGATTCCTGAAAATAGGAGCGGACGCGCTGTCGCAGGGACTTTGCCTTGCCGACGTAAACCGGCTTGCCGCTTTCGTCCTTGAAGATGTAAACACCGGGCAGGTTGGGCAGAGCATCGGCTTTTTGGGCCAAGTTTGAATCCACGGAATCGCTTTCTCCTGCTTTCCATTATCGCCTGGCAGCGGGGTGTTTTGAAACTCGATTCGGCTCCGAACTGGGGCGGACAGACCGTCATTTAATTGCGGCGCCCCGGCCGCAGTTCAAGCGAGGCGCCAAAGCCGCCGCGGGATCAGCGCTGCTCGGCCACTTTCCATGCGATGGGAACACTTCGCCTCCTTGCAGATTAATTTGCTCAGGAGGGAAAACTACCAGGGCCGCGTCCTCAAATAAAAGGGCGCTACGGGGAAGGGTTACATAGTGACTGCGGTAATGGGAATTGTCAAAGGAGCGGGCATCGTGGCGGCGGTGCAATTTGCTGTAGCGGCGCTCTATGAGCGCCGGAAACCGTTGAGGATCCAGGTTCGGCGCTCATAGAGCGCCGCTACAGCAAACAAACTGCGTCACAGCCCAGATGACGGAACCTCTTATAAAATTGCTAAACTGCCGTGGAGTCCGGAGCGGGTTCGCCTGGAATTTCATCCGCCGCGGCACCGAACTTCATTCGGATCGCTTGGCCGGCGAGGCGGAAGATGGCATGGCGATTCTCAAACAAGACGCCGAGCCATTCACGCGTACGCATCTGAGGAAAATAGATCCCGCGGAACGCAAGGCGGGCAAGCAGGTGCATCAACCGGTCTGCAAAGCTCCGGCTTTCGAGCCAGGCCAGGGCTGCAGCGTTCGCCTTTGGGTTATAAGAGGCCGTCCATGCTTGCCTCACTTCAGCCTGTGCCTGCTCCGGCGAAAGACCATTTGGCGTGTGAGCCATTACGAAGGGTTTGAAATCGAGCCAATGCTTGGCACGAGTCAGTCGCCCAGTGGCCGCCAGCCTGTCGTAGAGCGGCGTAGCCGGATAAGGGGTGAGCAACCCGAAAACGGGTAGCACCGGCGGCCAGGAACGAATTTCCTGGAGGGTGCGCTCTGCCACGCCCACATGGTCATCATCCATGCCGAATATGAAGGAGGTGATGGCATAGAGGCCATGACGTGCCAGCCGGTCGAGCACTTCCGCGTACTCCCCAGGTTTGTTGAAGCCTTTTCCGACGCTCTTTAGGTTTCCCGGGTCGATCGACTCGAGTCCCATGAAGATCCATTTGCCTCCGCTTTCGGCGATAAGGGAAACTAGTTCTTCGTCTTTCAGCAGGTTCATGCTGATTTGGGCGACCCAGGGAATTTGTGCGCCGCGGGCAATGATTTCTCTTAGGAGTGATTTTGTCCGTTTTCGATTGATGGCGAAATTGTCATCCACAAAGAAGACGGCGATCTTTCCACCGCGCTTCTTTTCCAGGGCCTTCAGCAATAGCAACTCATCGACTACGCTTTCATTGGTGCGGAACCGGATCGAATCCCCGAAGAAGCCGGTCACCGTGCAAAACTCGCATCCATAAGGGCAGCCGCGGCCGGATTCAATCGGAATCACGTGAAAGCTTTCCCACTTCATGCCAATGGAGCGGAGCGCCGTGCGGGCAAACGTGGGTAGGTGTCCAAACAAATTAAACTGGTCCAGGTCCATGCGGTCCCAGCGAATCTGGGGATAAGCTTCGAGCGCAGGCTTCACCTCCTTGCCCACTTCATCAACGGGCATATAAACCTCTTGGAGGCAGCCGCGCGCCGCATCCGCCACAATCTTGGGCCAGGTCTGGTCCGCTTCGCCCAGAGCCACAGCGTCCGCATGGCGAGGACCTCCGTCCCGGCCCAGAGGTTCGTCGGGGACTTCAGTGACGTGAGGCCCTCCCATCACCACTGGAACACCAGTCGCCCGGACGGCGTCGGCCATCCGGTAGGCTTTGGCGGCCATGCGGGTCATGGCCCCGATCCCCACCAGCTCCACACGATTCCGGCGGATGTACTCGATCAAATCACGCTCGCTCATGCGTTGCGCGTTGCCATCCAGCAGAAAAACATTGTGACCGGGAGGCGTGAGGGACTTGAGGAGAAACATCCAGAGGTGCGGCATGAAGTTGTTCGTGACTTCGTTATCCGGGTTATAAAGGAGAATATTCATTCCAAAACGTCTCTTTTCCGTTTCGCATTTTGCTCAGGCAGCAGCCGGGTAGTAAAAACGAATTACTCCCAGGATTCCTGCCGCTGTGAGCAATCAGTTGGAAAAATTGCACGTCTCATCAGCCCGGGTTGCCAGGTCGCGCATTGAGGAAGCCGCAGTCTGCCGGATTTTACCCCCGTTAATCTCTCACAAAGGCAGGACCGAGTCCAGCGCTAAGTTGCGGCAGCATCCTCCGGCTAAAAATACCAATGAGTGAAGGTAATGGCCAAAATTGAAAAACCAGCAATCGGCAACCCCGCGATGGTGGTTCATTTTGGTGTAGCGTCGGCCTTGAGGCTGGCATTTTATGGAAGTGCCGGGCTGAAGCCCGGTGCACCGTGCGCCAGCGCCATTCCCGCGATCGAATTTACAAAGCAGGCTCCAACGATTAGAATGTATTTTAGCTCAATAAAAGAAAGTTGGGATCGGCATATTTCATGAGCGTTCACGCCCTGCACATTGAAGATGCAAAGTTGAAGCCCATCGCCGAGAAGGTTCTTGCCGGCGAACGGCTTGGCTTTGATGAGGGTGTGGCGCTTTTCGAGTCGAATGACCTGCTGGCCACCGGCTGGCTCGCCAATCACGTCCGCGAGCGGCTTCACGGCAAGCGGACATACTTCAATGTCAACCGCCACATCAATCCCACCAACATCTGCGTGGCCAGTTGCAAGCTGTGCGCGTTTGGCCGCAAGCTGGATTCGCCCGGGACTTATGCCATGTCCCTGGAAGAGGTTTTCCGGACCGCGGGAGAGGGCTGGACTGAAGCCGTCACGGAATTCCACATCGTGGGTGGCTTGCACCCCACGCTTCCCTTCGAATATTACGTTGACCTGCTTCGCGGCCTGAAGGAGCGATTTCCTACCGTTCATCTGAAAGCCTTCACGGCGGTGGAGATTGGCTATTACGCTCACATGACGCGCATGACGGTCCGCGAGATTCTGGAACGGCTCAAAGAGGCCGGGCTTGGCTCGTTGCCCGGTGGCGGAGCCGAAATCTTCGCTCCGGCCGTCCGGCGAGTCATCTGCGACCACAAAATCGGCGCCACCATGTGGCTGAAAGTCCACCGGACGGCTCACGAGCTTGGCTTGCATTCCAACGCCACGATGCTTTATGGCCACATCGAAAGCGCCGCTGACCGGGTGGACCACCTGCTCCAATTGCGTAAGCTGCAGGACGAGACGCACGGCTTCCAGACGTTCATCCCGCTCAAGTTCCACCCTGCCAACACGGAGCTTGGTAAGATGATCCAATACCGCGAAAGCACCGGTTTCCTGGACTTGAAAAACGTGGCGGTGGCGCGTTTGATGCTGGATAATTTTCCTCACGTCAAAGCCTACTGGGTGATGCTCACGCCGCGCGTGGCCCAAGTGGCCTTACGCTTTGGCGCGGACGATCTGGATGGAACCATTGTCGAGGAAAAGATCTATCACGATGCGGGCGCGACCACACCGCAGGTGATGAACCGCCAGGAAATCATCCGTCTGATTCGCGAGGCCGGACTGGAACCCGTCGAGCGTGACACGCTTTACCGCTCCGTCACCCGCACGGCGAGCGAAGTCACCATTCATGCGTAAAAGGCTTCATCGAATTGTCATCTCACCGCAACAGAGAAGAGCGATAATAAATCCTGGTTCTCCAGAAACCCGGTGCTGCCGATGGAAGTATCGAGTGAAAAGTAGGGGGTTGGAGTGATGGCCAAGAAGAAAAACGAGTTCGCCAGGCTGCTGGACTGGTTTGCCGCCGGAGATGCGTGGGACTGGGCGCGCCGCCATCCTCAAACCCTCGCGGCCGCGGCGTTACTGGTAGCAGCGATGGTGGCCCTTGCGCCTCATCCAAAGAAATCGGCCCATGCAGCCACGGAGACAGAAGAAGTTCCGCTGTTTATCTAGCGTTGGATTGTTCACGAAGCTCCTCGAATAAACGTTTGTGAGTGATCCAGCCGTTGGCCTCCGGCCCCGTCTTGTCCTTTCCGTTTTTAAAATTCCATCCTGCCCTCCTCTGATCGACTTCGTTCCAAGCTGCGATTCAAGACTTTGCCACCAAACCCGTTTGAGGTATCCTGCCAAGGTTTCTGGCGAGCTCGGCCGCCGCTTGGCGGTCCGCTCAAGAAGCTCTGATAGGTTCTAGCTCATGGAACAAAAGGCCGCCGCACCGTCTGCTTCACGCTTGCGAGAGGGTGGCGCTGTCTCTAACTCACGGCGCTGGGCCGTGGTCACCATGCTCTTCGCCGCCTCGCTCATCAACTACCTGGACCGCTCATCCATTTCCTTCGCACTGCCCCTCATCGCCAAGGACTTCAACCTGGGCCCCGAAGGAAAGGGCTTGTTGCTTTCCACCTTCTTCTGGTCCTACACGCTCATGCAGGTGCCCATTGGATGGGCCTCAGACCGTCTCAATCTTCGCTGGCTTTACTCCGCCGCCTTGATCCTTTGGTCCTTCGCCCAGGGATTGGCGGGCGTGGTGCGAAGTCTCTTGGGGTTGATTGCCACCCGCATCATCCTTGGGGTTGGCGAGTCCATTTACCTTCCGGGTGGGACTCGGATCGTCAGCCTGCTCTTTTCCTCCGAAGAGCGCGGCTTGCCCTCCGGCGTCTTTGACTTTGGCACTCGGATCGGAATCGCCTGCGGCAGCCTGGTCGTGCCGGTGCTGATTGTCCATTATGGCTGGCGCATGAGCTTCATCCTGGTTGGCTTTGCCGCCCTGCTTTGGCTCTTTCCGTGGCTCAAAATTGCGCCCCGGCAATTAAAGGCTGCAAGGAATTCAGATCAAGCTTCACCTGTGCCGTATTCAAAGCCGTCAAGCTCCGGGGACGTCCGCATCTTGACACCCGCCAAGAAATGGTCCAGGTTTCTGAATCGCGACCTGATTGGCATCTGCCTGGGCTTTTTCGGCTTTGATTACTTTTGGTATCTGCTGGTCACATGGCTGCCGGATTATATGGTGATTGCGCGCCATCAGAACATCCTCAAGGCCGGCGTTTTCTCCGCGTTGCCTTTTTTTGTCTACGGCTTGTCAGAACCCGTGGGCGGATGGATTGCAGATCGCCTGGTCCGCCGCGGTTGGAATGAAACGCGGACCCGAAAGACCATCATCACCATCGCCTACACTTTCGGCCTGCTGCTGATCCCCGCAGCCCTCGTCAAGAGCGTTCAGCTCTCAGTCTTGCTGCTCATGGGCGCCTGCCTGGTGGGACTCTCCACCGGCAACATCAGCGTCATCGTACAAGCTTGCGCGCCTTACGACGAAATCGGCATCTGGACCGGGTTCCAGAATTTTACCGGAAACATCGGCGGAGTGATCGCCCCGCTCGCCACCGGTTACCTCATCAGCCGTACCGGCTCTTACACACCCGCGTTCATCCTGGCTACGGCAGTTCTGGTGGTTAGCCTGGCTGCCTACTGGTGGGTGGTTGGCGAGCTTTCCTGCAAGGAGTACAAGATTTGAAGATGCCGGCGCCATCCGGGCTTAAACTAAAGGGTCGAAGCCCGAATGGGTATGATAAAAAGAATGGGGACGGAATCACCCGTCCTTGCATCTTGCCCTCGCCTCAGACGCAGAGAGGTAACTTATGTTCAGTCGTTCTCAAGCCAGGCACGGTTTAATCGAGATCATCGCTACGACAACAATGATACTTGCGAGCAACCACCTCCTGGAATCAAAAGGAAAACTCTCCGCTCGAACCACGGCGTCCACCACCACTGGTACCACCGCAACCGCCGCTCCTCTGGGCGCCAAAGGGCCCGATTGGTGGAAGCACGCGGTCTTCTATGAAATCTATCCGCGCAGCTTCATGGATTCGAATGGCGACGGTATTGGCGATTTGAATGGCATCCACTCCAAGCTCGACTATCTGGCCAATCTTGGCGTCGATGCCATCTGGATTACGCCGTTTTACCCGTCGCCGCAAGTTGATTTCGGCTACGACATCAGCAACTACGAAAACGTTGATCCGCAGTTCGGTAATCTTAAAGATTTTGACCGGCTGGCGGCCGCAGCTCACCGGCGGCACATTCGCGTCATAATGGATATGGTTTTGAACCATACTTCCGATCAGAATCCGTGGTTCATTGAATCTCGCTCCTCGCGCACCAATCCCAAGCGCGATTGGTACATCTGGCGCGACGGCAAGAACGGCGGGCCGCCCAACAACTGGGTTTCGAGCTTCGGCGGTTCGGCCTGGACTTACGACAAAAAGACCGGGCAGTATTACTACCATTATTTTTATGCCCAGCAGCCGGACCTTAATTGGCGCAACCCTGAAGTTGAAAAGGCCATGTTTGGCGCCGTTCGCTTCTGGTTGAAGCGTGGAGTGGACGGCTTCCGGCTCGACGCTCTCGACGAGCTCTTTGAAGACCCGCAATTGCGCGATAATCCCGTCCTGCCGAATTCCGTCCCCGGCGAGCCAATTCACGAGAATGAAATTTACAATCGTGACTTGCCGGAGATTCACGGAGTCTTGCAGCGGTTGCGCGACGTAACAAATTCTTTCAATCCGCCGGTCCGGATTCTGATCGGCGAGATCTGGGTGAACAAGCTGCGGCAGCTCGCGAAATTCTATGGGCCGCACAACAACGAAGTCCAACTGCCTTTCAACTTTTTCTTCACCAAGGTTAAGAAGCTGGACGCTGCGGAGTTCCGCCAGGAAGTGTTGGACAATCAGCGGGTGCTGGGGAGCCGCTGGACTACTTATGTGTTGAGCAACCACGACATTGTGCGCGCTCTGACCCGCTATGGCGACGGGGTGCATAATGAGCAGATTGCCAAGCTCCTGGCCACCATGTTGCTGACGCTGCGCGGCTCGCCTTTCATTTACTACGGCGAAGAAATCGGCATGGTCAACCATGATCCGAAGACTATCGACGAGGTCCGGGACCCCGTTGGCCGTCGCTTCTGGCCCAAATACAAAGGCCGTGACGGAGAACGCACTCCCATGCAATGGACGCCGGGCCTGAACGCCGGATTCACTACCGGAACTCCGTGGCTGCGGATTCCGGCGAGCGCCAAGACTCACAACGTGGAGACAGAATTTGCCAATGCTTCCTCCGTTCTCAACTATTACAAGGCCTTGCTGCGTTTGCGGCGGGAAAGCGCCGCGCTTCAGAATGGGGCTTTCGAAAACCTGGGAAATGATCCTCATGTCTTTGCTTACCGCCGGGCTGTGGGCAGTCAAGCGATACTCATCGCCCTCAACATGAGCGGCCTTACACAAACCTTGAGCGCGGAAGCCTTGCAGACGGGCGGGAAAAAGCTGAGGGTAATTCTGAATTCCTCTAGTAATACTCAGAAATTGATCACAGCAGGCTCGCTGCATCTTGAGCCTTATGAATCTGTAATGCTGGAAGAGCAGTAGAAAAGGCCTGGACCGGCGTTGTGTAAGTGCCGGGGACCGTTGGGCATTCAAGCTCGGCGGTCGCAGACCGCCGCTACAGCAAGGCGATTTGCAACGGAGGCATAAACCATGAGTGATGTCATCAACCGGCGGGACTTCATGCTTCGGACAGGGCTGGCCACAGCGGGCGCGGGCTTGGCACTCTCGAGTACGACGAAAAGCGTTCTGGGGGCCAATGATCGCGTGACCGTTGCAGTGATCGGGACAGGGCGGCAAGGCACGTTTGACTTGTCCGACTTTGCCCGGCAGCCCGATGTCGAGATTGCCGCGGTTTGCGACGTTTACCAGCCAAATCTCGGCAGCAACATTGGCAACAATATCTGGCAGAACGCGCATACAAACACTGCGGTGCGCTTGCACGGAAGGGCGACGCTGCTATGCCATGACTTCCGCCAGATTCTCGACCGCAAAGATATTGATGCCGTGGTGATCGGTACGCCAGACCACTGGCACGCGCTGCCCATGATCATGGCTTGCGAAGCAGGGAAAGACGTCTATGTCGAGAAGCCGATTTGCGTGGTCATCGACGAAGGGAAAGCAATGGTGGCTGCCGCCCGCAAGCATAAGCGGGTGGTGCAGGTGGGAACGCAGCAACGCTCCGGCATTCATTTTCAAAGAGCCGTCCAATTGGTGCAGGACGGTTTTATCGGCAAGGTAAGCTTTGTGCGGACTTGGAATTACGGCAATGAATATCCGCAGGGCATCGGCAATCCGCCGGATTCGGACCCGCCCGCCACGCTCGATTGGAACATGTGGCTGGGTCCCGCGCCCAAAGTGCCGTTCAACGCCAACCGCTTTGGCGTGGCGCCGAACCGGTGGTCCACGTTCCGCTACTTCTGGGATTATGCGGGCGGCATGATGACGGATTGGGGCGTACACCTGATGGACATCGTGCAATGGGCTATGAAGGTCGAAGGCCCCAGCACCGTTACGGCTTCTGGCGGCAAATGGTACTTGCAGGACAACCGCCAGACGCCCGACACATTGCAAGTCACCTATCAATATCCCGATTTCGTCTGCGTCTACGAAAATCGCACCTGCAATGCCAATTCGATGTATGGCAAGGACTACGGCATCGAGTTTCACGGCACGGACGGAACTCTGTTTGTGGACCGCAGCGGCTTTGAAGTCTATCCCGAAAAGCGGCAGCATGGCGCCGGCCGGATTGAGGAAATTCCGGCGATGAAGATGGCTTCCGTCAACCGGTCGCACTTTGATCACATCCGGAACTTCCTCGACTGCGTCAAGTCCCGCCAGAAACCTATCAGCGACATTGAAATCGGGCACCGTTCCACCAGCGTCTGCCTGCTCGGCAACATTGCCTATCGCACCCAGGAGCGGCTCGTGTGGGACGTGGAGAATCAGCGGTTTCTGCAAGGCGGCGCCAAAGCAGCCCAGTTGCTGAGCCGCGAATATCGCGCTCCGTGGAAACTGCCGGCATCGTAGCGTTCGGCGGGGCGGGCTTGCTCCGAAAGTAAAAGCTGGCTTAACCGCTGACGGCCTCAACGCGTAAAGTTTCACGTTCCTCCACTCCAGACTCTTCTCTTCAGCCCATCCATTCCTCGTTCTTGCCTGTACATCTCATGGGGCTCATCCCGCAGACATTTCCTGTCGATATCAACTCTGAAAGAGCGGAGGGTAATGGCGTTGAAGGGAAGCTTGCGGGGATTGCTCGGAACCGTCGCTGGCGCCGCCGTAGGAGGCTGGTTCTTCCACCGCATGCCCGTCTCCGCCCTTTTGTCATCGTGGCGCCAAATGCACCCGGCGTGGCTGCTGTGTAGCCTGGCTTCATGCGCGGCCATGCTGACGGTGCGCTCCGCCAAGTGGCGCCGGCTTCTCGTGGACTCGGGCCACGATCGCGGAACAGCGCAGGCGGTTCGTTCCTTGTTGGGATCCTATACATTGGGCACGTTAACTCCCGGCCGCTTGGGTGACCTGGCGCGTTGCGCATTCGTTTCTGAACCCACACGGAAAATTGTGCTGCAGCTCACCCTGATCGACAGGCTGTTCGACATGATAGCGGTCTTGACCTTCGCAGCCGCAAGCTGCGTTTTCCTGGTTTCAAAGCTTGCTGGCTTCGCCGCGCTTAGTATTTGGCTGGGCGCCTGCATCTGGGTTTCGCGCAAGGGCCTTCTCCGGTTAGACAATCTGGCTTGGTGTCCGCAACGATTCCACCAATCGTTGCGGAACTTTGCCGGGACACTTCGCAGCGTCCGCCATGGCCGCTACGCTGCCTGGGCGTTGGCGGCAAGCCTTTGTGACTTGTTAACCCTCATGTTTCTCCTGCGCGCCTTCCATCAACCCACCCTGCTTGCGGCGTTCGTCGCCTATCCCTGGTTGACCCTTGCCAGCGGATCACCCGTTTCACTGGGTGGACTTGGGCCGCGCGAAGGTGTTTCCGCCTTGATCTTTACCAGTTTTTCCATCTCCGCCACCGCCGCGTTGAATGTTTCCCTGCTCTTCTTTGGATTTACGCTCCTCATTCCCAGCCTGGCCGGTGGGGTTTGGTTGCTTGGCGGGAGCGTGGTAGCGGGACTCGCCCTCATCAAGCAAAAAACCAGCTTGCTCCTTCGGGCTTGGGAATCCTTGCTTCCAACTACAGGAAAAATACTTCCCGGCATAAGCCGCGAACTGGACTGAAGGATGGCTGGCTGGCACCCCTCCTGCCGATCTCGGGTCTGGCGTGCGGGTCGTGCTCACCCAGAGGGCGGGCACAAGGCTCACACCTACAATCGGCCCCCACAGGGCATACCCTGACCGGAGCGAGGGACCGAAACTGGGCGCTATGCTTCCTGTGGAAAACTGCCAAACCAAACCCATTCGGCATTTCTTGCTCCTTTTAACTCGCTGATTATAAATCAATTACTTGGGTTTCCCCTGAAATCGACATAATTTACACATAATACATTGGTTAATCGTTTTTGAGTGGCTTTGCTCAGTGGCTTTGGATGGGTTTTGTCCTCGAGTTGTCTTTTGTTTTCAATCTACTATGGGTTTTCACCCCTAAACAATCTTCTTTCCATGCAGACTCCCTCATCCCCCGCCTTCCATCGTCTTCCATCGGGGTCGAAATAAGGGCAAGGCTCGTTCCAAAGCCCTCTTCGAGTGGAAAGTCATGTTGGGTGAGGCGAGTCTAGCGAGAGGTTGAGGGCGGCGGGGGAAAAAGAGCAATGTATCGAAAAGATATATTGTATACGGGACTCGCGACAGGGATCACGTTTGGACCCCCGCCTGCGCGGGGGTGACTGCGAAGAGGGGATGGTCACACTCGTGACGTGATCCAAGCGAGGCGCGCATTATCTCTCACACCCGTACTTCCGCAAACGCCTTATCCAGAATCCGCGTGGCTTCGTCAGCTTCCGCCTTGCCAATGGTCAGCGGCGGGGAAATCCGCAGCACATTCCCGAAAAGGCCGCCCTTTCCCACCAGCAAACCATTCGACCGGCACAATTCCATAACTTGATTTGCCGCCTCCGGAGCTGGCTCCTTGGTCTTGCGGTTCTTCACCAGTTCCAATCCCTGCATCAATCCCATGCCGCGCACATCGCCGATCACTGCGTGCTTCTCCGTTAGATTTTCCAATTGCTTCCGGAAATAAGTGCCAACTTGATGGCAGTTTTCCAGCAGGTTTTCCTCCTCGATCACCTCGATCACGGCACGGGCGGCGATCGAACTCACGGGATTGCCCCCGAAGGTCGCGATGGTCAGGCCCTTAAATGCATCCGCAACTTCAGCTTTGGCCAGAGTCGCGGCAATGGGTACGCCATTACCCATGGCCTTGGCGGTGGTGATGATATCCGGCTCCACTTCCCAGTGTTCGATGCCAAACCATTTCTTTCCGGTCCGCCCGAATCCGGTTTGCACTTCGTCGGCGATAAACAGACCGCCGTAATTCTTCACAATACTGAAGACGATCTTGAAATATTCCTTGGGAGGAGTGATGAAGCCGCCGACCCCTTGGATCGTCTCGCCCAGAAACGCGGCAATTCGCCCAGAGGTGGTAGTGCGGATTACCTCTTCCACGTCTTGCGCGCAAGCGACGTCACAGCTTGGATAGGTCAATTTCAGCGGACAGCGGTAGCAATAGGGATTGATGGCGTGGCTGATCCCCACGCTGATGACGCCGGGCGTCCGCCACGCCGCCTGCGCGGTGAGCGACTTGGTGAGGGAGGAATGTCCGCTGTATCCGTGGCGCAGCGCCACCACATCAAAGGAGCCGGTGGCCATTCTCGCCAGAAGAACTGCAACCTCATTCGCTTCGGTTCCACTGCTGGTGAAAAAACTCTTTTCAATTTTCCCGGGCGTAATTTGCGCCAACTTCTCCGCCAAACCCACGATATGCTCGTTAGGGTAAACGGTGGAGGTGTGCTGCAGCCGCTCCACTTGCTGCTTGATCTTGCCAGTGACTTTCGGATGGCAATGGCCCACCCCGATGGTCAGAATGCCGCCAAAAAAGTCCAGGTAGCGTTTGCCTTCAAGGTCCCAAAGGTAGTGACCCTGGGCGTGGTCCGCAACCAGCGGCTCCGTGTAGTAATTCACAACGCAAGGGAAGATGTATTTCTGGTGTTTTTCAATCACTTCGTTTGAAGTCATAGACGCCTCATGGGAGTTTAGATGAAATTCAGAGCGGGATGGAACAGAACCCGGCAATGCAACAATCGTTCACTGGCATGAAAATCATGGTTCAATATTTGTCCGATGATGCGGCAGCCGGAACCTTGGATTTGGCGTGGCCCTTTGCCGGGTCTGAAGTAGAGTTGCCTGCGGCTTGCTGCAGAATTTTGACGCTGGCGCTGGCGCCAATGCGAGTGGCGCCTGCGGAAAGCATGGCCTTCAAATCATCATAGGAACGGATGCCCCCGGCGGCCTTCACGCCCATGCCGGCGCCCACCGCCAGCCGCATCAGCTCCACGTCGTGGGCGGTGGCGCCGCTGGTGGAAAACCCAGTGGAGGTCTTAACGAAATCAGCGCCCGCAGACTGCGCCAGACAGCACGCCTTGACTTTTTCCTCGTCCGTGAGCAAGGCGCATTCAAGAATAACCTTGCAGATCGCACCGCCCTGGTGGCACGACTCGACGACTCCCCGGACGTCCTGCTCCACCCGCTCAAACTCACACGACTTCAAGGCGCCCACGTTCATCACCATGTCGATTTCCTGCGCGCCCAGCCGGATGGCTTCCTCAGTTTCGAAGATTTTGGCGGAAGTGAGCGTAGCACCCAGCGGAAATCCCACCACCGTGCAAACCTTCACCGGGCTGCCGTTGAGCTCCCAGGCCGAGACGGGCACCCAGCAGGCATTGACGCAGACGCTGGCAAAACCATATTGCCGGGCCTCAGCGCAAAGTTGAACGACCTGCTCACGCGAAGCCTCCGGACGGAGCAGCGTGTGATCGATCAATCGGGCGATTTCCGCAGGGAAGCCGGTAATGCTTCCCACCGTCGTCAACCGGTCCGCCCCGGCAGAGACAACACGGCACGCCTTCTCCCAGCAAGCAGAACCACAACTGCCGTCACATCCAGGGCAGACGCCGTCATCCCCTCCGCAGCCGCGCAGGGCGCAGAGTCCATCGCCCGCCAAGCGTTTCAGAACTTCGCCCGCAATCGAATCGACGAGGGTATCGGAAGCCGGGCAGGCAGCGGCAGGAATGGCTGGATGCTCCATCTGGCTGATCTTGTCAATGCGCCGCTGATGCCGTCCGCCCGCGAAGTCCGTTTCCAACCAAACGGCAACGATTTCGCGAGCCTCTTCGGGGCGGAGCCACCGGGCGCCCAGCGCCAGGACGTTTGCGTCATTGTGCTCACGGCTGGAGCGGGCGGCGGCGCGGTCCACACAGAGCGCGGCGCGAATCCCGGGGACTTTGTTCGCGGCGATCGTGGATCCCATACCGGCGGCGTCTATGATGACTCCCCGCCAAGCCCCGCCGTTGGCCACAGCGGTTGCCACAGCTCGCGCGAAATCGGGATAGTCCACAGGATCCGCCGAAGAAGTTCCAAAATCCTGAACCTTATAACCCAATTGAGTTATGAACTGCTTCAAATGCTCTTTGAGATCGTATCCCGCGTGGTCCGACGCCAGTGCTACCATTGCCCTCATGGATTTATTCAACCGGCCAGCATGGGATGACGGGCTTTCACCCGCTGCATCACCCCACGAACCGTTGGCGCCTGTCTTCTTGTTGACCTCATCAAACCGAAACTGGATGGATCGCTCCGTCGCGGCCTCCCGCGCACGGTCGGTGATAATCGCGCCCGGAGTGATAACCATCTCGGCGCCCTCGGGGGCCGAAAGGATCTCATCCGATGTGATGATTCGGCGGCTCATATTGTGGCTGCTGGCCTGTTATTTTTGGGATCGTCTGCTATACACACGGTCGTAAGCCAGCGACGTCCGGTTCTGTAGCGCCGGTCTGTGACCGGCGGATTTCGCCGCTCCCTGTCAGGGCAAGCTCCGGGCGGCGCTACAGCAAATGCCTGCCGCCGACTTATGTCCTCATGTATGATTCAGACCATCGAATCAAATCGAGTCTGGAATGACACCTGCCATTCAGAGAAAGATAACTCTATCCTCAGCGGGTGTTAATCTGCAAGAGCCATAGGTCCGGGTAGTGGCGCAGTTTGCTGTAACGCCGGTCTGTGACCGGCGGATTTCGCCGCTCCCTGTCAGGGCGGGCTCCGAGCGGCGCTACAGCAAATGCCTGCCGCCGACTTCTGTCCTCATGCATAGATCGAAATGATTTCCACGGCCTCCGGCCACCAAGTATACTTTGGGATGAAGCGACTGGGAGAACGCAAACCAGCCCGGGTGACGCTCGCGCCGGTGGGCGCGCAGGAGGTGCGCTCGCCCGCGCCAGTTCCGATCGATTCCAAGGCCGTGAAAATCCTAAGCGTGGTTGGCGCCAGACCCAACTTCATCAAAATATCTCCCATCGTGAACGAACTCCGGCGGGTCGAAGGAGTTACGCACGTTCTGGTCCATTCCGGCCAACATTATGATGATGGGCTTTCGCTGGCGTTCTTTCGGGACCTGCGCATCCCCGAACCCGATGTGAACCTGCAAGTGGGTTCCGGAACCCATGCCTGGCAGACAGCAGAGATCATGAAGCGGCTGGAGCCGGTTCTGGTTGAGCAAAACCCCGATTTGGTTTTAGTAGTGGGAGATGTCAATTCGACCTTGGCGGGAGCGATGACGGCGGCGAAGCTCGGATTCCGGTTGGCTCACGTGGAGGCCGGATTGCGCAGCTTCGATCGTTCGATGCCGGAAGAAATAAACCGCAAGCTGACGGACGCGGTGGCGGACATTTTGTTTGCATCGGAAGAGAGCGGCGTGCAAAACCTGCGCAACGAAGGAGTGCCAGCGGAGAGAATCTTCCTGGTGGGTAGCGTCATGGTGGACACGTTGTTCGAGCACCTGAATGGCGCCCGAAATTCGCCGATGCTGGTCCATCTCGGGCTTGTGGACGAAAACGGTAAGCCGTTGGATTATGTCCTGGTAACACTTCACCGCCCGTCCAACATCGATTCTTCCGGGATGCTGGGAAAAATCGCATCCGCTCTCGAAGACTTGTCCGATGAATTGCCCGTGGTGTTCCCGGTTCATCCGCGAACGCGCCAGCGGCTGGAACAACTGGGCATCCATGCCACAAACCACAAAGCTGGGGAAGGGCATGGCCCGATGCTGCTCGAACCCCTTGGCTACCTGGATTTCATCGGCTTGATGGATCATGCCCGCCTGGTGCTGACGGATTCGGGCGGCGTGCAGGAGGAAACCACGGCTCTGGGTGTCCCTTGCCTGACGCTTCGAGAAAACACCGAGCGCCCCGCCACCGTTTCTTATGGAACGAACCAGGTAACCGGCGCGGACCCGGCGCGGTGGCTGCCCGCCGCACGTTCGATCCTGAAAGGGAATTACAAGAAGGGTTCGGGTGTGCCGCTGTGGGACGGAAGAGCCGCAAAGAGAATCGTGGAAGTCCTGATGAGTTTGCCGCCGTGTTCTGGGACCGGTGTGGCATGATGGGCTTTCCCAAAACATTTCCAAGTTCTGAATGCGAGGCAGGGGCGGGCCTTGAGCCTGCCCGCGTGCGGCTATGAGGGCCGCCCCAACTATGGCGTTAAAGAAATCGATCACAGAACAAATCGCAAGCCTGCGAAAGATGAGCTGGGATGAGATTCGAACGCGCGGCCGCCTAGAGTTTGGCAAGCGAATGGACCGCGTGATCTACGCGCTGGGCCTTGACCCAGCGCTCCGCGAAATGCGGCCGCGGCCAGCAAGTCCTTCACAAGGTGGAACACCGCTGGTTCGTGAAGGCCGCTTTTTTTTCGAATCGGCGGATATTCCGGTTCTTCTAAAACAGATCAGAGAGTATTTGCCGGGCCATGCGGAGAAGATCGTCGAACGCGCGGAGCGCATCTGCCAACATCGATTTGACCTTCTGGGATACGATGACCTGAAATACGGGCAGCGAATCGACTGGCATCTGGACCCGGTTCACGGCCGGCGCTCCCCGCTCAAGCCCTGGTACAAGATCCGATTCCTGGAATTCTCCGAGGTGGGCGACCACAAAATCATCTGGGAGTTGAGCCGGCATCAACATCTGGTTACGCTGGCCAAGGCGTGGAACCTGACCGGAGAGGAGCGATTCGGCGCAGAGTTATTTAGGCAATGGTACGACTGGCAAAAGTCCAACCCTTATCCTCGCGGTATTAATTGGGCGAGCAGCCTGGAGGTAGCCTTTCGCAGCCTCTCCTGGCTCTGGGTGCGAGCCTTGGTGAAAAGGCAAGCTAAAGTCCCCGCGCCATTACCAAAGAATATGCTGAAAGCGCTGGCGCTGAGCGGCAGACACATCGCCCGCTATCTTTCCACCTATTCCTCGCCCAACACTCACCTGCTGGGCGAGGCCGTGGCCCTTTTCTTCATCGGTACGCTTTGCCCTTCCTTGAAATCCGCAGACCGCTGGCAGCGACTGGGATGGGGAATCATCCAGCGGGAGGCGAAGCGGCAGATACGGCCTGACGGCTGGTACTTTGAGCAATCGTCTTACTATCACGTTTATGCTCTGGACTTCCTGTTGCATGCGCGCATCCTGGCCGGGTGCAATGGAATTCTCGTACCGCCGGAATTCGATTCAATCCTCGCCAGGATGCTGGAAGTTCTTGCGGCATTAGCGCAGGCAGGCGCCGTTCCCGCCTTCGGGGACGATGACGGCGGACGAGTGTTTGACCCATCGCGCAACCAACCTGCGCATCTGGCCGATCCCTTGGCGACCGGGGCGGTGCTTTTCAAGGATTCCCAATTCAAAGCGGCGGCGGGCGGGCTTCGCGAGGAAACACTTTGGCTGCTGGGTACAGAAGCGGCAAGCAAGTTTGAAGCGATCCCGGACGTTGATCCGGCTCTTAGATCCCGTCAATTTCCTGAGAGCGGAATTCATATCCTCGCAGAAAGCCAGCCTTATCGCGAGCAGTTGACCATTGATGCTGGCCCACAAGGAACGGGAAACAGCGGGCATGGTCATGCTGACGCTTTGAGCGCCCATCTCTCCCTGGGCGGTCGGGAATGGCTTGTGGATCCCGGCACTTACTGTTACATCTGTCCGGATGGAGCCCGCGATGTTTTCCGTGGGACGCCAGCACACAATACGCTCGAAGTGGATGGCCTGAGCCAGGCAGATCCGGCGGGCCCATTCGGCTGGCGCCGGCTTCCACGAGTTAGGACGGAAGGTTGGGTGGCAGGCGAAAGTTTCGGCCTCTTTGTGGGAAGTCATGATGGCTATCGCCGTCTGGCGCAGCCGGTTTTACATCGCCGCGTGGTGCTTCATCTGAAGTCTTCATTCTGGCTTGTTCGCGATATTGCCGAAGGCGCAGGCGAGCACACGCTCACCCTGCGGTGGCATCTTGCTCCCTGGCTGCACGTCGTGTATGGGGATCCCGGGTTTGAAATCTTGCCCCGTGTCACTGCCGAGGCAGGAGCCGGCCAGATCGGGCTCTCGTGCCTCCCTTTCAAAGGGCACGGCTGGGAACAAGGCGTCAAGGCCGGAGATTGTTCCCCGGCTTATGGCCGGAAGGAGCCGGACCAAGTGCTATATTTCTCGACTCATGCAGGTTTGCCCAAAGAGCTTGCGGTCCTTTTCGTTCCTTCGACCGCTAATGCCAAACCGGGCCAGTTTGAACGCTTGAAATCCGCAGAAAACAAGCCGGGACTCTCCGCCTACCGTTATAATGACAAGGAGGCAGTCTATTACATTTTCTTCTCAGGCCGGGAAGAAGGATGGACTTGGGGACCGTGGTCGAGCGATGCTCGATTTCTCCTGGTGGCAGCTAACCCAAATCTGAGAACGCTCCAAATAGCATGGACCGCAGGGTCATATTTTGAGTTCGAGTCCAAACGTTGGGTCAGCCTGAAATCCTCTACCGACCGTTTCGAATTGCGAGTTGACCCTCGAGGAAGCCGCGTAAGCTGTGACCATGAGGAGGCGCTCCCGAAGGGTAAAATCCGCCTCCCGGCGAGCCTCCGCGAGGCCATCTGGAACACCCGGTGAACACTGGAGTGGCTGATCCCCCGGCGCCGTCCGCCGCCGGCTTCGAAAGCCTTCGCGAAGGCGGCACGATTTGAGTCGCCCTAACTGCGAGGCAGACGAAGTTCATCATGCAGAGCAAAGCATCTGCTTTTTTTCCTGTTGAAATTGTAAGTCGTGGATACCCCGCTGCGCCCAGAATGAGCCGATTCAAGGATTTTTTTGGAAACTTGCTGAATAGAAAAATATGTGCGGAATTTGCGGCATTGTTTATTTAGACCGGAGCCGGAGGGCAGAGCGTTCAGTCCTCGAGGAAATGAACCGGCAAATATTCCACCGTGGTCCCGATGAGGACGGCTTCCACACGGACGGCCCGGTGGGTTTGGCGATGCGCCGTCTGTCGATCATTGATTTGAAAACGGGACAGCAACCGGTAACCAATGAAGATGGCAGCATTTGGCTGGTTTATAACGGTGAGATTTATAACCACGAAGAGTTGCGGCCGGGGCTTGAAGCCAAAGGGCATCATTACCGCAGCCGCAGCGATACCGAAACCATTGTTCACCTCTATGAAGAATATAGCCGCGATTGCGTTAGCCACTTGCGAGGCATGTTCGCTTTCGCGCTCTGGGATTCAAAGAAGAAGGTTCTGTTCGTGGCCCGGGACCGATTGGGCATCAAGCCCCTCTATTATTCGAAGAGGCCGGAAGCTTTCATTTTCGGCTCGGAAATCAAGGCTCTGCTGGCCTTCCCGAATTTCCGCCCGCAGCCGAATCTTTCCGCGCTCCCCGAGTACCTCGCCTTCGGATATCTCTCCGGTGAGGAAACTCTGTTCTCCGAAGTTCGCAAGTTGCCGCCCGGGCATACTCTGGAATTGTTTGAGTCCGGCGAGCTGAAGATCGAGAGCTATTGGGATCCACCTCAACCTCAAATTGCTCACCCTCAATCCCGCAAGTACTATGTGGACACTTACCGGGGCTTGCTGGAAGAAGCGGTTTCAAGCCATCTGATGAGTGATGTTCCGCTCGGCGTTTTCTTGAGCGGCGGGCTCGATTCGAGCGCTGTGGCGGCGCTGATGACCAAAATCCGGCGTGAGCCCATTGAGACTTTTTCGGTGGGCTACGGGGAAGAGTCCTATAGTGAGCTTCCCTACGCCAAATTGATGGCGGACCACCTGAAATCCATCCATCATGAAGTTCGCGTTAGTTGGCAGGAATTCTTCGACTCGCTTCCCAAACTCATCTGGCATGAGGACGAGCCGATCGCCTGGCCTTCGAGCGTCTCGCTCTACTTTGTGGCCAAGCTGGCGAGGGAGCGAGTCACCGTGGTTCTGACCGGTGAAGGCAGTGATGAGACGCTGGCGGGTTACACGCGCTATGCCTGGACCCTGTGGAATGCGCGAATGGACCACATTTATCGCAGCGTAACTCCGGCGGGCCTCCGCCATGCCGTCCGAAACGTGATCAACCAGACAAACATGCTTCCCGCCAGTGCGCGCAGGCCGCTATCCCACACCTTCCTGGCGCGCGACGGCAGTTCCTGGCCCTCTTTTTACTTTGACAATTTTTATTCGGCGTTTTCAGAATCCGCACAAGACGAAATTCTGGAAGGACGCTTTCAGGGCGCGCGCGGCGCCGCGTATCGCAATGCTTTGCACTACTGGGAGAATTCCCGGGGCGATATCCTCCACCGCCTCTTATATACGGACACCAAGACCTACCTGGTTGAGCTCTTGATGAAACAGGACAACATGAGCATGGCCGCATCTCTCGAAAGCCGTGTACCATTTCTCGACCACGTTCTGGTGGAATTTACCACCGGGATTCCCACCAAATATCAGACGCACGGATTTGCCGGGAAGTTCATCCTGAAATCCGCAGTGGAAGACCTGTTGCCGAAACCGATTGTCTACCGCCAGAAGTTGGGATTTCCAACCCCTTTGCGCGGGTGGCTGGCGGGGCCACAACTTGAGGTGGTCGAGAAGCTTCTGCTTGAACCCCGCGCGCTTTCCTGGCAAGTATTCAAACTGGAAGGCTTAAAGCGGCTTTTCGCAGAGCACCGCTCCGGTCAAAAGGATCATTACGAGCGGATCTGGCGGCTGTTGAATCTCGAATTGTGGCGCAGGGTTTTTATCGACCGGGATCCGGTCTATCTACCCCAAATTCGAAGCGGCGTTTGAAAGCCACGATGCCAGCCCGGGTCGCCGCTAAATCCTTCCTGAATGCTGAAAGTCTAGCTGGCCAGAAGTAATGAAATTGAGCGCGGCAATTCTCGAAAGGGAGTATCACTTTACGTGGATACATCGAGTATGTTGACCTCGATCAATTCCCTTTGTCCCCCACCCCGGACCGGGCGAAAGGCCAGTCTTCCGAAGGTCCCAGTAGCGATCAGTTTTGCAGCTTGGTTAGTTGAACCCGTGGTTGATGCGCTCCACGCCCACTTCCTGATACTCTTGTCAGCGGAGCAGCCTTGCGGGCGCCCGCTTGATGCCGCGACGCAAGAACTGGATCGGAAATGAAAATGAGTTTCTACAAGAAGGCCGAAAATATGGTGAGAAATGAGGGTTAGGATCAATACTGTTCACTTAAGGCCCGTTCGAGAATAACGCGTGCGCTTGAAGCAGAT
>CALCEB010000072.1 GCA_937900045.1 uncultured Acidobacteriota bacterium
TGCGCATCTCCAAAACCGGCAACCGTCATCTGCGCCGCGCTCTTTACATGCCGGCGTTGGTTGCGGCGCAACACGATCCCTATCTGCGCGCCTTCTATGAGCATCTGTTGGCCCGAGGCAAACTCAAAATGCAGGCCCTGGTCGCCGTCATGCGCAAGCTCCTGCACGCCATCTTCGGCATGTTCAAACATCATCAGCTCTATGACGGCTCCAAGCTCTTCCGCCGGCCTGAAGCTCGCAACCCCGTCGCTTCAAGCAAGAACTCCAAGGAGGCTGCTTGAACTAAAAAAATCTCTTGAAATTCAAGAGAGAATCTACCAGCTAGAATTCGCTCTCGAGGGCTGCAACGAGCTGGTTGAGGTTTTCCAAGAGATCTCGGGTTCGGTCGCGCTCCAGGTCGCCCAGCTTGGCCTTGTCAGTTTGTATGAACCGGGATTGTGCGCTTGCCGTCTGCGCGGACAGCAGATCCTGTTCTGTTTCCAGGCCTCCGCGAATTCCCCAGGTAAGACGACCGGTTTTCATTTCCACACGGCACCGGTTGTGAGCTTTGGTGCAACCTGGCAACCAGCTTGGTAGTGTCTCAGTTTGCTGTAGCGGCGCTCTATGAGCGCCGGAAGGTGTTGATAAATAAAATTCGGCGCTCATAGAGCGCCGCTACAGCAAGCAAACTGAGACACCACCACCAGCTTTTGATTGTTCTCAGGCTTCTGAAACCAGGCCTCGAAGCGCTCGGGAGCGTCGCTGACAAAGGCAAAATCGCGGTCGAGGTCGGCATCACCCGTCTCGAAGCTGTTCCTCGCCTTTCCGATCACGATCGTAGCGTGCGGGTCGATCTCAAAACTGAGCGGCGATGAACAGGCAAGCTGAGCGTTGAAACACCGCGGTCGTCTTCTTCCTCCGCCGGTGTAAAACAGCGCAACCTCCCGTCCGCGGAAGTGGCCGGCTATGTGCCCGCGCCGCATTGTCCCTGACCCCTCGTCAAACGCTTGGCCGCGACGCACCCATCTTTGGCGCTCCCGACGGCCACTACGGATAGCGAGATACCAAAAAGGAGCTGACACCAGCACGAGTCCGAGCATCAAATAAAGGCCAGCCGGTCCTGACGATCCTGCAACCAGGATGAGTGACAATGTCACACGCGACGGCCAGAAAACGATAGCCATGGACATGGTGGGCTCCTTCCTTACGGCAGCTCACTACCCCGCGTACGCGCAAGTATGTACCCCCCGCCGGGCTGGCGCAAACCTTATCTTTTCAGGTCGGTGTCAGCCCCCGTTTGTAAGGGGGGAGCGTTGGCGGGATAAACACGCCGCACCATATTCAGGGAGCGTTCGCGCGGGGCGCAGACACGGACGGCAGGGTCTGTGCCGTCCGCGTCATGTTCAATTGTAATACATCATATAATTCGTGGTACAATCGCACCATGAAAACCAATGTGCAGGCCCGGTTGGATCGCCGCTCGCAGGTGGCTTTAGACCGGCTGGTTCAGAGGCTAGGCTGGAGTCCATCGCGCGTGGTGCGCGAGGGATTGCGACTGCTTGATGCCTGTTACGGCGCTGGCGCAAGAAAAAGAATCGTTGGCATCGGGCGGTTTGCCTCGGGCTTACCCGATCTGGGCTCCAACAAAAAGCACCTGGAAGGATTCGGGCGGTGAAGCCGGTCCTGCTAGACACCGGCGTGATCGTCGCCCTTCTGGACCGGAGTGAAAGGCAGCACCGCCGGTGCGTGGACGCCGTTCAGGACCTGGAACGGCCCCTGGTGACCTGCGAGGCGGTGATTGCAGAGAGTTGTTACCTGTTGCGTGGACTTCCCGGGGCGGCTGAGACGGTTCTGGAAAACGTCGAGCGTGGAGTTTTTCAGATTCCATTCCAGCTTTCCAGCTCCGCCACAGCCGTCCGAACCATTATCCGTAAGTATCGCGACCTGCCCGCTGATTTTGCGGATGCATGCCTGATTCATCTGGCCGATGAACTGAACACCGCAGAGATTCTTACGCTGGACCGCGACTTTGAATCCTATCGGTGGCGCAGGACTCGCTCTTTCAAACTGATTGTGGAACTCCTTTGAGCACAGGGGTTCGCTTCTCAGAAACTGTAAGCTGCCCGCGGCAACCCGAGTTATAGCTTCTTGACGTAGCGTCCCTGGGCACATTCCAAACAGTATGCCAGCCCCGCGCCTACACCGACTCCAATCAAAATCCAGTTCCAGTGGGCAGGTACAACCCGGGCGCCATAAGGACAGAGACAAGGGCGGCCAGCAAGAAAAGCGGGCCCGTAAAGTAGCAATGCCTGCGCCCGCAGCGGCGCGCGTTGGTAACGCACCCCAGCCCAGCCACCAGGAATGCCGGGGTCCAAAGCCAGGCGGGGTTTCGATGCCAATAAATCCCGGCGATGATGAGGGCGATCGGAACATACCACAGCAGCCACGCGCTCCTGCTCCTTGCCAGGTCAACGGAACCGGCGCCGGTGGGTTCACAACTCGGCGTCTCAACGGGCCGCGGTTTTTGTTCGTGCTCACTCATCTCATTTTAAATCCAGCAGCGCGGCCAGCTTGGCGCGATCAAAGCCAATTACGATTTCATCATCCACCAAGGTTACCGGCGTGGTCATCACGCCGCGCCTTTGGAGCTCCTCTAGCGCAGCTTCATCCTGACTTACATCCCGGCTTTCAAAGGCCACGCCCTTTTGCGAAAGAAACTCTTTCGTTTTATCGCAGAACATTCATCCCGGCTGGCTGAAGACAATCACGCGATGCGGCATCATTTCCTCCTGCCATCACAATTCATTGGGTCTTGCCGCCATCCTTATCCGGCGGCTTGGTTTGCAAATCTGCTTTTCACCGTGTTCTTCAGGGGTTGTCACTCCGGAGTCGGCCTGGAGCCCGCCCGCCAACCTTGAATCCGGCATTGTTGATGATCTGGGCAAAGCGGGACGGGTTGACTTCGCGCGGATCGTAGTCTATGGCGGCTTGTTTCTTCTCATAACTTACCTCAGCCCGCTCTACCCCGGCAACCTGCTGAAGATTTTTCTGAATCAACGCCGCGCAGGCTCCACAATCCATGCCGTCAACTTTCAGGACCAAGTGGGCCTCAGTCTTCTGCTGCCCGGCTGCCAACGGGGGCATATTGCCGGTGACGGCATGAGCGGCCCAGCCGGAGTAATAGGGGAAGGTTGCAACAACGATGACCAACGCCGCCACCAGCCAGAGCAGCGTCCGGCCCCAGCCGCGCGCGGCCGTCCCCTCGCAGGTGCTGCCCGGGGCGCAGGCGTCCTCTTGGGGCCACCGGTACACCAGGTAAAAGCCGATGGCGAGCAATGCCGCAGTAGCCATCAGCAGGTAGGGCCGCCACTTCTCGAAAAAGGCCGCAGCGGCAAAACCGCCAAGGCCGAGCACTGCGGCAACCAGGGGCAGAATGCAGCAGAGCGAAGCCGCAAACGCGGCCAGCAGCGATCCTGCAAGGGCCAAACCGGATTTATTCTCTTTGCCGTTCATTTTAAACTCCCATCTGAATCCGTCGATGCAAATCTCCGAAGAAGCGGCTTGGGTGCAGGCTTCAGCGATTAAAGCTCCGCTTGGCGGAAAAGCGATGATTGGAAGCTTCTCCATTTCGGAGCCGTCACCCACGTCCTCTGGCCAACTTCTAAACGTTCCGGCCCAATCTGACCAGCACCGGGCACGATTCCACCCGGCTCGTATGACGGTGGCGCAACCTCCGCTCGCACGCGGCAAGATTGCGTTTCAGCTCACCTTCTATCTTTTCCAATTCCTGGCGCTTCGCTCGAACACTCACTAGCTTTTCCTCGAGCAAAGCTTTGACGTGCGAGCAAGCCTCGGTCTTGCGGCTGCGCAGAAGCAATAGCTCACGGATTTCCTTTAAGGAGAATCCCAACTCCTGAGCCCGCTTGATGAAGTGCAGTTCTTCCACATCTTCCGGCGAATAGACCCGGTAGCCGGACTCCGTCCGGGACGCCTCGGGCAGAAGCCGCTGCGCCTCGTAGAAGCGCAGGGTATGAATGCTGAGGCCCGTTTGCCGGGCCACCTCACCGATAAAGTTGTTTTCACCGCGCGCGCCCATTCCTCGTCCCCAACCCAAGCATAAACCCTAGAGTCTACTCTAGAGTCAAGCGATTTTTCGAACAACCCCGGACACGGGTAGTGGTACAGTTTCGCTGTTGCGCCGCTCTGTGAGCGGCGAAATTGTAGAAAAATCAAGACCGGCGGTCCCTGTCAGGGCAAGCTCCGACCGCCGCTACAGCAAACTGCGCCACGACCCGAACATGGCGGATTTTCACCGCGCCGGCGCCAGTTCGCAAGTGGTATGCTGATGGCCCAGAGTCGGCGGGTGGGGAACCGGCGGGCAATTTGCTGCGTATGTATAGTCAGATGAGGTGACGCTGGGAGGTTGTTATGTACTGCATGAATTGTGGAGCGAGTTTGCAAGCGGCTCAGGCGTTTTGCAGCGCCTGTGGAAAGCCGGTTCAGGCCGCAGCTCAGCCGGTTCCGCAGGCAACGCCGCCGATGACGCAATCAGTAAACCCATCAGCTTACCAGCCTCCGGCTCAGCCTTATGTTCAGCCTGCCGCGCGTGGCCGGATCGCCGCCCACCTGCGCACGCTGGCCATCCTGTGGCTGGTGGTCTCCGGGCTTCACCTGGTTTCCGGACTGCGGCTTTTCACCCTTGGGCATATCGGCATTCCGTTTATGCCGTTCACATTTGCTCCGTTCTTCACTCCACTATTGAGCGCCCTGGGAGCTCTTGCCATGATCAGCGCCGTGGTAGGGCTGGTGGTGGGATGGGCATTACTTCAACGCGAATCTTGGGGACGAATTTTTGCGATCATCATGGCCATTATTATCCTGCCGCGAATTCCCTTCGGCACGGCGCTTGGGATTTACACGCTCTGGGTCCTGGTTCCCGCAGATTCTGAGGCCGAATACCGGCAGACTGCACGGCCGGCTTAATCGAGCCCTTCCCGCGTTCAAGCAGCGCCCCTCACCCGGCGCTTCGCGTCGTCCTCTCCCCGCTTGTGGGTAGAAGACAAGGGCCAAGAGAGCTCACTCATACCGCAAGGCCACCATGGGGTCCACCTTGGTGGCGCGACGCGCAGGGATGTAGCAAGCCAAAAGCGAAATCGCCGCCAGCAGCAAAGCAACGGAAACAAGAGTGATGGGATCGGTGGGACGCACTTGGTAGAGGTAGCTCGAAATAAGCCGCCCGGAAGCCAAGGCCCCAATCAGCCCGAGTCCACCACCCGTCAGCGCCAACACCAGTCCCTGCCACAAGACCATCCGCAGCACATCCCCCTGTTGCGCCCCCAGAGCCATGCGAATCGCCATTTCGTGCGTTCGCTGGCTCACGGAATAGGCCATCACGCCGAAGATTCCAGCCGCAGCAAGAAACAGCGCCAACCCCGCCAACGACCAGACCAGGAGCATCGGCAGCCGAACGAAGGCCATCGCCTCCGCCGCGTCCTGCTCCAGGGTCCGTACGTAGGCAACAGGCCTTTCGGAATCGACGGTTGCAACCGCGGCGCGAACCTCCTTTACCACCGAGAGCGGCGGCGGTCCAGTGCGAAGAAGAAACACGGCGCTGGGTTGCGCCCGTTGGAGCGTTGGAACGTACATCATGGGCTGATCGCGCCAGGAAAAACCCGTGTGGATATCCCGCACCATGCCGACAATTTCTAGGCTCTGTGGCCCACTGGCATTCTGCTTCCCATAGATATTGGATAGCAGCGTCAGGCGCTGGCCGATGGGATTCACCGCTGGCCAATAGCGTTTGGCAGCCGTTTCATTGAGGATCACCACTGGAACCGCGCCCGGAACGTCGGCTTCGGTGAACGCCCGCCCTCGAATCACAGCGGCCTGGACGGTTTTGAAGTAACCCGGCGAAATTCCAAGCATCACCGCTTCTGGTTCATGCCCTGGCCCAGGGCGGGGACGCCGTTCCGGAAGAAACAGAGTGTCGCTGTCCAAATTGTTCAAGGCAGCGGACTGGACGCCGGGCAGCGCATTCAAACGTTGGAGCGCTTCACGGAAAAAATTGATCTGGCTCGCGGCATCTGGGTACTGCGACTTAGTACCATATTTCTTAAATACACTAACGTATTTGATTTGCCCTGCTGAGC
>CALCEB010000073.1 GCA_937900045.1 uncultured Acidobacteriota bacterium
AGCAGCCGCGTAACGGAAAAATACGTGAGTGAATTTATGAACCACTGTACTTAGTATCTGGACTTGCGGTCCAGCAAAAATCCGGAAGCCCTGGTCGTTGCGCGGTTTGTTTGCTGTAGCTCCGAGCGCCGACAGCAAATTGCGCCACTGCCGAAGCCCTTTATGGACTCGCTTGCGGTCCTGGAGTTTTCACTAGCCGCGGCCCACAAGCCTTTGGATGGCAGGTTGACTTGGGCCGGCGGGCGCGGAGAGCGGTCCCATTGGCCGAATTCAACCACCTTTTGGTGAATAGCGGCCAAACCAGGCATTATGGATATAGCTCGATTTAAATAATGCCTTGCCAAGTTGCTGTAATAACAGGGGATAACTGAACCTAATAAGACGATCCATTTGGCACCCTGCTTGCACTCCTCACGTTGGAAGCTGGCGGGCTTCCTAAGTGTTTCGATTAGGGGTGCGCGATGAAAACCCGATACCTTGTTGGATTAACGGTTCTGGCACTGAGTCTTGGATCATTCGGCATAGCACGGGCCGATGACGCTCCTCAGCCCGGCGTGGGCAGGATCAGCCTCATACACGGGAGCGTTTCAACCCAGCGCGGCGATACCGGGGATTGGGTGGCAACGACCATTAATGCCCCCGTTTCCCAGGGCGATACGATCTCTACCGGTGAGAACGCCCGGACGGAAGTCGAATTGGATTATGCCGACATTCTGCGCATGGCGGGAAAGTCGGAGGCTCGTGTTGCGGCGCTGGATAAATCTCACATCCAAATTCAAGTCGCCGAAGGCATGGCGGATTTGTCGGTGCTCAAGGGTGCGTCGGCAGACGCTGAGGTTGATACTCCGAACGTTGCCGTCCATCCTGACCAGCCCGGAATCTACCGGGTGCAAGTGAATTCTCAATCGGAGACGATTGTAATCGTTCGCGAAGGCGAAGCTCAAGTCTCAACGCAACAAGGAAGCACTACGGTTCGCAAAGGCCAGATGATTACCATCGAAGGCCAAGAAAATCCCCAGTATCAGATTGCAAAGGCCCCGGAAAAGGACGATTGGGACCACTGGAACCAGGACCGCAATCACACTATTTTGGCTGCCATGAGTTGGAGCCATGACAATTCTTACTATACCGGTACAGAAGATTTGGATGCGAACGGGCAGTGGAATCAAGGCCCGGACGGCGACTGGTGCTGGACCCCATACGTTGACTCCGGATGGGTTCCTTACCGGGATGGTAGCTGGGATTGGCAACCGTACTACGGTTGGACCTGGGTGTCCTATGAGCCGTGGGGATGGGCGCCATATCACTATGGCCGCTGGATGTATTACAACAACGCATGGGCTTGGTGGCCGGGCCCTGTCACACCCTATTATCAACCGGTGTGGGCGCCTGCTTACGTTTCCTTCTTCGGCTTCGGGGGCGGATTCGGCTTGGGATTCGGACTTGGTTTCGGCGCCGGCTTCGGATTTGGCTCCATTGGCTGGATGCCGCTGGGGCCAGGCGATCCTTGCTTCCCCTGGTGGGGACTCGGTGGAGGGTGGGGCTATAATCGTATGGACTTCAACCGAATCAACAACATAACAAACATAAACAACATCAATAATTTCAATCGGGGAGGCTATATGGCTCCTCTGGCGCGAAACGGTCGAATGAACATCTCCAACCTCCGGCTGGCGGCGAGTAATATGAACGTTCGCCGCGCGTTGACCAACGTCAGTTCCCAAAACTTTGCGGCGGGGCGTATCTCGCGGAACGCGATCCCAGTTAGCTCGGCCCAGTTCCGGCAAGCTTCGCTGATCTCGGGACACGTTCCCGTGGTTCCGACTCGCGCCAACCTCCGTCCGGTCAACCGGGCGGTCAATCGCGCGGGAATGCCCACCCGTTCCCTAGCCAATCAGCACTTCTTTGCAACACATCAAGCGCCTGCCGGACCCCGGCCCTTTGCCCAGCAGCAGACCGCTCTTCGCCAAGCATTGCAGAATCACAGCAACATTTCGAGCACGACCCGTGGCAATATTGGGCAGCAGTCAAGAGTTGCAGGCAACTCCAGGACCCTCGCTGCAGGCTCGCGCACGCAACCGCCGCGGACTTTCAGCGCCGGTCCTTCAACAAGCCGTAACGTCCGCACAGCCAATTCGCAGAGCAGCGGCCGCTCTGCCAATCAAGGCTGGCGCGCATTTGGCTCCGGAAACGCCAGAGCGAGTGCTGCGGGCCAATCGAGGAACGCAGTCAATGGAAACAACGGGCGCCCGTTTTTCGCTGCGAATGGGCGCGCCCCCGTCACTTCCAGAAGCCACGCCGCAAGTCCCAACTGGAACCGCTTCCCTAGCATGAGGAGCGCGCGGTCCGGGAATGCGGCAGCCCCAAGGTATGATGGACGCGCCCCTTCAGCCGGGCGTCAGTCTTTCGGTTCGAACTCGGGAAGCCGTGGAGCGGGACCTTCCGGCAGCGGCAACTGGCAACGGTTCAACTCCCAATCCCGGCAGTCTAGCAGTGGCGCCTCGCGCGGCTTCTCCTCCAGCCCGCGAGCCCAGGGCACCGCACCCCACTGGAACTCCTTCCCCTCAGCTCCTCGGGGTTCCAGTTCCAGTTGGGGTGGTGCGCGATCCTATAACCGGCCGTCGCTGGACATCCGCAAGCCCATCGTTTCATCCCGCGCCCCATCCTCTGGTTGGGGAGGTTCGCGAGGCACATACCGCGCTCCGTCCCGCAGCTACGGAGGTGGTAATAGTCGCAGTGGTGGATTCTCTCGCGGCGGCGGCGGCGGTGGTTTCCACGGTGGCGGTGGAGGTTCCCATGGCGGAGGCGGCTCTCACGGCGGGGGTGGCCGGCACTGAGCGGGCAAGCGTAAGGCGCCAGTTCGATGGTTCAATCTATTGCTAGGAAGTAAGGCGGGATGCAATCCCGCCTTTTGTTTTTTGGTCAAGGGCATTGCGGGCCTACGCGCCGCCATGATGATAGACTTCCCACCCCTTGTAGTTCTTCAGCGCCTCCGCAATGGCCGGTCCAAAGTGGCTTCGATTGACGGCGACATGGTGCTCGTAGCCGTTCTTGCACGCGTATTGCATCAGGTTTTGCAGGCCAGGAATGCGCACCACTCCATATCCGCCGAAACTTTCCAGTTTGTCAGTAGTGGTTTCTCCCTCCCCCACGTAAGCCCGTAGTTGCCCATGCAGGTCATCTGTGCTCACGCGGCAATAAGTGATCGGTCCGGCCTTCAATTTTCCGGTCACCGTTCCGAAGGTGTTGTCCTTGCCGACCGACCCGGCAATAATCTCCTGAAAGTCCATTTTGAAATCCTCGAAAAAGTGTTTGGGCAGATTCGAGCAATGGAAAATGACGGCTTTGTCCGGATCCTCGCCGTAGTTGTTGTTCCAATCCACGATGGCGCTGGGCGTTTGCGAAGCGAGTTGCAGGATATACATGCCGACCATGCCGATCATGTCCGTTTCGCAGGCGCTGGGGAGCAGATTGTTGGACATCATACTCATCAGGGTGCAGGGCACGACCCCGAAAAACTCTTCCATCGCCGTCCAGCATTGGATGGAAGTTCCCGCCAGCTCGTTCTCCTTCATCCAAGCATCCACCACGACACCAAACTTCGCCATCTTGGCAATCGAGGGTCCGGGAATGCCCCGGGTCTCGACGTACTTGTGAATGGTTTCGAGCTTGGCCTTGACGTTTTCGTCATCGTCTTTCAACCGCGAGATGCGCCCGAAGACTTCTGACAGATCCAACGTCTCCACCGTGATTCCCGAGTGTTCCATCAGTTTTTCGCTGAAGCGGACGGTGTTGAAGGCGGCAGGCCGCGCGCCGAGCACTCCCACGCGGACTTGTTTCAACCCTTTCACAACCCGGCAAGTGGCGGCGAACGAAGCCAGATCCTTCTGGAACGCTTCGGACGCCGGCGCCACGGTGTGCTGCGCCGTCAACGTGTAGTGGATGCCGTACTGCCACAGGTTGTTGCAAGCAGAAATCTTTCCGCAGAAGCTGTCCCGCCGGCCGCCCATCAGCATGTGGTGAGGCTCGTCGGGAAAAGCCTGAATCAGGACCGGGACATCAAGCCCCGCAAACCGGATGGTGTTGGCGATGCCCCTTTCATCACCAAAATTGGGGAGACTCACCAGGATACCGTCTATCGCATCGCGGTGTCGCTTAAAGAGGTCCGCGCATTTCCGGGCGTCTTGCAAGGTTTCAACAACTCCGAACTTGGTATCCTCTTCGCCCAGGCAAACCACCTTGAAGCCCTGCGCCTCGAGGACGCGCAAAATCTCCTTGCGTCCGTCACGCGCCAGAGGAGCAGGGAAAAAGCCCCGGTTGCCAATGATCACTCCCAATGTCGTCTCGCCCATTCCATTCCTCCTGTTCATCATTACGCCCGCAGATCGCGCTGGGCCAACCGGGAATCATAGCACGGGGCTGCCCTGTTCGTGGGTCGAGCTGGGTTTCTGCCCTTCAAATTCCGCGGCCCTTGGATTGGGAACCGGCGAAGCCCCGACGCGTATATGAGAAGCTAAACCCTGCGCCACCGGCTGGTAGCAAAAAACCCACCTCGCGCCGCCGCCTTTTCCCGTCATTCAACCAATCCCGCGCTGCACAAGGATGCTACCCTTTCAGGCCGGGACGTACCGCTTGATGGCGATGTCACTGGAATGCTGCCGCGTTTGCGCCACGTCGTAAGCAAGCTGCATGCGGAGAAGGTGGTTCATGTCTGGACCGAAAGCCTTTTCAATGCGCAACGCCATCTCTGGCGTGAGCGCGGCCTTGCCATGGAGAAGGTCCGAGAGAGTGGCTCGCCGGACTTTTAAAATCTCCGCCGTCCTCGACACACTTAGGCCAAGGGCTTCGATGATCTCGGTTCTAATCAGGTCGCCCGGATGGGGTGGGTTCTTCATGGGCATAGCGGCCTCCTAATGGTAGTCGATCAGGTCAATATCGCTGACGGTATTCGTCTCTTGGTCGTACCGGAAAATCAAGCGCCAGTTTCCGGTTACGGTCAGGCTCCAGAATCCTTTCACGTTACCTTTGAGACCGTACAGGTCAAGCGTTATATGAAGCGCTCCATCCCCGGCGCTGGGGAGAGAAGCCGCCGCCCGGCCTAATTCTCTTGCGCTCGATTGGGAACTGGCGAAGAGCCCGTTGGGGAGGGCTTGGCGCCCCTACGCGATCGCGAGCCGCTTTCGGCATCCTACTAACCCTTCGCATGCCGCCGCTGTATTTCCTGAATAAGCTGCCGCGTGGAATGATCTTTGGGATCGCCGGTGATGCAGGTTCGCCCGCCCAGCTCTTCCATCACTTTCCGCTCCGGGACCGATTCCTCCGAGTAGTCGGTTCCCTTGCAATGAACATCGGGCCGTAGCTCGCGGAGGAGGGCTTCGGCCGTGAAATCATCGAAGATTACGACGTAATCCACCGCTTCGAGCGCCGCCACCAGCTCTGCTCTTGCCTCTTGCTTCAGGAACGGGCGTCCAGGTCCTTTCAGTCCTCGAACGGCTCGATCACTATTGATGCCGACCACGAGTACATCACCCTGTTGGGCTGCGCCTTCCAAATATCGAACGTGGCCGGCGTGCAACAGATCAAAGCAACCGTTGGCGAAGACGATGGACTGGTGTTGCGACCGCAAGCGGTCCCCCAAGGTGCGCGCCTCGCCTCGATCGATGATCTTTCCAGTCATGCGTTGCGAATTGCCTCTGTGAGTTCCCGGGCGCTGACGGTGGCGGTTCCACTCTTCATCACCACCAGCCCGCCCGCGCAATTCGCCAGCATCGCCGCATGAGTGAAACTTGCCCCGGCAGCCAGCGCCAAGGTGAAGGCCGCAATCACGGTATCCCCGGCGCCGGTGACGTCCGCCACCTGATCCGAGCCAAAGATGGGGAGGTGCAAAGGCGCCCGCCGCGGCTCAAAGAGAACCATTCCTTCCTTGCCGCGCGTCAACAATAGCGCCTTGAGCGATTGGCGGCTGAGAACTTTCGTGCCGAGCTCGTGAAGGAGTTCCAGGTCACTTCCAATCCGCTTTTGAAATGCGGCTTCTAATTCAGGCTCATTCGGCGTTGCGGCGGTGACGTGGTTGTAGGTCAAAAGGCCATGCCGTGAATCGATGGTGACGGGCAAACCGCGCCTGCTGCGTAAGCGCATGAAATCCAATTCTTGTGAACTCGTTGCGCCAAATCCATAATCGGAGACCAGCAGGCCGGAAGCTTCCCGGAGGAGCAACACCACCTTACGGCTCAAATCACGGCGAAGATGGGGCGGAACGGGTATGCCCGGCTCGCGGTCAATCCGGACAATCTGCTGCATGTGGCCATGCCCCAGGCCACCCAGCACCCGCGACTTGGTGGGCGTGGAATACGGAGGGTGGCGCGACACCCATCGGGTCTCTACTCCTTTCTGCTCAAAAATGGAAATCAGTGAGTTGCCGGTCTCATCCTCACCCACGACGCCGCCCAACGTGACCTGAGCTCCCAAATCCACCAGATTATTTGCGGCATTGGCGCCGCCGCCGGGCACAATCCTCTTCTCCCGCTGCTTCAGAATCAGAACCGGCGCCTCCCGCGACACCCGGGAAATCTCTCCGTGGATGTATTCATCTGCGATCAAGTCTCCAAGCACAATGATGCGTTGCGCAGGAAAACGTCCAACGATCGAAATGAGGGAAGCACGGTCCTTGGCTGAAATCTTCATTTCGTGTTCGCCTGACTTGAAGCGCCCTGATACAGGAGGATCGTCTCAACTGCCTCGCAGAGATCTTCAACCGTCCAATCGGGCATGCGCGGCAGAGATTGGCGTTGATATTCCAGGTTTCCACGCCCGTATCCGGTCATCACCATCACCGTGCGCGCCCCGGCACGAATCCCGCATTCCACGTCGCGAGTGCTGTCCCCAACCATGAAACTAGACTTCGGATCTAAGTGAAAATCCCGCGCCGCTTGTTCCAGCATCCCGGCGCCGGGTTTACGGCAGCGGCATTTGACGCGATAGGTATCGAGGCGCGCGTTCGGATGGTGCGGGCAATAATAGAAAGCGTCAATGCGTGCTCCTTGCGGCTTGAGTTCCGCCTGAATTTTCTCGTGGATCTCATGTACCAACTCTTCTGGGAAATAGCCCTGGCCCACCCCGGATTGGTTGGTCACGACGATGACCGGAAATCCTGCCTGGTTGAGTTTGCCAATGGCCTCAGCCGTCCACGGAAACAAGCGGAGGCGGCTGAGATGGTTGACGTAGCCGACTTCTTCGGAAATGGTTCCGTCACGGTCCAGAAAGACGGCGGGCCGTGGACAAGATTCGTTTGGCAAACCTGGCAAAATGGCAACCTCGTTATGCGTGCAGTTTTATATGGGGCATATCCTGGTAACTGCTTTCAATGATGCTGATATTCCCACCGGGCTGTGGCATTAAACAATCGCTGACTATTCCGTTGTCAACGCCTCAATCTTTTCTACCCACCGGCGAAAATGCGGGCACTCTTGGCGCATCTTGGCAATTCCCACTTCTCGCGCCGCTTGCGTACCGTCCAGTACCTTGCTGTATTGCGGATAGAGCCCCAGCACCCTTTTGGACGGCGCGCTGTTCGGGTCGTCGTTGATGTCTTCGGGCATCGGAAATCCCTTGCGGATCGCCTCAAATTTTTCGACGAGTTTCGGCTGGCGGATACTGGAAGCGAAGGCTTTCGGATCGCTGAACAGCAGCGCTTCATACTCATGGAGTTGCAGGTAAGGGATAAACCGAATTTCAGGCCGTAGACTGTCTGGCACGCTGGCCACAATGTCTTCCTTCACCGCCCGCTCGATGCGGCTTACTTTTTCATGATTGGTTATATTGGTCGCTGTGGATGTGCCAGGAAAGCCCGGCCCCAAACCGTAGAGGTCCAGCATGGTTGAGCAGTAGGCCGCTTGGTCTTGCTTAAACAGGAGGACAATATCCTTTTTAACGCGCGCGTAGCTCGTGTTTCCTCCCTTGTGGCCGGGAGAGCCGAGGATGATCGGAGTCAGGTATACGTGCCGATGCGATAAAACCGGCGCCAGGACGAGCGAGATAAATGATTCCTCGCTCTGGCCCTCGACGACGACGCGGACGCGGGTCATGAAGTTTTATCTCCGGGACTCGGTCAGCGTCGGATCACGTTCGGATCAGTCTGGCCGTTCACAGGGAACGGCGCTTCTTCGTTCCGCGGCCGGCCGCCCAGCACATTCTTTTGCCAAAGTTCGCCCAGGGAATATTCCTGCAGCCACTCCGAGAGTTGAGTTGACTCCAACCTTCGGAACGTTGATTGCCCGTGTTCCCGTTCGACAACAATCACATCCTCGGGAACAAACTCATTCAGTAACGGTGCCGATTGTGTTGACACTATGACTTGGCACGACTTGGCCGCCTGCTGGAAAAGACCGGCCAAGAGCGTCAACGCATAGGGATGCAACCCAAGCTCGGGCTCGTCAAACAGCATGATTGAGGGTAGCGATGACTGTAACAGTGCGGCCGCCAGGCAGATGAAGCGAAGCGTTCCGTCCGAGAGCTGGCTGGCGAGGAATGGATAGTCTGAATCTTTTTGTAACCACTCCAACTGAATCAGGTCTGGATTCGTAGGTACGGGTCGCGGCTTAAAGTCATCGAAGAAAGGCGCTGCCAACCTTACTACGTCACGAATGCGACCGTAGTGGATTCTCTGGGTTTCCTTGATCCAGAACAATAGGGCTGCCAGGTTTGATGCGTCCTCGTAAAGGAAATCATTATGGTGTATCTGTCCCGGAAGGCGAACCGCCGCCATTGGGCTGGTGTCAAGGAAATGATGTTGGTATGCGGTCAGGTCTGAAAGTATGCTGGAAAACTCCTCCCTCGCAAAACCTCCCCGGGATTGAACCCCCCAAGCCACCAGGTTCGCTTCTTGATGTCCTGAACCGAGGGAAGTCGCTATTTCTCCTGCGGCCCCTGGGTCTTTCTTGCGAACAGTCTCACTCCCAAAGATCAGCCGGTTTTGCACTGTGGGAACCAGCGCAAACTCGTAGCCGAAACCGCCACCCAAATTAAGCTTAGCCACAATTTGGTCCGTCGCTCCGGGACCCAGGAAGAGGAACCTGTCTGCACCACCGGCCTTGCCTACAGTTACCTGAAGCCTTTGTGAGATCAAACTTTGCAGTATGCTAAAAAACTCGACAAAGTTGCTTTTCCCAGCGCCGTTGGCGCCGATCAGGACATTCAGCGGCCGAAGCTCAAAGTCCTTCAGAGACTTGATGGACTTGAAGCCTTCAATCGTGAGTGTCTTAATAGGGTAGCTCATGGGTTAATGTTACCATTCCTGGGAGCACTCACGGTAGCCACGTCTCGGCTTGCGGCGAGTTCTAGCAGGTTGCGGAAAAAGTTTTCAAAGCCTGTCATTCTGAGCGTAGCGAAGAATCACTGTTATTTGTTTTCAATACAATACGGTGATGCTTCGCTCCGCTCAGCATGACAATTCGGGGTTTTTCTTCAGCCTGCCAGATGAGCCTGAAAAAAGCCACCACAGGCTTTTACCTTACCATGAGAAGTCCCCCGCACCCGCGCCTCGGAGTGCCTTTCCAGCATTCTGCACATCAGAGTTATCCACGCCAACGGGTTGGTTCCTGCCGGTTTCAAAACATATGAGCGCCGGTCATTTGGCTTTACAAACCCCGATTCAGACATATCGAACCGCGGGAACCCATGACTGCGGCGTCGGCGCCGTCGCAACGCTCCGTTTTAGCGTAGTCCTTTATGCTGCACGGGCCGGTCGTGGGTGATCCCAAGCTGCTTCACCAATTCCAGCGTGGCGCGGTAGACGCTGGCTACGCTCAAACCCTCCATGCAACGGAAGTCAATGGGACACGTCCGCAGTCCGCAGGGGCTGCAAGGCACGCGGTGCTTGGCGATGCGCGGGTTTGGACCCAACGGCCCGGTAGATCGCTCATCCGTCGAGCCAAAGGTGGCAACCACCGGCAGGCCAAGACCGGAAGCCAAGTGCATGAGTCCTGAATCGTTCGTCACCACCAGGCGGCAGCATTCGAGCAGAGCCATGGATTGCCGCAGAGTGGTCTCCCCGGCCAGCACCGAGGGCGTATGTTCCATTTGCCGGGCAATCTCATCTGCAGTGTGTTTCTCAGCCCGGGAGCCGAAGATCAGGATGTCGGCATTTAATGCGGTCACCAAGCGGTCCGCCAAGGCGGCAAACCGGTCACCCGGCCAGCGCTTTGCCGGGCCAAAGGCGGCGCCCGGCGCAACTCCCACCAGGAAACGCGGTCCATGCAGTCCGAGCGAGTCCAGTTCTCTCTTCGCCCATGTCCGCTCGGTGTCGTCCACGGTGAGCCAGGTTTCTGTAAGCGGCCGCGGCGCCTCCGGTTGGTCAATCAGGCCGGCGCGAAAGAGAAGATGCAGGTAGTAATAAGCCTGGTGGCCATAGGCGGCGGGCGGAGGGGTTTCGATCGCACCGGTCAACAATGCGCTGCGCCCATCGCGGGCGTAGCCCAGGCGAACCGGGATTCGCGCCCTCCATGCCATCCAAGCTGCATGAAAAGCGTTTTGAAAAAGCAGGGCGCCATCAAAATCCTCTTCCCGCAGGCGATGGATCAATTTGGAGAATCCGCGCCGGCCGGCATGTTCCCCCTCAGGATCGTAGAGGATTTGCCGGTCAACCGCCGCATGATTCTTGTAGACCTCGCTCATCCAAGGTTTTGACACCAGCACGATTTCGGCGTCAGGAAAACGCTCGTGCAGCGCTTCCAGGGCCGGCAAGCTCATGACGGCATCGCCGATCCAGTTGGTGGAGCGCACCATGATCTTATGCGGATTGCTGAGGTAGCACTTGCGAAGGATGGTCATCGCTCATTTCCAGTTTACCCAAAAACGAGAAGCTTTTGATTTTGAATCAAGGTCCCATTGCCGCCGCTCTTCGCACCCGATTCTCTTCCAGCAGGCGCAACAGGCAATCCTCGAATTCCTTCTGGTTCGTGAAATGCGGCTCGATCCGGCACGCAAACAGCGAAACGCCGGGTTGCCAGTTGCGGGGCAGATTCAACAAGTCCTTTTCCGTTGTCACCAGAGCGGTTGCCCCTGACTGAATGGCATCGCGGCTGAGCCCGGTGAGATCGTTCTTCGTGTAGTGGTGATGATCGGGGAACTTGCGGGTGAAGAGAACGTTCGACCTCCACCGGCGAAGATCATCAAAAAAGGCTTGCGGATTTCCGATGCCGCAGAAGGCGACAACCGGACCCACTGGCAACGTTTCAGCAGGAAGAATTTTGCCGCTTGGGACCTTCAGAAATCCTTGTAAGGCAGTCTGGCTTCGGAAAATTCGCAAATTGGAATTAACCGCCAGCAGCCTCTTTTCTAGCGGGCTGGTATCCTCGCAAGCAACCCGCGTCAATACTACCAGGTGAGCACGCCGCAGGCCGGAGACCGGCTCGCGCAGCCGGCCGGCGGGAAGCAGGGTGTCCTCAAAAAACGGTCGGGTTACGTCCACAGCGACGATATCGATGTCGCGGCGAAGAGCGAAGTGTTGAAATCCATCGTCCATCAGGTGAATGTTCACTCCAAAGTGTTGCCCGGCAAACCGTCCGCCCCGGTAACGGTCCGCGCAGATCACTATCGGAACTCCCGGCAAGGCCCGCGCCAGCAGAGCCGGCTCATCGCCCACTTCGCGCGGGTCCGGGTCATGCTGTCGACCGGGCACCAGCGCGATCAATCGTGCCCCGCTTTGCCGTCCATATCCGCGAGTCAGAATTCCGGGCTTGAATCCCCGGCTCACCAGCAGTTGGGTGATGGCCGCGACCAAAGGTGTTTTCCCGGAACCGCCCACCGTCAGGTTGCCGACACACACCACGGGATGATTGAGTTCCCGAACCCTGAGCCATCCCCGGGAATAAGCGGTGGCTCGAAGCCTGACCGCCAAGCTGTAAAGCCCTGCAGCGGGCGCAAGAAGCTTTCTCACTGCGGCTTGCCCCCCGCCGTGCTCATGGCGACTGATTCCCGTTGGGCGATCATGGCGGTGAGAGTCCCAACAATCCGGTCCGTCGCGCCGGATTGCTCTGCGAGCAGGCGCTGCGCGGATTCGCCCAGCGCTTTGCGGCGCGGCTCGTTCCGAAGCAATTGCAAGAACCGTTCCGCAAGGTTCTTTTCATCCTCAACCTGGAGGGCAGCGCGTGCCGTCACAAAGAGCTGGGAAATCTCCCGGAAATTCTCCATGTGTGGACCAAACAGGATAGGTTTGCCCCAATAAGCAGGCTCCAAGATATTGTGCCCGCCGGTTGCAACCAGCGTTCCGCCCATGAAGACAAGGTCAGCCAGGCGGAACATTCCGGCCAGCTCTCCGATGGTATCGAGCAGAAGAATTCCGGCAGAGGCTAAGCCCATTCTGATTTTCTCTTCATCCGGTTCGAGCGAAGTCCGCCGCGCCAGGTTGTGGCCTTGGGCTTGCAAAAGTCCGGCCACAGTATCGAACCGCGCTGGATGGCGGGGGGCCAGAATTAGCAAGGCCTTGGGATATTCGGTCCGAGTCATCTGCCAGGCTTTGAGCACCAACGGTTCTTCGCCTGGCATGGTGCTGGCGGCGATCAGGACCGGACCTCTGTCCGCTTGCCGCAAAGCCGCTTCCAGGCAGATTGAGAATTCACCCGGAGCAGAGGGTTCAAAATCGAATTTCAAGTTTCCGGGCGCCGACACCTTCTCCGGCCGTGCGCCCAGGGAGCGAAAACGGCTGGCATCTTCCTCAGTTTGCGCGCAGATGGCATCCACTGATTCCAACACTTTGCGCATGAACGGATGCACCAGGCGATATCCCTTGAGCGAGCGGTTTGATAAGCGGGCATTCACCAAGACCACGGCCGCGCCTCGTTCGTGCGCGACACGAATCAAATTGGGCCATATCTCGGTTTCAGCAATTACCAACAGAGATGGCTTCAATGATCTTAAAGCCCGGCGGGCCGTAAAGGACCAATCGAGTGGCGCATAGAAGCGTCCGGCAATATTCGGAAGACGGGACTCGCCGGCGGTCCGGCCGGTGGGTGTTACGTGGCTCATGAAAATTTTGCGATCCGGGAAGCGCGCTTGCAGTTGTTTCACCAGTCCGCTCACGGCAAGGGTCTCACCGACGGAAACGGCATGGATCCAGATGCAACCCGGCGTGGCCTGATTGAATTCGGGAGCGAGCCGGCCCAGCCGTTCACCAAGAGAGACGCGAACCTGCGATGTTCGCCGGTAACGCCACACATAGAAAGGGGCGATGAAGATTAGGCCAAACGTGAAAAGTATGCTGTAGGCCAAAAACATAACAATCGGAGAGACATCCATCCCCTGACGATGCGCCGCCGGAGACACTGTCAATTCACAAAGCGGATGATCCCAAACCGGCTGGGCACGTGGAAGTTGGGTTTTTCTCCAGGCACCGGGCTCCAAGCTAGCAGCCGGCGCTGTTCATTGTCTCCCTCGCCGTCGGCGCGGAAAAAGTTGATCCGCCATTCTTCGCCGGGTGACGGGGTGTGGTGCGCGCCAGCAATGGCTGGAATGGGTATGCGCATCTCGCAGGTCCACTCGTGGCGCGCGGCAGCGATTCTTGTTACGTGTTCAAAACCGGAATTCCAGCCGGCGTCGTTGAAGGGCTTCCGGTCAAGGTTGATTTCAAGATCGATCCAGAGATTGTTGGGGGCGACCTCAAACTCATAATAATGGTTCATGTGTTGAGGCTGCGGATTGATGAAGACCTCCACCACATCGCGTTCCCATAGTCCCCAAAAATCTTTGGATGGGTCTTTGCCAGAATAAAGATTTAGCGTCGAATACCGGCACCAATAGGCGAAATAAATATAACGTTTGCTCCAAAGACTTGCCACCTCGGTAGCGGCTTCGGGATCATGAAGATTCCCGGCCCAATTGTGATCAAAACGGATCCGATGAGCATGGGACCACTCGGGCTTTGTGAGATTGCCGTCCGGGACAAAGTCAGCCGTCAGGAATCGGGACGTGACCTCGATGTTGCTTAGGTAACCAGGGCTTTTGGACATGGAATTCACCGTTGTGGGATGCGCGCAAATCCGGGCCAGACTTCCGGGTGCCAGGAAACACGCAACGCCAGCCAGACTGACATAGGCGGGAAGCTGTTTCAGAGCCATACGCTGTCAATAAACTTTAGCGTGTTATTGTTAATATATTACGTTAGCCATTCCAAACACGGAAGACGAAGAAGGCGCTCGACCCGGTCCATGGGTCAAATTGCGCCATGAAGTGGTCAATTATCGTGCAAATCTCCGGTTCGTTTTGCGCGAGTTTACAAACGCAATCCTTTGTTTTCAATAACTTCTCCGGTTCGTTTTGTCATTTTTAAAGTTTCTTTGTAGCATCCTTTCCAGTAAAGAAACACAAGCGCTCTTAAGAAAACAACCGCGAGATATGGAGGCTCGCCAGCCCGGGCGCAGAGAAACTGTGAAGGAGTCAAAGGCTTCTCGCCAAGGCGCAAAGACGCAGAGGCGCGAAGATGTAAAGACGCAGCAGGAGCGCAAACCAGACTCCGCCATAACCATATTTCCTTTTTGGCCTTCACCTCCGTCACAGCATAGCAGATTGGAAAGAGCGTGGTGAGACAGGTGAGACAGTTTTTTTGACGCCGACTGGCGGGCGGAAGACGAAGGCGCGATGGGCGTCCTTGAAAAAAGCAATCTGGCCCTATGAGTTGAAGCCATTCCTGTGGCCAATGTTGAAGGACTGAAGCTGGGGCCGGAAACTATCGCTTAAACGGTCTCGTGGAGAGAATCTTCCCGCCTTCTTGAATCGTGTAAGTGGCGTTGGCCTTGAGGTTTTTCAGGTAGTCCTTTTGTCCGCTGGGCCAATCGATCTGCACGTGATCAGCCTCCTGAAGCTTTTCGAGACCGAAGGTGAGGGTGAGTTCGCTTTGGGAGCAATAGCTGGAGCCCGAGTGGACGGTCTGCCGGTTGGTGCCCTCGGGCGTACTGGCCCGGACAACGGCGCCAATGCCATTCCGGTTGGAGCGCGTCCCCACCGTTTTGATGCGAATGGCATTGTTACGGCTACCTCCCGCGTTGTGGAAGAGGTATGCCGGCCCACCGTTGGTGGTTACCAGCAGGTCGGGGGCGCCATCGTTATCGATATCGGCGTAGGCGGCGCCGCGTCCCACAATTTGTTGGGTGAAGCCGGCTTCCATGCTGACATTTGTGAATTTGCTGTGGCCGTCGTTATGGAACAGAAGCGGCTTCTCGGCATAGCTCACCTGGGGCTGGATGCGGTTGATTTGGGGCTCAATGTGGCCGTTGACGACGAAAAGGTCCTCCAGTCCGTCCAAATCATAATCAAAAAAGAAGAGTCCGAACGAAAGAGATAACAGGCTTGAGCGCCCGAGCGGCGTGGAGGGGGCAATATCAATAAAGAAGCGATTGCCTTCGTTGTGATAAAGGCCCAGCATTTCATTCGAGAAGTTGCCGATGGCAAGGCTGGGGTGGCCGGAGTCATCAAAATCATCCGAGTCGATGCCCATGGCGCCGCGGGCGATGCCGTCCTCGCTGAGCGCGATTCCCGCCTGGACGGCTTGCTCCGTGAACGTCCCGTTGCGGTTGTTGCGATAGAGCTTGTTCGGTTGCGTGTCATTGGAGACGGCAATATCCGGCCATCCGTCGCCGTCATAATCAATCACGGCGACGCCCAGCGACTTGCTGGTGGGATCGTAAATGCCCGCTTTGCCGGTCACGTCCTCAAACCGGCCATCTCCCAGGTTGTGGAACAGCCTGCACGTATCTCCGTGGTAGGCTTCGGGAGTGCAGTAAGATTTAGTGTGGCCGTCGAGCGAGCAGTAAAGGTCTGTCTTTTCGGACCAGCGAACGTAGTTCGTAACGAAAAGGTCCAGCTTGCCGTCGCGGTCATAATCCAGCCAGGCGGCGCTTGCGCCAAAGCCCGTGTTATTCACGCCTGCTCTTTTGGTGACGTCCTTGAAGCTCCCGTTGTGCTCATTGTGGAAGAGGCGGGCTTCGCCCAGACCGGTGATGTAAATGTCGTCCCAGCCGTCGTTATCGTAGTCTCCCACCGCAACGCCCATGCCGTACATTTCAACATTCAATCCGGCCTTCGCCGTGACGTCCGTGAAGGTCCCATTCCCGTTATTCCGGTATAACTTCAGGGTGGAGTGGCGCCGGAGGTGGCCTGGGAAATCCGACCCATTGACCAGCAGAACGCTGGGGTTGCCATCATTGTTGTAATCGATGAAGGCGCAACCGGAGCCCATCGTCTCCGGGAGAAATTTCTTGCCGAAGGCCCCATTATTTTGAATGAAATGAATTCCGGCCCGGCGTGTGATGTCTACAAAATGAATGGAGTTGCCGACAGGAGGGCCAGAAAACAATGATCCGGGGAAGGCGGCCGCGCTGCGGGCCAGGATGCGGCCTGCCGGCCAGGATGCGGCGGAGAGCCCGAGGGCTGCCAGGAAATTTCGCCGAGTTATGGAATTCTGTGTCAAATCAGCGATTGCCCCCGTGGAGCATAGTTGGCATCGAGGCGCTTCGCGGATCGGGTGGGACTGCGGGGAGACTCAACCCGGCAGCGCGCTTGCCGCCCTTCGGAAGCGCGTGTGGAGTCTTAGCTTTCGGGATAAGGTAAGCGTGCATCTCCTGGGTCATATCGGGCGCCGCGTAATTTCCTGCGACCAGGGATTTGAGATTGACTGAATCGTGCTCGTGAATCGGTTGAGCCTCGTTGTTGTCCCAAGGATGGGAAAGTTTGAAGGCCCCGGTGATGGCGGCAGAGGCTTCATAAGCTTTGAAGCGGAGATAGAGTTTGACCTCACGGTCCGCCAAGGCATCCTCATTCAGGCCGCGATAACATAACATCAAGTTGTAGTGCGCCTCCAGGTCCTCCGGATCAATGCTCAGGGTCTTCTCCAGTTCCCGGACTGCTACGGCATATTTGCGTTGCAGGAAAAGCATCCGTCCCATCTCATCACGGACAACGCGGTCATTGGGATATTGAGCCGAGGCATCGGACAACTGCTGATAAGCGGCGGGATAATTGCCATCCGCCTTCAGGACCAGGGCCTCGTAATAGTGGGCGCTGGCGAGCTTGGGATTATCCTGGAAAGCCTTTTCGAGAACCGGCTTGGCGGCGTCCGTGCTTCCTTCTTGAACCAGGGCTCGCGCGATGTTCACCCAACCATCTGCATAACCCGGATTGAGCCGGGTCACCACCCGGAACGCGCGCTCAGCTCCCTTCAGATCGCCTTGCAACAGCAAGCCAATTCCATAGTCGTTCCAGCGTTGCCAGTCCTTCGCGTTGTATTGGATGTTCTCCTCAAAACTCGCGGGCTCATCCGTCACAACCGGAATGGTGACTTGACTCCGGGCAATTACCACGGTGGGAACATTGGGTATGCCTTTAATGCTCTCCGAATCTTTGGAGGCATCACCTGTGAAGACCCATGTACCGTCATCATAATTCTTGGTGACGCCGGGATGGGAGTCCGAAGGATTGCGAATCCCGGCGAAAGACCATTGGGTGATCCACCAATCGAACTTGCGATAATTCAGCTTGGCGGTGAGGGTGATTTTGTCTCCACAGTCTTTGGGAATCTTGAGCCGGTAATGAACCGTATCGGCAGCGCCGGGAGGAATCAGGCGGGCGTACATGACGGCGCGAGTCGACCATGAGTTTCGCTTGTTGATGACGTTGCCGTGATCGTCAAGCTGCAAGGAACGATAGAAGTGAGCGGAGGGATCCACGGGTCCTTTGCCACCGTCCGCCGCGGCTCCGCTCCAGAAGATGATGTGGCCCTTGTCGTCACGCGCTTGAAGCTCCAGCCAGCAATCGAAAGCATCGACCGTGCCGCCCGGGAAGAAATGGCCGAGCTTGAGCGTCCGTACTACGACTTCCACTCGAACGGTCTGACCCTGTTTCAAAGAAGCATTCACTGTACCCAGCGGCGCAATTAACTTGGCGGGGGGAACGACTGCGGTTTCCGCCGCGGAAAAGCCGCTGGCGGACTCCTCGCCCACGGCGAATGTGGTGGACAACTGGGGCGCATTGCCCGCCGGCCCCGCCATCTCTGCATTGGCGGCGCCGCTAGGCGGCTCCTGTGCAAGGGCGAAAATATCCACGCGCAACGCGCCTTTCAAAAAGTTCTCAACGGCTTTCACCTGGGCTTCATCGCCGTAGGAGGTGGGCACGGCAGTGTTGGCGGCGGCAAAACGGTGGGAGTGAACAAAGCCGTGGATGTTGCCGAAATCGTTGGACCTCACCAGAGGCATGTGGCAATTCACGCACTCCTGCGGATGGGGGGGGTAATAGAAGGATCGCGCCCCCTGGCCGGAAACACCGCTCGCTTGCCAATTATCGTACTCGTCAAATCCGCGCAGCCAGCGGTAGTGATTCACGGGAACATCCAAATGCACTTTGTGACAAGCCGAGCAGAACATTGGAACCTGGCTCGCCTCCGTGTGGAATGGCTTCAGGAAAACAGCGCGGTGAGGTTTGGGGTCAAGTTTGACCAGATAGTCGTGCAGCATGCGCATGTAGGGATTCTTGCTCACGGCGAACCGGGTCAGGGCAGGATACTCCACCACGAATCCACCCTGGCCCATGGTGCTGCCGACGTGAACAATGGCATGACAGGACATGCAGCCGAGGCCCGCCTGCCCGGCCGGCGTCTCTTCGATTTCCCGGATGGGATGAGTTTGCATCTGGTCCGAAAAGACCAGGGCATGATCGTGGCATCCTCCGCACCATAAGGAAGGCTTCACTCCAACCGTATCCTGCATGTATTCGATGGCTTTTCGATACCACTGATTATTAAAGGACGAGTAGTGATGCATCGAGCTTTCCCATTGCCGGTAGATATCCGCGTGGCATCGCTTGCAAGCTTTGGAATCCATGAAGAAGTCTGCGGGGATCGTCTGGCCATTGGAGGTTTGGGCGGAGCTGGGGAAGGCCAGGGAACCCACGCCACCGCCTTCCTGGATCATACTCAAAGGCGCTGTGGCCGGATTGCGGATGAAATTATTGGGGTTCGGGTCGAAGTGATGATAGGCAACGACGCCAACGTAAAGAACGCCGGAAAGCAGGAGTAAAGCAAACGTCCAATGCCAGACGGGGCTCGGCAGGGTAAGAATGCTTGCTGCCGCCTTTACGGGCCGAATCCTGATTACGAGCAGAAGAAGAGCGAGCACAGAGAAGCCAACGTGGCTATAGAGTTCGAACGAATGTGCCCGGGTCATTCCGAAAATGGCCAGGTACACCCCAAAAGCAACCGCCGGAAGGACGCTCGATCCCAGAGCCATTCCTAAATTGCCCTTGAAGAAGGCAGCGTTGCGGGCCAGGAAAACCAGCAGCAGGACAATCGCAGCCACTCCAAGTCCCAGATGGAGAAGCATGTTGACGATGTAAAACATGTCCGGAGTACTGAAGGCCGCCAAATAGGCGGAATTGACGGTCAGTAGAACGGTCAGGACCAACAGGCCGCCGCCTGCCAGACTCTTCCATCCATTCTTGTTCAGCGTGCTCATCGCCATGTTCGATACGGCACTGCTTCAACCCATCTGAAGCGCAGAAAGCCATCCCTATGCGTTCTGCCCTCTTTGGCCGCCGCTCATTCGCCAAGGGTCTGTAATTTAGGCTTGTTAAGGTCAGCCCACTGGGGCATCCTGCACCTTATCTAGCCCCCTCTTTTTAGTCAATAGTCAGCACTGACTAGACTGAGCGTTTATTTTGATTAACCGGACCCTAGCGCCCGTGAAAATTGGTAGTGTCTCAGTTTCTTTGCTGTAGCGGCGCTCTATGAGCGCCGAACTTGTATCCCCAACGGTTTCCGGCGCTCATAGAGCGCCGCTACAGCAAACTGCGTCACTACCTGAAAATTGACTCGATTGAAGCAAGAAGGCTTAGGATAGTATATTGAGTGGGGAGCAGGCGCGAAGAGGTTGCATCCGGCAGCGGGGGAGAGATCATCTCTTCTTGGGTCCAAGTTCTTTGCGCGAGTCAATCTGATTGAAATATGAGCCAGACCGAGTCCAATCACGACCTGATTAAGGAAATCCCGTCGCCGCTCACCCGTTTGTGGGTTGGATTGTGCATCATCTTATCCATCTTCATTTTTTTCGCCTATTATACGGCCCGGCAGATCCGCTGGCTGGAGGATTTTCAGGTGAACGTGGTGCAAAGGAACCGCAAGGCTTCACTCCAATTGCTCCGCCTGCAAAATGATGCCTATGAACTGGGAATTTCGCTCCGTGACATGAGCTTGGAGCACCTAGAGTATCCGATTCATGACTGGAAGCCCGAATTCAACCGCTTGCGAGGGGACATGGAGACCGCGTTGGCCCTCGAGCGGGAGTTTGCCCTTAGCACCACTCTGACCGATGACAAATATGCGGAGCTGCGGTCAGACCTTCTGAGTTTCTGGGAGCAGGCGGACCAGGTTTTTGCACGGGCCCGCGAAGGGCACGACCGCCAGGCCCGCGTCATGATCCAGACCCAATTGGAAAGCCGCCGGGCTGTAATTAGCGAGATCGTAGCGCGGCTCCTGGTGATGAATGATCAGGCGCAGGTGGCAGCCAACCAGCGCATCAATCAGGTTTATACCAACTTCAAGCGCGAAAACCTGATCGTCCTGGCCATTCTTCTTTTGATAGCAGTTGGAACAGGGCTCTATACCCTTCAGGCGAATCGCACCATTTACAAGAAGCTGAAGCAACTCGCGACCAAGCTTCAATTGCAGTCCGTGCAGCTCCGCAAGCTTTCTTGGAAGCTGATTGATGTGCAGGAGGAGACGCTGCGGCAGGTGGCGCACGATCTGCATGACGAGTTTGGACAAATCCTGACTGCGGTAGGCATTATGCTGAGCCGGATCGGGCAAAGAGCCAAGGCGGCGGATCCCGAACTCTTGCAGGATGCCCAGACCGTCAAAAATCTTGTGGAAGAAACACTCCAGAGCGTGCGGGACCGGTCCCAGATGTTGAGGCCCACGATCCTGGACGACTTCGGTCTGATGAAAACACTTGTGTGGTTTCTGGCCCAGTTTTCCAAACAAACGGGAATTGACGCGCGCTTGGAAACCTCCATCGCGGACGTATCCTATCCACGGGACCAATCCATCCATATCTACCGTATTGTACAGGAGGCCTTGGGAAATGTGGCCCGGCATTCCAAAGCATCGGAAGCTCGAGTCCTCATCAAGAAAGATACCGAAAATTTGCATATCTGGATCAGAGATAATGGCACGGGTTTCGATGTTGAAGGTAAAATGAACCGTCCCGCCGGCGAAGGTTTTGGTCTGATGGGAATGCAGGAGCGCGCGCAACGGCTGGACGGGGAATTAAGGATCGAATCGATATACGGGAAGGGAACAGAGGTCATCGTTCTGATTCCCTTGCCCCAGGCGGTCCTTGCTCCTGCGGAAAGGGTTTGACATGAGTTCAACTCCAAGTCCGAATCAGGAAAAGAAAATCCGGGTCCTGTTGGCGGACGACCATACCTTGGTCCGCCACGGTTTCCGGAGAATTCTGGAAGACGATCCTCGCATTGCCGTGGTGGGAGAAGCCGCCACCGGGCTTGCCGCGATCGAGCAGGCCAGGGAGCTCAAGCCCAACGTGGCGGTGCTCGACCTTTCCATGCCTGAGCTCGGAGGGCTGGAAGCCACCGCAGAGATATTGAAGATCAGCCCGGAGACGAGGGTGCTGATCCTGAGCATGTATTCGAACGAAGCCTACGTCCGCAAGGCATTTGAAGTGGGCGCGAAGGGTTATATGCTGAAAGATGCTATTGAGCTTGACCTGACCCGTGCGGTTCTGGCCCTTGCCGAAGGCAATGCCTACATGAGTCCGGGAATCTCAAATCTCCTGGTGGAAGGCTTGAAAGCGGGAACGTTGCAAGATGGGGCCGCCGATTCCCATGACCGTCTTACTTTGCGGGAAAAAGAAGTGTTGCAATTGATTGCCCAAGGCAAGTCGAACAAGGAAGTGGCCAGCCTTCTGAATATCAGCGTGAATACGGTGGCCGTCCATCGCGCGCGAGTGATGGAGACGCTCGGCATCCACCGGACCGCAGAGCTGGTTCTCTATGCCGTGAAGAAAGGCTTGATTCAACCCCATTGACCCAGGTCGCACACGAACTCCCCTCGGAGAGCCCTGACGGTCTCGACGGCAAATCCTGAATCTTCCGGGTTAATTCCAATACTGTTCACTTACGGTGGAGTCGGCGCTCGTCCCCTGCGATCTTCTGTAGCGGCGCTGTCCTCAGCGCCGAAATCCGCCGGTGAGGATACCGGCACTACAGCGAGGTTCGTTAAGTGAACAGCATTGGGGTTAATTCGGCCGGGCGGCCGGGCGGAGCGACATGAGACCGGAGCCGGGTGATGGGTGCCAGGCCGGCTGCTCTCTCAACCTTGGCTTTTCAGCCGCCTTTCGGCTGCGATTCTCAAGGCGGAATATATCGCCCCGTAAATCTGGGCGCGGCCCTTCAGTTCGGAAATCCGGATCTTCGGCGGGTCTTCCTGAATTCTCTTTACGACTTTCTTGACGGTACTCACCAGGAGCTCCGGCGCTCCCATAACGATTCCGCCTCCGAACACGATCATCTCCGGATCAAGCACCGCGACCAGGTTGGCAACGCCCACGCCGAGCATCGTGAAAATTTTCTCGAGGAGTTGGCACGCTCGTGAATCCCCTTGGTGCAGGGCATCAAAGACGAACATAGCGTCCCGTTCCCCGGCAAGCCCCGAGGCTCCATTGGACGACGTGGAGTTCAAAACCTTGCGGCCTTCGGAGGCGATGCCCATGCCGGACACGTGGGTCTCAAAGTAACCGACATCGCCGAAGTCCTCGTTCCATCTCGGCCACTCAAGATTCATCAAGTGGACTTCTCCGGCGGCGCCGCTTCGCCCGCGCACCAATCGTCCATCCACAAAAATCCCTGATCCCACTCCGGTGCCCAGTGCAATGAAGACAAAGGTTCCGGCATTGCGTGCTGCCCCGCGCCAGTGCTCGCCGGTCGCGGCCATGTTGGCGTCGTTTTCAAGAAAAACGGGCACCTGGAATTCGTCTTCCAGCTCCTGGCCAAGAGGGATTTTTCTCCAGCCGGGGAGATTGTTGGCGAAGGATACCTCACCGCGTTTGACGTCGACGGGGCTTGGGACGCCAATGGCAATCGCCCGGAGAGTTTGAGTGTGATTGAGGTTCAAGCGCGAATGTTGCAATCTGGCGCCCCGGGCTGAAGGGCTTGAGGATGTCGCGCCGGCATGAGCAATCGACCGGATTCCTTCTTTGATCCGTTCGGTGATCTTTCGCGGGCCTTCCTCGGGTGGAATTTTCTGGTCCGCCTCCAGTAGGATTTTGCCGTTGTAATCCGACAATGCGAAATGCAGGTGACTGGCGCCCATGTCAACGCCCACTACCCGGCCGTAGCCGGGGTTAAGGCGCAGGAAGCTGCCGTCCTTTTTCAGCAATCCTTGTTTGGAGAGCGGATGCAGAACCCTCTGCAACTCAGCCGGGTCGAAGTCGAGAATTTGGGCAAGTTTTTTGAGGCTTGCGCCACGCTGGCCTGCGACTTGCTGAAATGCCGATGAGAAATCCGATGAACTGAGATGATTCATGGGTTCGATTAGCCCGTTGCTGCGCGCGTGGTTTGCGGTGAGTCGAAGGAAGCCGAACAGACGAGTACTCCCGAGGTTTAACAGGAAGAAATCGCCGCCCCACCACGCCCGACGCTAAGAACAGCAAGGAGCCACGCCTTGTTAACCGCACGAGTCCCCAAACAAAGGGTCAGCGCTTTTACCAGATTTGCGCATCCAGTTAGTATTACCGGTTGGATAGAACCGTGCGCCGTCAGGGTACCGCTTCAGCAATGCCAATTCCCAAGGCAAGAAGAAGTATTATGAGCCGCTGAGCGGCTCAGGGGCTCACGCCCTAATCCCAGGCACTGCCAGCAGCAGTCACCTTTTGACAGCGTTCCCAACCGATTCAACATCGTAATAGTAGGGGATGATTCAAGGTCACTGAACAGGCGCACATCCTAGCCAAAGGCGCCCGCTTTCATTTGGTCCTCAATGTGATCCGCTGCCCTCATGGAGAGGGCCAGAATCGTCAAAGTCGGATTCTTTTCGGTGGACGATACGAAGGATGCTGCATCCACCACGTAGAGATTCTTGACGTCGTGGCATTGATTGAATTTGTTTACTACCGACTTTTTCGAATCGTTGCCCATCCGCGCCGTGCCTGCCTCGTGGATGCTCCATCCGGGAGGCAGCGGCTGGGTTCTCTCGTCAATCACTTCGATCCCCGCTGTCTTGAACATCTCCCGCTGAGTCTCAACCATATCCTTGGCCATGGCCAGATCATTGGCGCCCCACTCAATGTTGAACTTTAGGACCGGAATACCCCAGGCGTCCTTCACCACCGGGTCTGCTTCAACATAGTTTTCAGGCCGCGCCAGGATTTCTCCGAAGGAGCCGATGCTGACGACCGTGGCGTTATATTTCTTGACGTCGGCCTTGAATTTTGCGCCAAATCCGGGAAGTTTCAAGGCAAACCCTGGAATCTCGCCGCTTCCTCCACCGCCTTCGAACCCGTAACCGCGAATGAAATTAGGCTGTTTCGTCTTCAGATTCCGGAAGCGCGGAATGTAAAAACCGCTTCCATCGGGCCGCGCGTCATCGGAAGGTGAATTAAGCCCTTTGAGTTGGGGAACGATGCCGCTGATGTCACCCGCCATGATCTGCTCGCAGAAATACTTGCCCAGAACGCCGCTGGAGTTTGCAAGACCGGAGGGATTTTCATGGTTGCCTGAGTTTAATAGAATGCGGGTGCTTTCCAGTGAGCCCGCGCCCAGAACAATGACCTTGCCGTATGCTTCCTGGGTCTGGCGCGTAAGCCGGTCGACAAACAGCACGCTCTTGGCTTTCCCTTCGCCATCGGTCAGCACCTTCCACGCCACGGCGTTGGGACGAAGCGTCAGGTTGCCGGTCTTCTGGGCAATGGGCAATAAGACGCCTTTGGAGCTGAAGGATGCGGCCACGTTGCAAACCCGCCCGCAATGGCCGCAATAGTGGCAGGGCGCCCGGCCATTGATGGGCTCCGTGGCGGTTGCCGTGCGGCCGTAGATGACATGGCGATCTGGAATGGCGGCCTCAACCGCGCGTTTGAAAATCCACTCGGAGCAGGTGAACGGCACGGGTTTCAGAAAAGAGCTGTCGGGATTGTTCTCAAGGTGGTCCGCGTGGCCCGCCACGCCGATCATCTTTTCAACGCGAGTATAATAGGGCGCCATGTCGTCATAAGTAACCGGCCAATTCTCTCCATAGCCGTCGTAGCTTGCCGCTTGAAAGTCTCGCGCGCTAAAACGCAGGGAAACCAGGCCCCAGTGCAGAGTTTTGCCGCCCACGGCGCGTGCCCTCACCCAGACGTATTTCTTGCCGGTGTAAGGATTCTCGAGCTCATTAATGAAGTGGGGCTTGTTCCATTCATTGGCCGAGTAATTGTATTTGGCCCGTTCGAGCGGACGGATCTGGCCCCGGAAAGGGAACTCCCAGCGTTTGGTGTGGTGGTGAAAATCTGTTTCGATGTTTAAGTCCGGTCCCGCTTCCAGGAGAAGAACCTTCAGTCCTTTCAGGCACAGCTCCGTTGCAGCCATGCCACCCGCCGCACCCGAGCCCACCACCACCGCGTCATAAACCTTCGGCATTTTTGCACTCTCCAACCCTGAAGTTTTGCGCCTTGCGGTAGTGGGTCCGTTTGCAGTAGCGGCGGTCTCGGACCGCCGGAAGGTGTTGATAAATAAAATTCGGCGCTCAGAGGTCGCCGCTACAGCCGCCAAAACGCACCACTACCCGCCTTGCATTTGTAAACTCTGTTTCCGAAACTAGCAGTTTAACCCTACCGGGTCGGCTTTCAACAGAAATCGTAAGAAATTGTTACACAGGTTTCAGCATTTATACTCAGCGTTGCTGGGTACGGACCATTTCGCTCCAACGATCCTGGTGAGCTGGCTCATTGTCGAGCGGCAAGCGGGCGCTGCTTCTGAACCGTCCTCATTCATTCAGGCTCTTCAAAAAAGCGTTGCTCCGGAACAACGACCACAATTCCCGTCTCGGTCACATGATATTTCTTGCGGTCCTCATCCGGGTCGAACCCGATCGTGGTGCCTTCCGGGATATGGATGTGCCGGTCGATGATGGCTCGCCGGATGTGCGAATGGCGTCCAATACTGACGTGCGAGAAAAGGATAGAATCCTCAACATCCGTATAGCTGTTGATCCGGACGTCCGGCGAAAGCACCGAGCCCATCACGCGCCCCCCGGAAACGATGGCTCCTTGAGAGACGATGGAATCCACCGCGGTGCCCATGCGAGTTCCGGCCTGGGCAAAAACGAATTTGGCGGGCGGATATTGGCGCTGATAAGTCCGCAGAGGCCAATCCTTGTCGTAGAGGTTAAAGACCGGCGAAACGGAGACCAGATCCATATTCGCCTCGTAGTAGGCCTCAACGGTTCCAATGTCCCGCCAGTATTGGGCTTCTTTCTTGTTCTCGTCCACGAAGTTATAGGAATAGACGCGGTGCGTTTCAATCAGCCGGGGAATCACGTCCTTGCCAAAATCATGACCGGATTGGGGGTCCTCAGCGTCCTCCATCATCACCTGGATCAGGGTGTCGCGGTTGAAGCAGTAAATCCCCATGGAGACGTGGCATTTGTCAGGGTTGTGGGGCGAGGGCTTCGGGTCAGCGGGTTTTTCCTGCCAGCCGGTGATGCGGCCGGTCCCATCCAACTCCACAATCCCAAAGCGGCTGGCTTCTGACCGGTCGAACTCGATGGTTCCCACCGTAACGTCTGCCCCGGCATCCACGTGTTGCTGGATCATCAGTTGATAATCCATCTTGTAGACGTGATCGCCGGAGAGGATGAGGACGTGTTTACAAGGTTCGCTGCCGATGGAGTAAAGATTCTGGTAGACGGCGTCCGCCGTCCCCTGGTACCAACTCTCGCTCACCCGCTTCATCGGAGAAAGCACCTGAACGTATTCCCCGAGTTCGGAGGCCATGAAATTCCAGGCTTCGCGCAGGTGCCGGTTCAAGGAAAGAGCTTTATATTGCGTCACCACAAAAATGCGGCGCAACTCTGAGTTAATGCAATTGGAAAGGGTGATATCGATAATGCGGTAGATCCCGCCAAAGGGAACAGCCGGTTTTGCGCGGTCGCGGGTGAGAGGATAGAGGCGCTCGCCGGCGCCTCCCGCAAGTAGGCAAACCAATGTGTCGCGCATCTCGTTTCGCTGCTCCTTTCCGGTCCGGATGATTTCCGCCTGATAGTGTCTCGGGTCCTTTCACTTTTCAAGAGGGCTCACGGACTCGCCCGCAGAAGTTGCCTATTGTAATGAACCTGCCGTCAATCGTCAAAAGGGGAATCGAAACTCAAGAACCAGAGCGGCCCCGGCTGCTTGAACGCCTGGACTTCGGAAACCCACGGCACTCTTTCACTAGTCCAACCCTCCCTAAGGACTCTATCACTTGGATTACCAACCAACTCTGAAAAAGGCATAAATTCAAGCCAAAAGGATTTGAAATGGCGCGATCAGATACGGCGTCGCGTCCACACGAATTGTTAGATCGTGTCCTGCTGCGTCCATCTGCTACGCTCAAGACGACGGGAGTGAATGGATTTTTCACCGCTTCAGAGGACATGGAACAACCGGATTCGGTCTCAGGGACTATTCGCGGCGCGAAGGGCCGCAAAGCGAGGGGGGAAATCAATCCCAAGATACACAGGTAGGAGGGTTGGTCAAAGGTAAACTTGTAGCAAGATTGTGCAAGGTGCGTATAATCAGAGTCCTCCGGTCATAATGTGTCCGGTCAAATAGCAGGGGAGGTCGTGGAATCCTTGAGAAATTCCAGCGCTTTTGTAGCTCACAGTGGCGGTCCCACCGCGGTTCTGAACATGAGCTTGCTCGGCGTGATTGAAGAGACCCGGAGGCGCGGGATTGCCCATTTGTGGGCAGGCCGATGGGGTCTCGGCGGCGTGCTCCGCGGTGACGTGGTGGATCTGCTCATGATGGCTCAAAAGCCTCTTTCCCGCCTTGCCCGCACTCCCGGATCCTTGATAGGCAGTTACCGGGGGCCAATGACCGGCGAGGACATGGGTCATATTCTGGACTTCTTCCGCAGCCGCCAGATTCGCTACTGCTTTTACACGGGCGGCAACGGTTCCATGGGCACTCTCTTGCGAATTCAAAGAATGGCCAACCAGCAAGGTTACGAACTGCTGACGCTCGGTATTCCGAAAACTATTGATAATGACCTCCGCCACACCGATCATTGCCCCGGATACCCCAGCGCCGCCCGGTTCGCGGCGATGGCCGTGCGTGACGCGGGACTTGACCAGCGGGCGCTGCCGACTCCGGTCAGCATTTTTGAAGTGATGGGGAGAAACACGGGATGGCTCGCAGCGGCCACTATCCTGGCCCGCGTACGGCCGGATGATCCTCCGCATTTCATCTACACGCCCGAGCGGCCTCTGGATGAGCAGTTATTTCTGACTGTTCTTGACCGGACGCTGCGGCGCCTGGGATGGGCACTCGGCGTAGTTTCCGAGGGTTTGCGCAACAAATCCGGACGGATGATCGGAGGCTCAGCCGGCCACAGCCGCGACGCGCGCGGGCGGCCGTTGCCGGGGAACACCGCCCAATATCTTGCTCAACTCGCGAGCAAGTCCTTGAAAGTCCGGGCGCGTAGTGAGAAGCCGGGCCTGCTCTGCCGTTCGTTCTCGCCCTGCGCATCATTGGTGGACGCGGACGAGTCCCATAAGGCGGGCCGATTCGCGGTTCGATCGGTGCTGGCTGGCCACAGCGGAATGATGGTGAAATTCACAAGAGCGGAAAGCCGGCGTTACCGGTGCTTACTCGATCTTGTCCCGCTTGAGCTGGTGGCGGAGCACGAGCGCATGCTTCCCCGGCAATATCTTGGCGCCCATGGAACTGTCCGCCCGAGCTTCCGGGAATACATTGCGCCGCTCGCCGGTCCCATCGAGATCCCGCCCATTCTTGAGGATGTCATGGGAGAGAGCGATTGAACCAGGGCGTGGCCTGAGCCAGTTGGGAGTTTACCGCCTCAATGTTTTTCTTCCCTTCCGTCTCAAGCCAATCCTCAAGCGCCGGAACGCCCTGCCGGATGTAAGCTTGAATTCCGTCACTCCAAATGGCCCGCCCGCAGAGAACTCCGGAAAAAGGAACGCGCGCTTCGGCGGCAAGAGCAAGGCTTTCCACAAACTCGTTATTGCTCACGCCCGCGCTAAGATATACAAAGGGGCGGGTTGTGGCCTCGCCCGATTGCCGGAAGAATTCCAAAGCTTCATCCCGCGCATAGGCTTTATTGCCCGCAAACGAGCGCGAGCCTTCGACGAATTTCAAATTGACCGGGAACTCGACCTTCAGTACATCGACGCCGTATCGCTCCCGCGAAAATTCGGCAAGCCCTCCCGAAACAATCTGCGGCTTGAGCCGCGCATATTCCAGCGTTTGCTCGCTCAACCCATTGGGGTCATACCCCACGACTTCAAGGAAGAAAGGGATGTCTTCCGCTCTGCACTCTGAACCGATTCGTTCCACAAAAGCGCGTTTCTCATCGTTCAATTCCTGGTCCGCAAAGGGCGAATAATGGAGCAGCACCTTGATCCCATTGGCTCCGGCCTCTTTGAGCCGCCGGATGGAGAGTTGCGGAATGATGGCCGGCCGCCGGCCTGGCCGGTGGTTGGTGTAACTGTCCATCTCGTAAGTCATCAGCAAACCTGTAGACGGGTGGCGAACCTTCATGGCGGGCTGGCCAAACTCAAGGTCCAGCAAGATGGCGCTGGCTTTTGGGCTCAAGGCGCGGGTGACGGCGGTCTTGAACTCCTCTATCATGGCTTGGGTGGGTTCGTTGCCTCCCGCAGCAGCCATCAGGGCTTGCAACCTGCCGCGCTGATCAAGCGCCATGGCGGCAATCACACCGCGAGTGTCGCTGAGAGCCGTCAGACTTTTCTTCTTGCCCGGGGAGACGTTCATCATCAAATTCTCTCTTTCCAATTCAGATTGGTGCGTTCGCTTGTCTATGATACATTACGCCGCTGAGGGCTTTTCATGAGGGCCAGCTTATGACCATCACCCGCAGATCTTTTTTGGGGACCGTGGCGGCTTATTCTTCAGTCCTGCCATGGGCAGGATTCGCTCGTAGCAGCTTCGGGCGGAGATTTGCCCGCCCCCAATTTGAATTATCCAGCATCGTCTTGGCCGATCTCCAAGGGTCTTGCCGGTTGCCGGAGTCGCTTGCCGGGTATGAATTCGGCCTGAAGGCAATTGGCGCTGAATACCAGCGGGTCCCAGCAGACTCCATACCTTTTTGCCCGCTCATCATCGTTCCCGGCCTGGCAAGCGGTGGAACCGGCATTACCAGAAGAATTCGGGACGTGGCGGAGTCCGGGAGTTCCATCCTGATTGAATCTGGGGCGCTCTTCCATGACCTTTCGGAGTTTGAGGATCACCGCCGCATGTTGCGGTCTCATTTTTCGATTGATGCCGAACCTCCTGTTGCACTTTGGGAGCATCGGGGAGCACAATCGCTTTCCCGGCTCGACCTGAGCGCGAGTTCAACGCCGGGTCAACCGGCGGCTGGCGCGATAGGCTCCCTGCCTTATATCGACTATCTCTGGCCATTCGAAACAAAAATCCGCGACTTCAGCAGCGCCATCCCTGTTTCCAGCGAGAATGGCGAGGTTGTTGCCGTTTCCCCAGGTGGAGTTCCAGTCGCAGTCCGGAGAAGATTGGGTCTTGGATCGGTCATCTTCTTGGGATCGCCGGTGGGACCTGCCATTCTGTCGGGCGATCGTGAAGCACGTAAGTGGCTTCACGCCGTTGTGGAGTTCTCGCTCTTGACTCCACCGCCAGAGCCGCTTGGGCAGCGCCGGCTTCTAGTCGGCGGCCATCGTCCCGAGTGGCGCTCCCAACCGGCTTTGAATCGCAATATTTGCACTATGTTCTGTCATACCTTCGCAAGGGTTGCCCCGCTTCGCTCAGGCTCACGCCCGCTTGATCCCGAATTTTTCCAGCCGGTACTGAAGCGTTCGAAAAGTCATGACCGGCAATTGGACAGCGCGCCACTGGATTTGGGGAGTGATACCTTGTAGCTTAATTCTCATGTTTGAGCCAATTTAAGACGATAAAGATGACCTGACGCCACGGAGGGCGGCCGGACAAGGGCCGGCTGATTCAAGTCCATTAATTTCAAACAGTTACATGATATGTATTACCCTTGACAACGGCGCCGTTCTGTTTTAAGATTGTTTATGAAACAACGAGGTCTGGCCATGACTGATATCACGATGCCTCACTAATTTAATACTGCTTGAGCCTCTCGGCTATTTCCTGCAGCTTTTGAGGATGATCTTTTGAGATCGCGTAAAGGTCGCCACCCAAGGGATTCTGAGTGGTCGGCGCTTCAATATCCTGCTGAAAACCCTTCTTTAACAACCGAATATCCGCTAAAAACTGATCCTTTATCCGTGGATCCGAAGGGATTGCCGGGGGAATTGCCTTTTCAAGGTCAGAAAGGGCGCTATCCGTTTCCCCTAGCCGTGCCTGGGCGCATGCGCGATTATAAAGAATACTAAAGTAATGGCGCGCTGGCTCATTCAGTTGCCACTTCGTCTTGGACAAAGCTTCCGTCAGCAACGCGACGCTTTGCTGATAACCTTTTTCGACTGTGTGGACAATAAAAGCCAGGTTGTACCTTGCTCTCTGTTGCTCCGGGTCCAGACTCAGGCTTGAGTGGCAGAGTTCCCGGGCGTTTGAGAGTTCATGGGCGTTCGGATCGATGTTCAGCGCGAAGAAAACCCGGTCATTGATCGCTCCAACATTTTTGCTGTCTTGACGCAATGAACGGTCAAGATAGAACCGCGATCGCTCCTTATCGTCTTCAAGAGGAGCCGGCTTGCCAGCGCCTTTTTCCTTTTCCTCTTTCTCAGTCTTGTACTTCACGCCATAGAAGTTGCCCAAACCGTGAAATATCCCGGAGACTTCTTTGCGGACTGGCCCGAGATCGAACGGCTCCAGCGCCGCGATCGCTTTCTCGTAGTACAGAATTTCCTGTTTGTCCTCGGGACGCAACTTTTCGTAATTCTCCTCAGTCCAGTCAATGACAGGAAATAAATGGGTAATTCGCGTCACGATGGCGCGGATACCGATGTCGATGTCCGACAAAAGAGGGAACCGGCTCTCGACCTTATGGACGAACTCTTCCACCTGCCGGTTGGCGTTGTCCTGGATTCGGTTCAGCGTGTGTTCGGCGTCGTGTCTGAGACCATCAATCTCGCCCGGGAGCTTCTGAACTCCTTGGCGTGCATCATTTTCGATCTGGGTTAGCCGGCCAGCCAGGAGGTTGGCTTGTTGGATCGCGTCGTCCTTGATGCGCTCGAGTCTCTGTCTGGAATCCTCGGCCTGCACATAACCGTTGAGTCCGAGAGCGAGGCCGTACACCGCCGTCATGCCAACCAGAAGCGAAAGGAGCTTCTCCAGGTCATCGGCTCGCTTTTCGTAGCTTTCCAGTTTACTCTTCACCTCGGCAGCCAAATCGCTGGAACCGGAGACGACCGGCGACAGTTGTTTGCTTTGACTGGCGTGCCACCAAAAGTTGCCGGCGACCAGAAACGTGGCAATCGACATGCCGGCAAGCGCCCACGCCAGAGGCCGGAACAGGGTTCGGCGCCATTTCCAAATAATCCACAGAATGACTGCGGTAAGAGCTAAAATCCAAATCCAAGCCTGATTCGCTAAGACAAAGAACCAACGCGCGTCCGGGGCCATTTGAGCACCTCCTCAAATGCTTTGTCCTCTTATTTTGCCGTTGTTAAAGCTAGCCCCACGGGTCTTGCCCGCGATAACCATAGAGCCAGCCTTCGCGGTCGCCTGAGGGCGGGGAACGTGGCCGCACTTGCAATTGAAACGCCGCCGGGCCGGCGGCAAAATCTGCTCACGCCCGCTTGATCCCGAATTTTTCCAGCCGGTACTGAAGCGTTCGAAAAGTCATGCCCAGCAATTGAGCGGCGCGAGTGATGTTGCCGTTGGTGCGTTGCAGCGCTTCCTGAATCTTGGCTTTTTCGTGTTCCTCCCACGAGCCTTCAGGGATGACGGGTTCGAAGCCTGAGGTAGCGGCGGCCGCTATGCTGGCGGACGCGCCGGATACCGCGGCCAATTGAGCGGCAGGCTGCAAAACTTCAGGGGGCAGATCGGCCAGCTCAATCTGGTCCGTTTCGCCCAGCAGCACGGCGCGCTCCATCGCCCACTCGAGTTGGCGGATATTCCCCGGCCATGCATATTCTTCAAGCGATTGCAAAGCCTCGGGCGAGATACCTTTCAACTTGCGGTTGGAAACCAGCGCCGCCTTTTGCATGAAGTGGAGAGCGAGCACTCCAATATCCTCGCGCCGCTCGCGCAGAGGCGGGCAGTTGATGGGGATAACCTTCAGGCGGTAATAAAGGTCCTCGCGGAACTTGGCTTCTTTCAACAATTGTTCGAGATTGCGATTGGTAGCGGTAATGATGCGGACATCTACCTTAATGGCTTCGGTCCCGCCCACGCGCAGGATTTCGCGCTCCTGCAGCGCCCGCAGAATCTTGGCCTGCATGCTCAGGCTGGTGTCGCCGATTTCATCCAAGAAAAGGGTGGAAAGATGGGCGCGCTCAAACACGCCTTTTTTCTGTTGATGCGCGTCGGTAAAAGCGCCCTTCTCGTGGCCAAAGAGCTCGCTTTCGAGCAGCGTCTCGGTGAGCGCGGCGCAATTGACCGCCAGGAATGGACGATCGCGGCGGGGACTCAGCCGGTGAATCTGGCGCGCCACAAGTTCCTTGCCCGTTCCGCTTTCCCCCAGGATCAAAACCGTGTGGCTGGTGGAGGCGACCTTGGAAATCATGCGCAGCATGGCCTTGGTGGCGGGTGAATTTCCGAGGATGGTCTGCCGCAGACTGCTGAGGCGTCCGGAAATGTCCTTGACCACATTCAACAGTTTTTCACGATCCACCGGCTTTTCGAGGTAGGTGTAGACACCTTTCTTGGTGGCTTCAATGGCGGTTTGAATGGAGGGATATCCGGTGATCACCACGACGGCAACGGTGGGATCGGCCTGGAGAATGGCGCTGAGAAGCTGAATGCCATTCATGCCGGTGAGGTTCAGATCGGTAATGACCAGGTCGTAGCGTTTCTGGCCGATCAGGCGCAGAGCCGTTTCGCCGCTGGGGGCTGTGTCCGCTCCGTAACCCTCGTCTTCGAGGATGTCCCGGTAAATCTCGCGTTGACGCTCTTCGTCATCAACGATCAGGATGCTAGTTTCGGGCATATTGTCTTTAGCAGTTAGCGGTCAGTATTCAGAGAAAAAGACAACCCAGGGTGGTTGCGACCCGAAAGCCGACGGCTGAGGGTTCTTCAGGCGCTTCCCGGCCAATATAGACAAAGGATTGCTGATCTCGACGCCTGCGACATATGGAGTGCGGCTTGCTCCCGCTTTCCCAAACCGCAAGCTTGCTTGCAGTCTCAGGGCGGAAAAAAGCGACGGCATGCCGCCGTTAACCGGCTCCTTCGCAAAGTCCATTTCTCCGGGCGGAGGCTCGGAAAAGGCGTAGAGTTTCCGCCTTGTTCAAGATGGCAAATGGCCTATGCAGTCACCATTTCCGCCGGCTGCACCGAAGCGTGGCTCATCGGGATCTCGATGACAAACTCGGCGCCCGGCCCGGGGGTTGCGGCAACGTAAATCCGGCCGCCGTGATCTTCAACAATCTTACGGGTGATGGCAAGGCCCAAGCCGAAGCCCGTGGTCTTTGTTGAAAAATAAGGCGCGAAGATCTTTTCGCGGTTCTCAGCGGGAACTCCTGGACCCGTATCGGAGAAACACATCCGGATTTTTCCCGTGCCGTTCTTTTCCCGGGTTTCGTGGGTGGTGACCCGGACGCTTCCACCGCGCGGCATGGCCTGAACGGAATTGGTTAGAATATTCAGGAAGCAGGTCTTCAACTGGCCGGAATCGGCGTCAATCACCGGCAGACCCTCGGGTACGTCCAATTCGATTTCAACCTCCTGGGTGTGGGCTTGCTTATCCACCATCGCCACGGCGTCAGCCAGCGTCTGGCGCAGGTCGCACGGCGCCAGGATGGGCGGGGTCTGGCGTCCGATGCTCAGGAAGTCATTCACCAGGCGGTTCAGCCGGCTGATTTCATCCTTCACATTCGTGAGGTTGCGCTGGATTTCACCGGAGGTGCGGCTAGAAGCAGTCCCTTCGCGGCCGGCGGCGAGGGAAGCCTGCTTGATGCGAATCTGGTCAATGCTGAGGTTGATGAAGTTCAAAGAATTGCGAATCTCGTGGGCAGCGGTGGCCGCAAACCGGCCGACCAGGGAAAGCTTCTCAGCTTCATTCAGCCGCTCCTGAAGGGTCCGGCTTTCGCGAAGCCGTTCCACCATCTGGTTGAAAGTTTGCTCCAACCGGCCGATTTCGTCGTGTTCCGTCACCGGCAGCGAAACGTACATATTGCCTTGCGCCACTTGCTTGGCGCCCTCCACCAACATGTCCACCGGGCGGGTGAATCGGAACGCCAGGTAAACTGCGGCAAAGATGCCCGCGAGCATGGTCGGGAAAATCCAAAACGAAGCCAGGACGTAATTGCGCCGCAACAGGGTCTTTGCGTCATCGCCGATGCCTTTGAAGGTGAGGTAGCCAATCACCTTATCGCCTTTGGTCAGCGGGAACTGTACCGTGTACTGATCCTCTTGCACACCGCTATCGGCGTTCACATCCTTGAAGTTATAGAACAGTTTTACCAGGTCGGGCTTGGCTACCAGACGGCGTTTGCGGATCTTAGTTTTTTTGCCAATCTGTTTGCGGTTGGTGCTGCCGACAATCTTTCCGTTGGGCGTTACGACGCTGATAGTGCTGCCCGGCAGACGCGTGAGACCATTGTTCTCCAGCACGCGGATGTACTTATCGAGTACCTGCTCTTCGGTCATCTGCGGCGCGGTCTGGTCTGTGACTTTTGCCACCTGGCTGATCACCGTCAAGTCCTCCGCCACGCCGTTTACATAGGTCCGAATGCGCTGGCTGATCCGAATGTAGGTCATCACCATAATGGCACTGGTGGTGGCCATGGTGAGAAACAGAATCAGGGCCAGCCGGGTCCTGAACCGGATGTTTGAAAAACGCCAGACGCTGTGCTGTTTATCCACGGGTGCAGGCCTCGCTTGGTCCTTTGCATTAAATTCTATTAAATCCAGGGTTGATAAGCAAACCAGTCCAGGGTGGTTGGCGGCAGGCCGGTACTTTATAGCGCGCGGACGCCGGTACCGTGGCCATCGGAGCCAATTCAAACCAGAAACCGCCCAAAGCCAAACCAAAGATTTCCACAGGCGACAGAATAACCCCTTTTTTTCAATAGGTTTTAGGTTTGGTAATGAAAGGAATCCCTTAGTGGTCTGATGCTGCTTTTCTTCGCCAAGGTTTCCCCGGTTCCGGGAGCCCAGTCCAGAACATTTCTTGCTTTCGGCAGGCAGGTTCCACGGACTTAGCCCTGCCATCCCGGCGACATGGCTTGAGTAGATGCATGATGGAAATTCCAGTGACTGTTGGCGAGACACCAACGCTCCGTTGCGTTGGTGTGCTACTTCAATTCCGGTTCCCGCCATTTGGCTTCCTGTCATAACCTCCCAGCTTAGCAGATTGAAATGGGAAAAGTGAGACGAGTGAGACAAACGAGACAGAATATTTTGGGGCGATGTTTTCATAGAGTTGTGGACGAGTTTGTGCGCCGCGACGTTCGGAATTCTTCAGAAATGTGTCAAAATGCGACATTTCGCTATGATGATTGAATCGCGAGCGTCCCGGTTGCTGATCTGGATGCGTTTCGCTCTCAGGGAAAAGCACGCAGACAGGAATGCGGGCGGGATGCCCGTTCTTGATTTCTATGTATGAGGACATAAGCCGGCGACGGGCATTCGCTGTAGCGCCGCTCGGAGCTTGCCCTGGCAGGGAGCGGCGAAATCCGCCGGTCACAGACCGGCGCTACAGAACCGAGCGTCGCCAACTTACAACCGTGTGTATAAATGGCTCAGGATTTCAAATTTGAGATTACGGCTCGTGATCCGGCGACCAAGGCACGGACGGGGTTGCTTCACACTCCGCACGGCACGATTGAGACTCCGTGTTTCATGCCCGTGGGCACAGCGGGGACGGTGAAGTCGTTGAGCCAGGAGCACCTGGAGCAGCTTGGTGCGCAGATCATTCTCTCCAACACCTATCACCTGTATTTGCGGCCGGGATTAGAGACGATTCGCGCTGCAGGCGGCTTGCACCGGTTTATAAGCTGGCCGCGTGCCATCCTGACAGACAGCGGCGGTTTCCAAGTGATGAGCCTGAAGGGCCTGGGGCGGGTGACGGAAGAAGGTTATGAATTCCGCTCACATCTAGACGGTTCCAGGCATTTTCTGTCACCCGAAACAGCGGTGGAGACGCAGCTTGGCTTCGGCTCGGACATCATGATGATTCTGGATGAATGCGTACCCTATCCCGCGTCGCAGGAGGCCACGCGGCGGGCGGTGAAGCTGACCGCGCAATGGGGGCGGCGGGCGCGCGAGCACTTCCTGGCCAATTGCGAAAAGACCGTTCCCGACCCCGGACTGGGGATGCCCGCGCTTTATGGCATTGTGCAAGGCGGAATTGACCCGGATCTTCGCCGCGAGAGCGCCGAATCTACCCAGGAAATTGGTTTCGAAGGGTATGCTCTGGGAGGGCTTTCGGTGGGTGAGTCAAAATCTGCCACCTACGACGTGACAGAGTTTGCTGCCAGTCTTCTGCCGGACAACCAGCCGCGTTACCTGATGGGGGTGGGAACGCCCCAGGATCTGATGGAGGGAGTCGCTCGTGGCATCGATCAGTTTGATTGCGTCATGCCGACGCGCAATGCCCGAAATGCTTGCGTCTTTACATCCGAGGGGCGGGTTGTCATCAAGAACGCGCGTTATGCGCGCGATTCCGGACCCCTGGATCCAGCCTGCGGATGCTTCGTGTGCAGGCGCTATTCGAGGAGCTACATTCGCCACCTTTTCACGGTGGGGGAGATGCTGGCTGCGACATTAGCCAGCTTCCATAATTTGTACTTTTACCTTGACACCATGTACAAAATCAGGCAGGCTATCCGCGCAGGAGTCTACGGGCAATTTCTTTCCAGTGCACGGCTTCGGAGTTGATCTGGATGGCACAAAACCGGCGTTAAACCGGAGATGAGAAGGAAAGCTTTAATCACCCGCACTCTTCCTCTGCTGAGTTAAGATGGATCACTTCAAAATCCAATTGAACGGTTGAAAGCAAGATGGGATGTACCCTGATTCCCTCCATTTTCATAGCTGCGGCCAGTCCCGGCGGCAGCGGACAAATTACCGGATTTCTCCTGCTCTTCGGCCCTATCATTCTAATCTGGTGGTTCCTGGTGCTGCGCCCTCAGTCGAAGAACCGGCAGAAGACGCAGGCGATGTTGGCTGAGCTCAAAACGGGGGATAAAGTCGTTACCAACGGCGGGATGCTGGGCACGGTTGTGGGTTTCCGGGACAGCGTCGTGCAATTGCAGGTGGCCAGCCAGGTGAAAGTGGATGTCCTCCGTTCTTCGATTGCCGGACTTCAGGCCGAGCCGTCCGGTGATGGCGGAAAGCGCGTCGAGGACGCGGATAAGGCTGAAGCTGTGGTGAAGGGCAAGAAGTCTTAAAGGCAGTGCCAAGAGACAAGTGACGAGTGGCAAGCGAACAGTGACGGCGGACAAATGAAGCGTGCTGAAAGATTTCCCGGAACTGCCATCCGGAGGGGGAGCTATCGTTTCCGTTACGCTTTACTTGTCAATTTTATGGGTAATATTTATGAAAGGTTATTCCATTAAGATATGAAGAGCAACAGCATACGAAACCGCACGATCGTGATCCTGATCGTGGTCTTATCCTGCGTATTCGGGGTTATTGGTTTTCCTTCCAACGTTCAGCAACTCCGGCAAAACATTCAAGACCGCATCAAGTTGGGCTTGGATCTGGCAGGCGGAACTCACTTGGTATTGCAGGTTCAAGTGGATGACGCCCTGAATGTCTCGACCGACTTGGCGCTCGAGCGGTTGCGAGACGACCTGAAAACCAAAAATATTCCGTTTGCGGACGTCCAGAAGACCGATATGACGCACATCCTGATTAAAGGCGTGCCGCAACAACGTTCAGGCGACGTGGATGCTATCGTGCGGGACGGCTTTTCCGGCTGGACGCTGGAACCGGTTCCCGGCGACCCGACATCGCGCCAACTGGCGATGAGGGTGACTGAAGCTACGAATATTAAGAATGAAGCCTTCACTCAGGCGCGGGAAACCATTTATCGCCGTATTAACGCGTTGGGAGTGACCGAGCCCGAAGTGGCGGATTATGGCCAGGGAGATTACGAGTTGGTGGTACAGTTGCCCGGCGTGAATGATCCTTCTCACGTGAAGGACGTGATCCAGCAAACCGCCATGCTGGAATTGAAGATCGTCGTGGACGGACCTTATCCGACGCAGGATGCGGCGCTGGCGGCGCACGGCGGCGTCCTCCCGCCCAACACTCAACTGCTTCCTGGTACCAATGACAACGGCGGCGGCCAGGCGTGGTACATCGTGAATTCAATCGCTGCCGTAACCGGCCGCGACCTGAGTGGCGCTGAGCCTTCACAGGACGAAAACGGGCGGCCGGACATCAACTTCACGCTCACCCGGGACGGCGCGGCGCGCTTCGGGCCGGTGACGCAGCGGAACATCGGGAAAGAGCTGGCGATCGTTCTGGACGGGCATGTGGTGAGCGCACCAGTCATCCACGGCCAGATTTCCGACCGGGGCGAAATCACCGGCAGCTTCACAGTGCAACAGGCTTCCGATCTGGCCCTGACGCTTCGTTCCGGGGCGTTGCCCGCTTCGATCAAGTATCTGCAAGAAGAGACGATTGGCCCTTCGCTGGGCGCGGACTCCATTCGCCACGGGGTGATTGCCTGCATTGTCGGGTTCGTGGCGGTGATTGGCTTCATGCTGATCTATTACAAGGAAGCCGGGATTAACGCCGACGTGGCGTTAACGCTGAACTTGCTGATCCTGGTCGCGGCCCTGGCTTACTTTGGCGCGGTGCTCACCCTGCCTGGTATTGCCGGCGTCATCCTGACCGTGGGCATGGGCGTGGACTCAAACGTTCTGGTGTTTGAGCGGATCCGTGAAGAAATCCGGCTGGGGAAATCCGTGCCCGCCGCCGTGGCCGGCGGTTTCCAGCACGCTTTCAGAACCATTCTGGATACCCACGTAACCACGGTGGTTTCCGCCGCCATCCTTTTTACTTTCGGCACGGGGCCCATCCGGGGGTTTGCCGTTACCCTGACGATCGGTCTGATTGCAAATGTTTTCACTTCAGTCTTTGTATCGCGGGTGATTTTCGATTATCATCTCACGCACCACGTGAAGGGCGAAGCGTTGAGCATTTAATTCCGGAGGCGGGAACTTCCGTACAATCTCCGGTGTCAATACTTTTGGGCTAGGGAAGGCAAGATCGCATGGAGTTTTTTCACAATCCAAATTATGACTGGATGGGCAAGAAGTGGTATTTTATCGGCCTGTCCTTGGCGCTCGCGGCGATCGGGGTCATCTCGATCATCGCCCATCACGGCTTGGCTTACGGCATCGACTTCCGGGGTGGAACCCTGGTTTATGTGAAGCTGGCCCAGCCTCCTAACTACGAAGCCATTCGCAGTGAGCTTGCCCGCGAAGGCCTGAAGAATGCCACCCTTCAACGCTACGATCTGGCCAGCAAGAACGAAGTTTTGATCGGCTTGGATCTGAGGACTACCGCTGCCGCGAACCAGTTGGATGCCGGCAAGCAAGCCATCGTCAAGGCGATGTCGGCGCTTTATGGGACCGGCCCCGCCGGGAAGATCGACTTCAACAATGCCAGCGCTCAATCTGTTGCCGAGCAGTTGACCGTGGCCGACCCATTGAATTTGGCGGGCAAGGGGACGGACCAAGCCCAAAAGCAATATACGGACTTAGCCAACGCGATGGTGGACTACCGGAAGCAGCCGCCGCGCGGCGGCTTGATTGAGAACTTTTCCGAGTTGCAGGCCGTGCCCGGAGTGAATAGTAAGGTCGTTTCGGCTTTGGAGAATAGCTTCTATCTTTCCCGCTACGTCGTCTTTAATACGGAGATCGTGGGACCGAAAGTGGGTTCCGACTTGCGCCACGAGGCGCTTTATGTGACGCTGGCCGGGCTGGGGGCCATGCTGCTCTATATCTGGTTCCGGTTTGAGCTGGTCTTTGGCTTGGCGGCCGTGATTGCCACTTTTCACGACGTCATCATCACGCTGGGTATTTTTTCACTGTTGAACAAGGAAATATCACTTACGGTGATCGCCGCGCTGCTGACCCTGGTGGGCTATTCGATGAATGACACCATCGTGGTATTTGACCGAATCCGGGAAAATGTGCACCTGAGCAAGCGGGAGTCTTTTAAGGACTTGGTGAACCGCAGCATCAACCAGACGCTGAGCCGGACGATCCTGACTTCGGGACTAACCTTCCTCGCGGTCATGTCCCTCTTCCTGTTTGGCGGTGAGGTGATCCACGGCTTTTCGCTGGTGCTGGTGATCGGCGTGATTGTCGGGACTTATTCGTCATTCGCGATTGCAAGTCCAGTGGTGCTTTACTGGCAGGAGCGGACGGGGCGTGGTATAGTGACGGAACGCCCCCGGCTCGCGGCCCGCGAACCTGCGGGCGCCCGCCGCTGACTTTGCCCGGACCGCGCGCCAGCAAACGCGCGGATTTCTTCGAGGGAGGAGCAGCTATGATTGGCGATACATTGCTCGACTCATCCGTTGAACGGGCGCCGGTTTTGAATGGCACCCACTGGATCATATCCATTGGAGTGGGCGTACTCGGTTACCTGGCCTGGTACTTTGGAGTCTCCACCATTCTGGGACCACCGGACACGGTGCGGGCGCTGGTGCTGCAGTCGGTGGTTTTTGGCGGTCTGCCTCTGCTGCTGACGGCCCTCATGTTTTGCTATATCATCGCCGATTGCCGCCACCTGCATTACAACCCGGTATTCTGGATTATCCTGACCGTCCTGTTCAGCGTTGTGGGCTTTATGTTCTATCTGATTTACTCAGCAAACAAAACCAAGAATTGGAAGCGCGCCACGATGCCGATTGCCTATATCGTGGAAGGGATCATTATCGGGTGCGCAGTCCTGTATCCGCTGATTTACACGCAGGGGCTTCCCAAGGCGCAGCTCATGAC
>CALCEB010000074.1 GCA_937900045.1 uncultured Acidobacteriota bacterium
ATTCCAGACGACTTCAAGCAATTGTTTCTGCCGGTCTTTGCTCACCGCTGTGTGTTGAGCCAGCGGCAGTCCTCCCTATCCAAGGGTATTCATCTTGCGGAGGAAATTCTTCAGGAGATCGTTGATTCCATCCCGGTACCACTGTGAGTCGTTTGGAATCGGGGGTTCGAGCTTTGCCGAATCCGCCGGGGTTTCGTCCGGCAGTCTCCCTTCATCAAACTTCATGCCGTTAAATGCACCGGGAACAACCAACACCTTCGCACCTCAGATGAAAAGCGGCATCCCTGTCGGCAGGCGCAATCCCGGCGGCCTCCGCTGGCGAGCCTTTCTGGGAGCCGCCACTGGGCTCTGCTTCTCTCTTTTTCTGGCGCTCTATGCGACAGCATTGGGTGAAAAGGGTGCTTTCCGCGCCGCCTCCATTCTGGCTGGGACGGCGCTCGTCCTAGCGGGATACATCGCACTGAAGTCCGTTCCCTTCCTGGCCCGGCAAATAACAAATGGCCGTCTGAAGCTTCACATTGAATATCAGGTCACCCGCGAGGGGCTCGCCTATCTATTGGTCATCTTGGTGATTGCCATTGCGTCCTTGAACACTGGCAACAACCTATTATTCCTCATTCTTGCCATCATGCTGGCGGCGATTGTGGGCTCCGGGATCCTGTCGCGAATGGTGCTGAGCGGGATCAAGCTGGAAATGTCATTGCCGCCCCACATTTTCGCTGGGCAACCGATTGTCTGCCGGCTGCACCTTCAAAACAGCAAGAAAATTCTGCCATCCTATTCACTCACCGTTGCTTCCGCCGGGCGATCCTCATCATCCTGGCGGCGCCAATCCAGAAGCGTGGAAGATAGCGGGAACATCCTTGCCACTCCGGTTTATTTCCCCTATCTCCCCAAGGCTTCCACCTTGGAACAGGATGTGGAGCTTCGGTTTTCTAAACGCGGACGCTACTCCCAGGACGGCTTCATCCTGAGCTCCAAGTTTCCCTTCGGCTTCATTCGCAAGAAGCGGAAGATTGAAACGCGGCAGGAGGTGCTGGTGCTGCCGGAAATTACTCCGGTGGAGCACTTCCGCGCCATTCCGCCCGCGCTCGCCGGTGAAATCCAAAGCCTCAGCCGCGATGACCGTGGCCAGGACCTCTACGGTTTGCGCGACTATCGCCAGTCCGATTCCGCTCGAAATATCGATTGGAAGGCCACGGCCCGCGCCCAGCGCGTGAAAGCGCGCGAATTCAACCGTGAGGATGAACGGCGCATCCGGCTGATCCTGGACAATCGCCTGCCCAGTCTCTCCGCTGAAAACCTGGAAAAGTTCGAGCGGGCCGTCCGCCTCTGCGCCAGTCTCGCCTGGCACTTTGCGGCGCAGGGCGCCTTTCTGGAGTTAGCGGCGGGCGATACTGAAATTGCGATGGGCTACGGTGATGAAGCGGTCTACCCAATTCTTGAAACCCTCGCCACCGCCGAACCCGCACCTTCAAGCGGTTCCTCACCGGTCGTCGGCTCTGTCAATTCCGCAGCCTGGATTATTGTTCTCACCGCCCAGCCAAGAAACTTCATATCCACTGGCCAAGAGGATCACTCAACCGTAATCCAGTTCGACGAAATTTAACGCCTGAGTTTCTGCCTTCCGGAAACCAATCCGGTCTGGAGGCGATTGCTGCGTGAGGCCCCACATTTTTAGCGGTCTCGCTTTAACTACATCGCGAAATCTGCGCTTGATGGACTCCTCAACGCTCACTGCCAGGCGAGGGCGTAGATGTTGTCGGACGACACGTCCTCAGGAAACACCAGTGATCCATCAGGCGCAAGGACTCCGTACGGCCTGACCCTAACGCCTTTCAAGCTTGCCACCGTTTCGGCACGACTGTCTGCCGGTCGAACCCGGATGATGCGCGCCTGCGGCTGCAGGCTAATCAAGTAGATCCAGGCGCCATCCCGAGACCACTCCGGATTTCCAAACCCGGTTGAGAACTTAGCCAAAGGCCTCCATTTTTGCGAATGCAAGTCAAAGAGCAGCACGACGCTGCGGTCGCCCGACCTCGCCGCAATATAATGTCCGTCCGGCGACCAGCGAGGGTTGCTGACTCCTTCCGATTGCGGCAGAGTCGAAAGCTTCCCATCGGCCAGGTTCAGGACATGGACGCCGTGAACGCCGCCGGGGGTGGCAGCATCCCGAGGTGTGCCCGAGAAGACCACTTTGGTCCCATCCGGCGACCAGTCCGGCGTTTGCTCCAGTGATTCACCCGCAATACCAGGAAGGGCATGGGGAGGCGAGTGGCCGTCTGCCGGTACGAGATATATTCGGAGGCGAGCGTCGTGCTCAACATAAGCATCGAAAGCGATCTGTTTCCCGTCCGGCGACCAGCGCGGATATCCAATTCGGAGGGGAAGTGAAGTAAGCTGTAGCTTTTCGCTCCCGTCCAGCCGGCTGCGCCACAACTCCCCTTGTGGATAGCTGGAATAGGCGATCCACTGTCCGTCACGGGAGAAACCATGGGAGTTGGCGGAAATACCATCAAGGTATGGCACAAAGCGGGGTGACTTCGCGTCATAGTGCATGAGCCGGGTCCGTGCGTCGGAGCTCGTGACAAAGAGCGTTTTGCCATGCAGGCCGGGCGCGTAGGCGCCGAGGTGCCCCGGCACTGCAGCCAGTTTCACTGGCTCGCGGCTCCTTTTGCGAAACAGCTTGCCCTTTTCGCGGATGGTCCACAGGCTACTCCCCCATTGGTTGCCCAGGGCGTCCAATGTTCGGAAGAGGTAGTAGTTCTCGTCCAGAGTCCACACACCGCCGAATTGCAATACCCGGTAGTTCCAGTTGGGCAGCAAACGATGGGGACCCGAGCCATCCTCCCCGACTTCCCAAATTGAGCATCCGAGCCGATAAGCCGGCGGCACCTCGTCGTACCGCAGAACTCTGCCGTCGGGCGACCAGCGGAGGTTGCCGGTCTTGTTTCCCACGGTAAGAATCTTGTGCGATTCGGTCCCATCGGATCTGACCACAAACAGGCCATTCCCGGCCTCATAAGCGATCTTTCGCCCATCGGGCGAAAAGGCAGCGCCATGTGCCCGGACGGTCCCCACCGGTCTGTCAGTACCACCGCGAAGGGGTACAAGCCAAAGCCTTCGATCCCGAGGTTTACCGAGTGGACCAGTGCCTATGAGGACGAGCAGTGCGGAATAATCGGGCGCGATATCGGCAATCAGTGGGTTAGGCAACGAAGTTGGGACAACTGCGGTCTCTCCTCCCGTGACAGGCACCTGGAGGAGTCGAATTTCCGAGTAGCGTCCGGAAGGCCACTCGTTGAAGTACAAGTTCCTGCCGTCGGTCACGAGCCCTGGAAAGGAATAGCTCTTGGCGACGCCGTCGAACGTGACTTGCGCGACCGGTAAGAGCAGGGGCGGCGGGAGCGCGGGCCTGAAGAGGTAAGACAATAAGGCCGCGACGACCGTCATCACAATCGCCGTAAGTTTCAACCTGCGCCACAGGCGTGCCCGACCCACCTCCTTCTTGGCTCGCATAAGGTCGGCCTGCAACTCGGCGGCGCTCTGGTAACGCTTCTCTCGATCCTTTTCCAGAGCCTTGTTGATGACGATTTCCAGCTTCAGTGGGGTCTCAGGATTCAACTGGCGTGCCGGAGCCGGTTTCCCCTGCAGGATGGCCTGATGTACTTCTGCTGCCGTATCGCCCGCAAAAGCCTGCTGGCCCGTGGCCATCTCATAGAGCACCAGCCCGAAACTGAATAGGTCGGTGCGCGCGTCCAGCTTCTCGCCCCGCACTTGCTCCGGTGACATGTAGTGCGCCGTGCCCATGGCGACGCCGGTGCGCGTGAGGTGGGGGTCGGGGGCTGGCGTCCTTGGGGTATCCTGATACCCTTCGTTGGTGCTCACGGTGGCGCCGGCTACGTCATCCTGTAGCGGCGCTCGGAGCCTGCCCTGGAAGGGAGCGCCGTCATCCTGGCACCGGTCATAGACCGGTGCTACAGCGGGCGGAGCAAGCCCCGCCCCTACCGTCATTTTCGCCAGGCCGAAATCCAGAATCTTGGCTTCTCCGCGATTGGTGATGAAGATGTTGGCGGGCTTGATATCACGATGGACGATGCTCTTCTGATGGGCGGCGTCGAGACCAGCCCCAATCTGGAGGGCGAAATCCATTGTTTCGTCGAAGGACAGGGCGCTGCGCGGTTTCTCTCTCCTCATCCCCGACCCTTTGCCCGCGGGCGAGCGGCGGGAGAAAACCGATGGCGTGCCGGGTAGACGCGCGTGGGCAATCCGCTCCCGCAGTGTTTCTCCCTCCAACAGCTCCATCACGATGAAAGGCTGCCCGTCGTGCTCGCCGAGCTCATAAATAGTGCAGATGTTAGGATGATTGAGTGTCGAAACGGCTCGCGCTTCGCGCTCCAAGCGGTCCAGCGCCGTTCGGTCGCCGGCCAGTTCCTCCGGCAGAAACTTCAGCGCCACGTGGCGGCCGAGCTTCAAATCCTCTGCCTTATAGACCACGCCCATGCCTCCGCCGCCCAGGATCTCCAGCACACGATAATGGGAAACCTTCCGGCCCGTTAGCTCGCTTGCGTGGATTGGGCTCACGGCTTTGAGCGGAGCTGGCTCACCGGCTATCGGGATGCCGGAGCTTCGCGTCACCCGTTCCACCGGCGCCATGAACCGGTAGCCTCGCCGCGCCAAGGTCTTGACAAGGCGAGGCTCTTCAGCGGAATCATGCAGCGCCATGCGCAGCCGGCGGACGGCCGCGTTGATGCTGTTCTCGAACTCGACGATGGTGTCGTTCGGCCAGAGGCGCCTGCGAATTTCTTCGCGGGTGACCAGCTTGCCCGGGCGCTCGAGCAACATGGCGAGAATTTGGAAGGATTGATCGGGAGCTTGACGCGAACCCCGGCGCGGCGCAGCGCAGCTCGCTCGTATCGAGGTCTGCCTCAAAGGCCTGAAAGCGGACCAGCCTGTGTGCTCCAGCCGCTACCATAGCATCCCCCACGCAACTCAGGAGTGACTTTGCCCAGTGTGCCTGGAAGTGTACCACTTCCATATGTCATGCACAAACCTCTTGGCGGGCAGGTAGTGACTCAGTTTGATATTTCCTGACATGGTTCGCCGCCGTCATCCCCGCGAAAGCGGGGATCCATGTCAGAGACGAGCCTTTTTTCTGCACGAGTTCAGAATGCCACTCCGGTTTGCGGACTGGATTCCCGCCTTCGCGGGAATGACGGCAAGCGAACAAACTGATAAAGAATCGCCAAACTGAGTCACTACCGGCGGGCCCATGCGACCCCGGATATCAGACCCAAAATCATAGACCTACGATGTAACATCGATATCACATAGATTTCACCTCCGTACCATTGATCCTCTGACGGCTTTCACGCAATGTCGGCCCTGCCCCGCACAACTGGCATATTCCATTTGAAGATAGGGAACCATGAAAGGGCAGGCAAGCGGGTAGCCCGGCGCGGCCTTCCGGCCGCAACCAAAATAACCGGATTGGGGGACTGGCGCAGGCCTTTCTTTTCAGGTCTGCGCCAGGGGGTAGCGCAGAGCTTCGCATCCCAGAAACTCTGCGGCCTTCCCGCATTCTATGACACAGGCCGCAGATTTCCTGAAAAGACGGAAGTCTGCGCTACCGGCTTCGGTCAATTGCCCAGGGGCGCCGACCTGAAAATCGATGTCGGCGCCACCTGCGGGCTTTTTAGAGTCGACAGTCGATGGGTTGCGGGCGACCTCAGCGCCGTATGTTCTGGGGAGATTAGAGGGAGGTACGAACCAATGAAAGGGGATCAGAGGGTCCTAACCACAGTCGTCACTATGATTGCTCTGCTGGCTATCGCGGCGCGGCTTCGGCTGTCCGCGCAGGATCAGGCACAACAGAAGCAAGATTTGCCTGCCAACACGGCTGCCACCGCCAATTACAACTTCCTGATCGCTTCCGGATTCCTGTGTGACCCCGGTGATTCAGATGCATGCCCAGCCGTGGCCCAAGCGGGTAACGGCGAGACCATCGAGATCAACGGGGCCGGGACGCTCGGTCTGGCCGGCAAGTCCGTGACTGCGGCCGGCAGTTTCACAGAGAAGACGCCTACGGGAGACATTGTGACCACCGGCGTCTGGACGGCTACTGGACTGGTGAGTTTTCAATCCTACGGGATCGCTCCTGGGGCGCTGCTGCTGGACTACCCAAAACTTAGAACAACCGGGCCCATGGGCAGAGGCATGATGCCCGGCCCCATGGCAGGCTTGATGGCTGGGCCGCTGGCGGCCGGGGGTCTGGCCGTGATCCGCATCCGTTTGCTGCCGGACGCAGGTAGTCCCAGAGACGCCCTTCTGCGCGTCATCTGCGCCAAAGGCAAAGTGCCAGCGGACGAGCCCAGCGATGGAGTCAGGCTGGCCATCACCGGGGGCCTCGCCTTCGACGAGGAGGTCAACGGGCGCACCGTCTTCCTGCTGCGGAGGCCTATGCCCAACTTTGCTCGGAAGAACGCTCCGGCCCAGATGCAGTGACGAGTGGCAAGTGATGAGTGACGAGTTCAGGCCCTCGGCCTTTCGATTTTGGATTGGCGATTTTGCATCGTCAACGGAGGTTACAGGTCAAAGGGTTACAGGCGCCAGGAAAAGGGGCAGAGGCGAGAGGCAACTCCTGCTGATCGCTTGTCACTTGTCACTCGTAACTTCCGTCAGCGCGACCGGCTTGTTTCAAAATTCAAAAACGGAGGATTAACCATCATGAGAAAGCAACTTGTTTTTGCTCAGTTCGGCGCGGGAGCCCGGCGGATAGGGGGGCTCGTGCTCGGTTTGCTCATCTGCACGCTGGGCCCCGGCCTTTGCGCAAGGGCTCAGCAGGGTACCTTCACTACGTTCGACGCCCCGGGCGCCGGCACGGGGTCTGGCCAAGGCACCTTCGCCTTCGCCATCAACCCGGCCGGCGTCATCACGGGGTACTACACCGACGCGAGCGATGGGAGTCACGGCTTCTTGCGGGCTCCCGACGGCACATTCACCATGTTCGATGCCCCGGGCTCGACCATCATCGGCGCCTTTCCTGTCTCGCCCAGCAGCATCAACCCGGCGGGGGCCGTCACGGGGTTCTACTGTGACGCAATGAGCAATTGTCACGGCTTCCTGCGGGCTCCCGACGGCACATTCACCACGTTCGATGCCCCGGGCGCTGCCAACCCTTTCCTAGGCACCACCGGTGTTGGCATCAACCCGGCAGGCGTCATCACGGGAAACTACCTTGACGCAAACGCTGTGCTTCACGGCTTCGTGCGGGCTGTCGATGGCACATTCTCCACGTTCGATGCGCCGGGCGCTGGCACAGGCTTCTTCGAGCAAGGCACCTCCCCCGTTGGCATCAATCCGCAGGGCACCGTTTCGGGATGCTACGAGGACGCGAACTTCGTGACTCACGGCTTCGTTCGGGCCAAAGACGGCGCCCTGACCACGTTTGACATCCCGAACGGCACACGAGTGGGGCTCAATTGCCTCAACGGCTTCAATGCGGCCGTGGGCCCGGGTTTCGGCATCAACCCGGCGGGGGCGATCACAGGAAACCACTTTCAACCCATTTCGGGAAACCCCTTCGGGGGCAATTTCCGTGGGTTCCTGCGGGCTAAGGACGGCAGCTTCGCGACGTTCGATGCGGCGACCTATCCCCCATGCTGCATATGGACGTTTGGCATTGCCATCAACCCGGCAGGGGTGATCGTCGGATTCCTGAACGACGGGTTTAGCGTCAATCACGGCTTTTTGCGCTCCAGTGACGAGGGCGCCATCACGCTACTGGATGCCCTCGGCGCCGGCACGGGCAATTTCCAAGGCACCATCGCCGACGGCATCAATCCGGCCGGGCGGATCACGGGATACTACATTGACGCGAGCGGTGCGAATCACGGCTTCTTGTGGATTCCGTGCGGGGAAGGTGATCAGGGCTGCCAGGGACAGAACCCAACCGGCGTGAGCAAGTAAGTAGCGCAGCGCGGCCTTCCGGCCGCAACCAAAATAACCGAATTGGACAACCTGCGTCCGGCTTCGGTCAATTGCCCAGGGGCGCCGACATGAAAATCGATGTCGGCGCCATCCGCGAAAAAGGGAATCCCAGTTGAAACGGTTGGGGATTGATTGTCACTGAATAGACGAAGCGCCGCGCCGAACCTACACGCATGAGGAGAGGCCGCTGGCCGCAACGACGCCACGGGGCGAAGACGTTCTGCTCCTCTGCAGCATTCCCGCATTCCATGACACAGGCCGCAGACTTCCTGAAAAGATGGAAGTCTGCGCTACCGGCTTTAATTGAGAGGTGTTTATGAAGCGTCCCATGAAGCGCATTGTGTTTCTCAGTCTGACGACTTTGCTGATGGGGTTGATGGCGATGGTTGCGCTCGGTGCTGCGCCCCAGCCGGACAACGCCAACTGGGATAACCTCAAGCAATTGGCGCCTGGCACGGAAATCAAGATTGTCCTAAAGAACGTGAAATCCTATCAGGGTAAGTTCCAAAGCGTGAGTGATGAGGCCATCGTCGTCCAGTTGGGGAAGGGCGGCCAAACCTTCACCCGGCAAAATGTCTTGCGGGTTTCAATCAAGGGCGAACCGCATCGCGGGCGAAGGGCCCTGATTGGCGCTGCGGTTGGAGCAGGCATTGGCCTGGGCGTCGTCGTCGGAGCTTTACTTCCCGCACACGGATGGCGGGACCTCTACCGGGCGCGGTAATGCGCCCAACGAGGGCGGCTTGCAAGGAAGGTTACGATGCTCCGGGCGCGGGCCCGGCTCAGCCGGGGGCACCTTCGCTGGAGGCATCAACCCGCTTTGCGGGGCGCGGAAAACGCGGTGGTGTGGCCGTTGGTGTTCCAAGCATTGGGCAACATCGGCGACGCGCTCTCGTCGAGGGCGCAGCTCAAGGAGGATATGTGTTCAAGAAGACTATCGCGATTGCTCTCATCGCTGTCGTGACCTGCCTGAGCACCAGGGCGCCGGCCCAGAATGAAACGGACCGCCAAGCTCAGGCGCAACAACGCAAGGCTGCATCCGTGAAGGCCAAAGTGCGGAAGATCGGCGTCGGCGAGAGGTCGGTAGTTCGCGTCAAGTTGAAAGACGGAACGCAGTTTGCGGGTTATCTCAGCCAGATCGGGAACGACTCGTTTAGCATCACTGACAAGGCGACGAACAAGGCTACTTCGGTGTCCTACGGGGATGTCCAGAGCGTAAAGGGAAAGGGTCTGTCAACCACGGCTAAGGTTCTAATCGGCGTTGGAATTGGAATTGTGATTGTGGTCGTAGCCGTGGCGGTTAGTTTTTATAACAGACCGCCCCTTGCCATATGAGGAGCCGGTGGGCGCCGTCAAGGGTCTGCGATGAACGGTCCGACCAAAAGCGTCGGACCGCCCTTGACTCCGCGCCCGGCTCGCGGGGGTGCTCGTGTCGCTAAAAATTGCTTGACAACGCCGACACCATTATAGATGGATTCCCGCCTGCGCGGGAATGACCGTGCCCGCCAGAATAACGGTTCGCGCGGGCGTCGGCCTCGGAAGGTCCAACCCAGCCCCAGGAAAGCGATTCTTGAATCCCCAAAATCTTTGATCCTTTATTTTTATACACATTCTAGCTTCGTTCCCTTAATTTTAGACCGGCTGACGCAGACCCTGGGGCTCTGCCGTTCATAGTCCATGTGGACCCCCGCTTGCGCGGGAATGACCAGGATTCATGGATTCCCGCCTGCGCGGGAATGACGTGCTTGCATTCTCATGCGAATGTTCTATACTCGCTCCCTTCGTAAATTCCATCTGCATCCGGAGGAAACCGGCGTGAAGCGAAGGACCATTTTAACTGCGCTCATCGTATTAGCTCTGACTTCGGTCCCAGCCTGGGCGGCCCAACCCTACAAAGTCATCGTGCAACAAAATGTGCCGGTGAAGATGCGGGACGGCGCAACCTTGCGTGCCGATATCTACCGGCCGGACGCTGCCGGCAAGTTTCCCGCCCTGCTGGAGCGCACGCCCTATAACAAGGCCAACGAGGTGGAAACAGGACTTAAGGACGCCGCGCACGGATACATCGTCATCATTCAGGACTGCCGTGGCCGTTATGCCTCCGAGGGCGAATGGTACCCGTTCAAGCACGAATCGGCGGATGGCTATGACACGGTGGAGTGGGCTGCCGCGCTGCCTTATTCGGACGGCAAGGTCGGCACGTTCGGCGGGTCCTACGTGGGCGCCACGCAGATGCTCGAAGCCATCGCCCATCCGCCGCATCTTGCCGGAATTTTTCCCGTCGTCACCGCGTCCAATTACCATGCCAACTGGACTTATCAGGGCGGCGCGCTGACGCAATGGTTTGATGAATCCTGGGCGTCCGGCCTGGCTCAGGACACGCTCAACCGGCGCGTCGCCGCAGGCACGAATGCCATGAAATTTGCAAACACGCTTCCCCTGGAAAGCTATTCGCTGTTCCCCGCCCCGCCAACCTTGGGCAATGCGGGACTTGGCGCCTTAGCTCCTTATTTCCTTGACTGGATTCATCATCCCAACTACGACGATTACTGGAAGCAATGGTCCATCGAAGCTGATTATTCCCGCATCCGCGTGCCAGCGTTCCACACCGGCGCATGGTATGACCTGTTTCTGGGCGGGACGCTGCGCAACTACATGGGGCTAAAGACCCACGCCGGAACCGATGCGGCGTGCAACGGTGAACGCTTGCTCATCGTTGTGGGCGGCCATGCGGGAATGGGCCGCAAGGTGGGAGATGTAGACTTTGGCGCGGCTTCCGCCGTGGACATGAACGCCGTCATGCTGCGCTGGTATGACTACCTCCTGAAAGGCGAGCAGAACGGGATGACGCAGGAAAAACCCGTGAAGTATTTCGAGATGGGCAAGAACGAATGGCGCGAGGCGGACCGTTGGCCACCCGCTGGGGCTCAGCCGACACTTTACTATCTTCACTCGCAAGGAAAGGCTAATTCTGTGTTGGGGAATGGAACGATCAGCAGCAAGACTCCCGGAGAAGAATCCCCGGACCAGTTTGTTGATGACCCTTCGAACCCCGTGCCGACATTGGGTGGAAGACTATGCTGCGATTCCGAACACTTGGAGCCGGGCGCGCGCGATCAGCGGCCGAATGAAGCGCGCCAGGACGTTCTGATTTATTCGACGCCGCCCCTCGCCCACGACCTGAACGTGACCGGACCGGTGCAGTTGGAGCTCTACGCCAGCTCCACCGCCGTGGATACGGACTTCACGGCCAAGCTGGTCGATGTTGGCCCGGATGGATTCGCCCGCAACATTACCGGAGGAATTATCCGGGCGCGTTATCGAAACTCAGCGGAACACCCGGACTTCATCACTCCGGGACAAGTGTATAAATTCACGATTGACCTTTGGGCCACCAGCAACGTCTTCCTGGCGGGGCACCAATTACGGCTCGAAGTCGCCGGCAGCAATTTCCCGCGCTTTGACCGCAACCTGAACACGGGTGAGAGCCCGGAGACTGGTTCCCACTGGGTGGAGGCGACCAACTCGATTTATCACGATGCGGCTCACCCCTCGGCTCTGGTCCTGCCGGTGATTGCGAATTGAATACCTGCCCCTGACGCAGGTTGAATGCGCGCCACACCCGTTTTCGGTAGTGGCGCGGTTTGCTGTAGCGGCGCTCTATGAGCGCCGAAAACCGTTGACGATTCTGGGTCGGCGCTCATAGAGCGCCGCTACAGCAACCAAACTGAGCCAACACCCGTTTCCCGCGCTTCTTGCCGCTCTCCGGTGTTTGTGACAAAATGAAGGTGTGGTTATGAAATTGGCTGAACCAACCAAACCCCCTAGAAAACGCCGCCGCAGGAGCCGCCGTGCACCCTGAAGTCAGAACCGCTATCGAGCTGCAAGAGGTCGATCACAAGATTGCGGAGACGGGGGCGCGAATTGACGCATTGCCGGCCCGCATCAAAGCCATTGAAGAACAGTTGAAGGATTTCCTGTCGGCTTTTGATTCCGCGAAGCACCGGCTTGCCGCCAATCAGAAAGAACGGCGGGAATTCGACGCTGAGATTCAGCAGATTCGCGCCAAGATCACCAAACACCGCGACCAGCTTTACCAGGTCAAAACCAATGAGCAATACCGCGCCATGCAGAAGGAAATAGATGGCGAAGAGGGCAACATCCGCAAGATTGAAGATCGCATCCTGGAGAAGATGGTGGAATCCGAACAGCTTGAGAAGCAGATTCGGGAAGCTTCGCAAAAACTGGACTCGGAGAAAGCGCGGGTGGCGAAGGAATCCGGGACGCTTGCAGCCGAGCGTCAAGCGGCGATCGAGGAACGGGACCGGTTGACGGCGCGGCGCAACGAGCTGGCCGGCAGCCTGACGGAGGAAATCCGAAACCTTTACGAAAAGCTGAGACGGGCGCGCCAGGGAATTGCCGTGGCTGAAGTGCGCGACGGTTTCTGCTCAGGATGCCACGTGCGACTTCGACCACAGGCGTTTAATGACGTGAGCACTTCCGACAGGATCTTCACTTGCGAAAACTGTGTCCGCATTCTCTACTACGACCCGCCCGTGGAGGCGGCGGAATCGGGCGGAAATCCACCCGGCGAACAGGGCCACGCTGCTGTCCGGCGGTGAAGGAAGAAAGCAGTAGGCAGTGAGCAGAAGGCAGTAAAGCTCCGGGGTTATTGCACGGGCTACGTTCTGTTCACTGCAAGGCGCAAACTTTCTTGCGGCAGCGCCGGCCGCCAAGGTTATACACTTCGGCTCTTCGAGGACACGTTCGAATCCTCATCGCTTGCTCTCATGCCTGACAATTCATCTTCAAACAGTTTGGTGATGAACATTGACGGCGCTTCCCGTGGTAACCCTGGACCCGCTTCCTATGGCGTCGCCATCCGCGATTCCCAAGGCGAGCGCCTGGCTGGACTATCCGGCAGGCTGGGCCGCGCTACGAATAACTTCGCAGAGTATCAGGCGCTGATCGCAGCGCTCGAATATGCGTTGAAGAACGGGTATGCCCGGGTGGAAATCCGCAGCGACTCGGAGCTTTTGGTGTATCAGATGAGCGGCAGCTACAAAGTGAAAAGCCCCACTCTGCGCCCCTTGCACGACCGCGCCCGGCAACTCGCCGGGCGGTTTGAACGCTTCTCCCTCCGCCACGTGCCTCGCGAAGAGAATCGTGAGGCAGACCGTCTCGCAAACCAAGCGCTGGATGGCGCCCCGCCCCATCAGGGCTGAATCCATGTCTGTTTCGAGTCCATTTTCAGCCT
>CALCEB010000075.1 GCA_937900045.1 uncultured Acidobacteriota bacterium
GAGTGGACTTCATGGGCGGCATGGGCGAAGTTCCAATCGCCACAAGCGACTTCATCGGTGGCATGGGCGAAGTTCCAATCGCCAGAGTGGACTTCATGGGCGGCATGGGCGAAGTTCCAATCGCCACAAGCGACTTCATCGGTGGCATGGGCGAAGTTCCAATCGCCAGAGTGGACTTCATGGGCGGCATGGGCGAAGTTCCAATCGCCACAAGCGACTTCATCGGCGGCATGGGCGAAGTTCCAATGGCCAGACCCGACCGCATCGGCGGCATGGGTGAAGTTCCAATGGCTAGACCCGACCGCATCGGCGGCATGGGTGAAGTTCCAATGGCTAGTGTGGACTTCACCGGAGGAACCGGGGATATTCCGATGGTAGAGACTGCCCATATTTGACTGTTGTTTCCGTTTGTTGCAAAGGTCTTGCGTAACGTCGTGCCACCCAGAACCACCAGCATGGCAAACAAGATAGCAAAAGTGTTTTTATTCATTAGACTCCCCTCCAGAGAATTTAGATCGGGCCGCTAAGGGTCCCGCTGGAGGTAGAGCCTAGGCTATGTTAGTTCGGAAGTCAAGTTACTTTCTATACAACAACCAAACTTCCGTACTTAATTTACCAGAAGGTACGAAATTGTCAAGTTAATTTTGGTATACTGCCCGAATCCTAAAGAGTCGCTCCGATTTCCAATCCATGCCCTGCTCAGCACTGGTGAACACTGCCAGATCCCTTCACAGGTCTTTTTGGCATGAGCTGTAAACGCCATCGTCGCTTCCCTGGAATCGGGAATAACTATTCAATCCTCCCAGGTGGGGGTGCTCTAGCCGCCGTCCGGGCGGCATTCCTGCCGGCCCCCCAGGCTCCACCCTCCGCTCACTGACTCCTATCGGCAAGACTCCAGGGGAACTTTAAATATTTTTTAGCCTTGGTTGACGCTCCCTACCCCAAATGGCATCATTAATATTCAGGGAATATGGAGGTTCCCACACCATGAGGACACGGTTTCACCAAATCACTATCTGTCTCCTGATTCTGATTCTCGGATTTCCCGGCATTCCGTGGAGTGGACACTTGGCCTTTTCCCAATCCCAGAATGATCCGCAATCCTCTCAGGGTCCTGCGACGCAGCCTGGTGAAACGGTGATCGTCCCGAAAAAGACAAAGCCTTCGGCGCCCTCTCCGACCCCGGCGCCCGTGCAGCAGAAGCCGGAGAAGATCAATCCCAGCCAAGTCTACCATCTTGCGACAGCAACGAATCTGGTAAACCTGGATGTTCAGGTCCTGGATAAGGATGGCGACCCCATCAACAATCTCGGCAGGAAGAACTTCCGCGTCTATGCGGACGGGGTTGAACAGACCATCAGCAACTTTGGCATTGGCGACACGCCCATGACCATCTGCCTGCTCATAGAATTTAGCAACGAATATTGGCCTTTGCTTTACCAATCGATCCGCGAATCTTATGACTTTCTGAACGCGATGAAGCCCAATGACTGGGTTGCGGTCGTGACATTTGATTTGAAGCCCACCATTCTCACCGACTTCACCCATGATCGCAACCAGGTAATGGGCGCCATCAACCAACTTCAATTTCCCGGATTTTCGGAAATTTGCATTTATGACGCGCTGGCCTTCACCATCAACCGGATGCAGGACATCAAGGGGCGGAAAGCGATCATCGCTATCTGCAGCGGATATGATACTTTCAGTAAGCTCACCTACGATAAGATGTTGAAGATTGCGAAGACTTCCAACACGCCAATCTATGCGGTCAGCACTCTGGAGTGGATCGCCGTACGCATGCCGGGCGGCTATAACATTGATTACTGGCAGGCCCGGAATGGATTGAACTACATCGCCAAATATTCGGGCGGGCAGGCTTACTTCCCGCGTTTCGAAGCCGAAGTCCCAAGCATTTACCAACAGATTGCCGGGCAACTCCGTCAACAATACAGCATTGGTTTTACGCCCACGGATCCGGCCCACAATGGGAAATATCACAAGCTAAGAGTGGATCTGGTGGACGACCAGGGCAATCCTCTGCGGATCGTCAATCAAAAGGGAAAGCCTGTCAAATACCACTTGGAATACCGCGAAGGTTATTATTCCCCAAAATCTTAGATGGGGCTTTGCCGTCTTGAACGGCTATGTCCATTGTAGCCGGAATGCGGTTCTACTGATGGAGACGGGCTGGCCCTGCCGAATGCCCGGCCTCGGGCCACGACAAACACCACCACTACAATCGCGAACTCTGCCAGGTGGCATTGTGGGAATCCACTCCCTTCCGCATACTCCATGACCATTCCTGACGCCATCTTGCTTTTTCTTGCCGCTGTCATCGCCGGAGGCTTGAACTCCGTCGCCGGCGGAGGCAGCTTCTTCTCTTTTCCTGCCCTGCTTTTGACTGGCGTGCCCGCCATCACAGCCAATGCCACATCCACTGTTGCCGTGTGGCCGGGCAGCGTAGCTAGCGCCTTCGCCTACCGCCGCCGGGTGCCGCACAGCGCGCGCGTCATGGCGCCCTTAACTCTGGCCAGTTTCGCCGGCGGCTTGCTCGGCGCCGGGCTTCTTCTCCACACCAAGCAATCCACCTTCATGCGCCTCATCCCGTTTCTCTTTTTTGCGGCCACCTTGCTCTTTGCTTTTGGCAAGCGAATTTCACGAGCGATTGGGTCGCACGGCAAGCAGCCGCTTCAACCCTCCTGGCCTGCCCTCGGCGCTGTCTCCCTCGTCCAGTTCTCCATCGCTATTTACGGCGGTTATTTTGGTGGAGGCATGGGCATCCTGATGCTCGCCTTCCTCACCCTGCTTCCCCTGGGTGACGTTCACGCCACCAATGGCGTGAAAGCCCTGCTTGCCGCCAGCACCAATGGTATAGCCATTGTTGCTTTCGTAATGGCTCGCAGGGTCCTTTGGCCGCAAGCAACCTTGATGTTAACCGGATCGATCCTTGGCGGGTATGGAGGCGCGCATTATGCTCAGAAGGTCAATCCCTCCTTAGTCCGTGTTTTCGTCGTGGTGACGGGGCTGATCATGTCAACCTACTTTCTGTGGAAGTACCACTAGCCGTGTATTGGGTAGTGTCTCAGTTTGTTTGCTGTAGCGGCGCTCGGAGCTTGCCCTGTCAGGGAGCGCCGAGCTTGGATATTCAACGGTTTCCGGCGCTCCCTGACAGGGCAAGCTCCGAGCGCCGCTACAGCAAACCGCGCCACTACCGTGTAATGCTCTAACTTGCCCGTTTGGACAAATTGTGAGCCGGTCCTGCCCATCAATGCCGGAAGTGCCGTCTACCGGTGAACATCATGGCCATGCCGCGCCGGTTGGCCGCATCAATCACTTCCTGATCGCGCATCGAGCCACCCGGCTGCACAACCGCCGCGGCGCCGGCCTCCGCCGCTTCCTCCAGGCCGTCCGAGAACGGGAAAAACGCATCCGAGGCAACCACAGTACCTTCCAGTCCGTGGCCTAGTTCCCTCGCCTTTGCCGCGGCCAGCCGCACCGAATCGACTCGGCTCATCTGTCCCGCTCCCACACCCACCACTCGATCCTCGCGTCCGAAAACAATGGCGTTTGACTTCACATGCTTCACCACGCGCCAGGAAAAGACCATCGCGCGCATTTCCTCATCGCTGGGCTGGCGGACGGTTACACACTTCCATTCCGCCGGTTCCGAACTCGCAGTGTCAACCGACTGAATAAGTAAACCTCCCGTGATGCTTTTGAATTGGAGCAATCCGCCAACGCTTGCGCTGCCTGAGTTTGACGCCACTTCCATCACCCGCAGGTTTTTCTTCGCTGCCAAGATCCCGAGCGCCTCGCTTTCATAGCCCGGCGCGGCGATCGCTTCCACAAATAGCTTCGCTGCTTCAGCCGCTGTTTTCGCGTCCACGGTCCGATTGAAAGCAATCACCGATCCGAACGCGGAGACCGGATCTACAGACAAAGCCCGGCGGTAGCTTTCGGCAAGCGACGCTGCCGTTGCAATGCCGCAAGGATTCGTATGCTTGATGATCGCTGTGACCGGCTCGAGAAACTCCCCAGCCAGTTGCCAGGCGGCATCCAGGTCCACAAGATTATTGAAGGAAAGCTCCTTGCCCTGAAGCTGGCGCGCGCCCGCAATGCCCCAGGGGTTGCCGGAATCCTGATAAAGCGCCGCCTTTTGGTGCGGGTTCTCGCCATAGCGCAAATCCATCACCTTCTGGAAACTCAATTGCAGTCTCGGCGGGAATCTGGCCCCGGCGCGTTGCTCGAGCGTCGCTGCAATCGCTGCATCGTATGCGGCGGTGATAGCAAATGCCTTGCGGGCAAGCCGCGCCCGCGTCTCCCGGGAGATTTCACCATTCTGCTTGCGCAGCTCATCGAGCACCGCCGGATAATCACTGGCGTCCGCCACCACCGTCACGTCTTCATAATTCTTGGCGGCGGACCGGATCATGGAAGGCCCACCGATATCAATATTCTCGATCAGATCGGCAAGCGTGGCATCCGGCCGCGCCGCGGTTTTCTCAAACGGATAAAGATTCACTGCAACCAGGTCAATGAACTCGATATCGTGCCCTGCCGCTTGCCGCACATGACCGGGGTTCCCGCGCACGGCAAGAATCCCTCCATGAATCTTCGGGTGGAGCGTCTTGACGCGGCCGTCCAGCATTTCCGGAAATCCGGTTACTTCAGAAACGTCTTTCACCTTCAGGCCCTGTTCCCGTAACAGCTTCGCCGTGCCACCGGTCGAAATGATCTCAACGCCAAGCGCGGCAAGGCCCGCAGCAAAATCCGCAATCCCGCTCTTGTCGCTCACGCTGATGAGCGCGCGTTTGATTTTCTTCATGGAAACTCCAAGGTTTGTGATTTGGAAATTTAAGGTTCGGAACCCCTGAGGAACGGGCTTGAAGGATAGCGCAGGACCAAACTAGCCCGGCTTGCCAGCGCGGAACCGCACCCGGCCATCCTCCACCGTCACCGAGAATCGAATCTCATTGCAATTCAATTCCTGCTTGATCTGCCGGGTCTTCTCGCGCAGGAAGCGCGCGAAGGTTTCCGGCTCGATACTCCATTCCGTGTCTCCCACGCTGCGCCGCGCCTCCACCATGGCGTTAAGCAACTGGTTCACCTTTTCCTGCTCGCGGTCCGGGTCAGACCAGGAAGTGCCGAATAGCTCCGTGGACGATTTTTCTCCCGTGCGAGGCCGGCCGGCGCCCACGATCAGCCCTTCTTCCCGAATCCGCATTTTCTTCCGCCACAAGTCATTGTAGACGGCAAATCGCTGGGCAAGCTGATTGAACCGGAAGCGCTGGGCAAAGTTCATGTCGCCGCCGCTATATTTCTTGATCGTCGACTCCACGCGGAACAGCAGGTCGTGCGGCGGCCGCGGCGAGCCCCCGTTGAAAAAGGCATCATATTCAATCTTCAGCCGGCGCAGATTGTCTTCCAGCTTCGCAAGCTCTTCGTCAACCGTCACAGGCTCCCTCGTGGCAATTCCATACCGATTATACGAGTCGGCACGGAAGACAAGTCAACTCGAAGTTCCTTGAGCAGCCACCCGTCCTCCATTTCGAACGGCAAACTGAGCCGATTCTTCTGTGCAAGCCTTAATGGTTTGTGGCGGAAGACATCACGAGCGGCTACGTGCGGCAATCCGGGCGATCAAGCTGATCAAAGCCGCAACGAAGAGAACCGCGGCAAGGACGATGCCTGATATCCCGGCCACAGCCCAACCTCCTGTGGCCTTCCCGCAAAATCGGAACGCGCTGCCGGCAAGGGGTGAAGCAAGGGACATACCGGCGGTCCCTTGCCACCCCGCAGCAAGAGAACCCAGGCCCGCCAGGACTGAAATTCCAGAAGCAATAAAGAGGATTTTGGATTTCATGGAGCCTCAGATTAACGCAAAATCCGGTTATTGCAAAGCAGACAAACACCAACGATCCGGTAGTGGCACAGTTTGATGTCTCCTGACACTATTCGCCGCCGTCATCCCCGCAAAGCTTGTTCCCGTGGAGGCGGAACAAGCTTCGCGGGAATGACGGTCAAGGAACAGAATGATAAGGAATCGCCAAACCGAGTTGCTACCAACGATCCAGTTCATTTGTTTTCTGGAAAGTTTTCGACGTAAAATTCGCCTTTCCTTCCAGTGTAAATGGCCTTTCTGCCGCTGAGGAAGACGTCGTAAGCCACGGCGCCGCCTTTCATGATTCTCCGCAGGAACTCACCGTAGCCGATCTTTCCGCTTTGGATGGCGCGAAGCGCCCCGACCACATCTCCTTCGGAAAATTCTTTCCCAATCGCGGGCGGCTGGCTCAAGGGCAGCGGGAGTTCAACCACTTCATTTGAGACGCTGTAGTAAGTCTTTTGCAGGCGGCCAAGATCAGCGTGATAGCGTTCCACGCCAATCGCGTTGAGCTTTCCGACCGTCTCAGGAAACGTCATATTGTCCTCGAAAGCAAGCCGTGTGCACTCCTCGATCACTGCAATATCCATTTTGGGATCCATCAATTCTCTCCTTTGGTCCTGAATTGGCTGCTCGTCGCAGCCTTACGAACCGAACTTTAGCAATCGGGAATACCCGGTGTATTGAAGAAAAGCGACATCAGGCAGGCTCGAGGCTGCGGACGTATTCGGTAGGAGGGATGCCGGCAAACTGCGTAAAACTACGGACAAAGTGCGACTGGTCAGCGAACCCGGCTTCGAATGCCAGGTCAGCCCAGGAGCGGCGCCCGGATAGCCGCTTCAGCAGCCCCGCAAACCGGGCGAGTTCGGCAAATTGTTTTGGTCCCAGCCCGACCTGAGTTTTTAAGAGCCGTTCCATCTGGCGCTTGCTGACGTTCACCCGGTTGCGAGCGACTGAATGCGCTCGCCACCCGCGGAATTCAAAATCCTTTTCGTTGCTTCGAGCACAACAGGGTGAGGCAAACAGCGTGAGTCTTCGAGACGCTTGAGCAGGAATGCCGAGACCACCTGCACGCGCCTCAGTGGACTTGGCGATTCCGCAAGCTTCTCTTCCACGCTGCGCAGCGATGCGGCAGGAGCGATCAGGTCCATCCCCACGTGGTTTCCTGCAATGTCATCCATGGGGCGATCAAAGAGCGCGAATGCGCCGTAAGACTTCAGTGTCACCAGGATGCTTCGCGTCTCCGGTTGGGCTTCGAAAAACCGGGCTGTCATTTGCAGGCCGGTGATGCCACTCCGGGAAAGCAGCTCCGGCCCAGTCTGTCGGACCACTCCAAGCCGCCCCCGGTATTGAAATCCAATCACCGGATACGGTCTTGGCAACACGGGGTAGCGAAGGGCGCCCGGCAGTATGGGCGCGGACGAGTCCTGGATAAGAATCTCCTCGACGTAGGGGGCCAAAGCAGGATGGATGGGAGCCCGGTGGTATCGGGTCATAGCAGGGATGGGGCCTCAAGCCACCGTTTCTAAAATAAGCCCAATTAGGGCTATTTCGCAACAATCTGCGAATGGGGGAGGTGGCCATCGGGATCAATTGTTTTTTGATTGACCACGGTTTTCCGCCGGCGTGAAAACTCAAGCTCAAGAAAGAAATGACCGTAGCCAACTCCTAAACACTACCGTTGTAACTTGAAATTCACGGTAATCCCCGTCACTACCTCAATGAGAACGCCGTTGAGGAGTGTCGGCCGGTAGCGCGGACCTGTCTGTCAGGTCCGCGGCTTTTCCCAAGTAGCCCTCCGGTAGGCTGTGAAGAAACAATCGCCCTCACGTAAGGACGGCAAAGGATCGCAAAGAAAAACCCGGTCACATGCTTGGCGAAACGTTGCAGCTTCGCGTCTTTACGCGAGATGGTTTTGCGATTTGCACGTTTCCCTTGCACGTTGTGAGACGGGGTTGGACGGTTGCTATCTAATACAAACGCACGAAGTCGGGTGACGAAGCTGTAGCGGCGCGCCGCTTCTTGAGCTGTACAAGCCAGGAAAGGCCGATGCCCAACACATAGAGTCCGATTAGTGGGACCCAACGGCGAAAATCGAAACCATGTCGCTGGTGGGCACGATAGCAGCCGCCACTACCGCCGTGACCAACACAACGTAACGCATGTGCCGCCAAAGAAAGCGCGGGGTGACGATCCCAAAGATAGAAAGCAGCAGGAGCACCACCGGCAGCTCAAACGCCAACCCGACCGCCGCGATAATTGACGTCGCCAGGTCCCAGTACTCATTAATGGTGACCATCGGCGTGAACTGATTGCCGTACTGGACCAGAAACTTGAGGGCCGCCGGAAACGCCGCGGCGTACGCAAAGTAGCCGCCCGCCGCAAACAGAGCGCTGGCGAGGAAGACGAAAGGCCATACGTATTTTTTTTCATTCCGGTAAAGGGCGGGAGAAACAAACATCCAGAGCTGCCACAGGATGTAAGGCGAGGCCAGAAACAGGCCGCCGAGCAGTGCCAGTCTGATGTAAAGATTGAACGGGTCAACCGGGTTCGTGTACACGAGCTTGTCGGAAACCCCGCGCTGGTGCAGCGCGTTCGTGAGCGGGCGAGCGAGGAGAGAGTAAATATTGTTGGCGAAACAGAAGCAGGTCCCGCACCCTACCAGCAGAGCGACCACGGACCTCAGCAGACACCGTCGCAGTTCCTCGATGTGCTCGAAGAACGCCATCTGCTTGCCCGTAAGTTGCTCCTCCTTAGTACCATATTTCTTAAATACACTAACGTATTTGATTTGCCCTGCTGAGCC
>CALCEB010000076.1 GCA_937900045.1 uncultured Acidobacteriota bacterium
AACGGAGGCAGCATGAATTGAAAAAATCTCTTGAAATTCAAGAGAGAATCTACCCACTCCTGGCCATAACAGGTCGAAAGCAATATCACAATCTGAAAGGCTAAAAGGCCCACGACGCAGCAAGGCCCTCGTCGTGCCTACAGCCCTTTTGCGATCGTGAAGCTGCGTTAGTTGATTCTAAGTCTAGTCTTCAGGCAACCTGCGGAATAACATGAGACACTAAGATATTTGCCAAAACCGAAACTCCGGTCAAAAGGAGAATCTCAGGATGAATCTGAAGAGGGCGAATTTTTTCCTTGGCGTGGGGATGCTGGTGCTTTCTCTCGTAATCCCGGGTCCATTGCGGGCGCAGGTCTCTAGCACGACGTTCTCTGGCGCCGTCGCCGGTCCTTCGGGAGCAGCCGTTCCCAATCCCAAAATCTCCGCCGAGTATTTTGCCTGGGGTCCATCGACGGAAATCCAAACCAACGCGGCCGCGCTCCACAACGTCCCAAGCTTCATGCCGGGGGATTACGAGATTTCCGTCTCGGCGGAGGGGTTCAGCACTGAGGTAGCCATCCCGATCCCGGGCCCATTGCGGGCGCAGGTTGCTAGCGCCACGCTGTCGGGCACCGTCACCAGCCCTGCGGGGGCAGCGGTTCCGAACGCCAACGTCTCTGTCAGGAATGTGGCCACAGGTCAATCGGAGGAGACCCAAACTGACTCGGCAGGGTTCTACAAAGTACCAAACCTCATGCCGGGGAATTACGAGGTTTCCGTCTCGGCTGCAGGGTTCGGCGCCAAGGCAGCCAAAGTAACGCTCACGGTAGGAGCCACGCAAACGATGAACGTGGCCTTAGCAGCTCCTTCCAGCAATGCGGCAGCGCCTTCGCTGGGGGATTTGGGCTTCTCTCCGAATCAGGTTCAGGGAAATGCCCAGGATCAGGCACTGCTCAACAAGCGGTCGCACATGCTGCAGATCCATCAACGGCTCGGTTTGATAACGACCGTTCCTTTGGTCGCCGCGATCTTCACTGGATCTGGCGCGAAAGGCAAGCACGGCAGACCCGGCAGCCCGACCGGCCGCGATGTGCATGGCGCTGTGGGCGTGGTAGCGACGGGCATGTATTTCGCGACGGCTTACTATGCCATCCGGGCGCCAAAGCTACCAGGAACCAAAGCCCACGGCCCCATCCGCCTGCACAAGGCCCTGGCCTGGATTCATGGCCCGGGGATGATCCTGACCCCTATCCTGGGAGCAATTGCTTACAGCCAGCTCAGCAACGGGGAAAGGGTTCATGGGATCGCTAAGTATCATTCCTTGGCGGGCGTCGTGACGGCCGCGGCGTATGGAGCCGCTATTCTGTCCGTATCCGTGAAACTCTAAGGTGCATTCATGAATAAGAAAATACTGATCGCGTTCTTGCTTCTATCGCTTCCCAAACTTGTCCGCGCGGATAGCCAATGGGTTCTTGAAAAATCCACGCTCACGTATCATGTGTCTCACCCGCTGCATCAGGCCGAGGGAGTCAGCCATGCGGCGCGCGGCAAGGGCATTTGCCACGCCGGACAATGCAATTTCCTGATCGCGGTACCCGTTAAGTCATTTGATTCGGGGGACAGCAACCGCGATCTTCATATGCTGCAAATTACGCGAGGCGGACAGTTTCCCATGGTCGTCGTGCGCACCCAACTGCCCGAAAAGGCATCCACGTCGGCTACGGTCCGTGTCGATCTGGAGGTCCAGTTTGCCGGACAGACCGCCCACTATAAACAGGTTCCATTCAAACAGGTGACCCAAGGAAACGAGACCCGGATATCAGGAACTATTCCGGCAACGCTAACCGATTTTAAGATCGACCCGCCGAAGCTCTTAACAATCCCCATCAAGAATGAAATACCGGTGGCCGTGGATATGACTTGGCGCCGGCAGTAAATGGCGAGCTCCGCCTTCTCCCAGTATTCGAATAAAACTTCGTGAAACATCCAGGCTCTGGGGGTCCTGTATCGCGCAGAAAGGCACCACGCAGTTGCTCGATTCGCTGGGTGACCGCTTGATGCACCGCCTTTCCTACCGCAACTACGGGACCTACGAATCTCTGCTCGCCAGCCATTCGGTGACGGCGCCCAAAGCGGTATCGGGTATGCGATGGTATGAAATCCGCAGCCCCAACACCACGCCAGCACTCTACCTACCAAAGTGGCACCTTCGTTGCGGGAAGCATCGCCCTTTGGATGGGTAGCATCGCCCAAGACAAGACGGGAGACATCGCCCTGGGCTTCAGCGCCTCCAGCAAGACCCTGTATCCGAGTATCGCTTATACGGGGCGAGTGCCCACGGATGCTCTGGGAAAGATGGAGTCGCCGAAGATCATTGTCGGTAGCACGGGCGCTCAAACCGGCGGCCTCACCCGCTGGGGTGATTACAGCAGTATGGCCATCGACCCCAGTGACGATTGCACTTTTTGGTACTCGCAGGAATACCTGAAGACCACCGGCAGCTTCAACTGGGACACCCAGTTGGCGTCTTTCAAGTTCCCGGGCTGCCACTAAACCTGGCGGGAAAGTCACACTGCTTCGGTAATCAAAAAGGCCATCCTGGCATCCGCCGGGATGGCCTTTTTTGTCCCCCTGCTTTCATGACGAAATTCGTTAAAGTCCTCCAGGTAAGGCCGGGCTTGCCGTGGCGGCATCCCGCCCAACAAAACGTGGCTGCTTATCATCCCGGCAAGGCCCGTTCCCGCACAGGCGAGAAGCGGAAATCCCGGCATTACCTGCCATGCGTCCTGTATACAGCGTATCTCTTCGATACGATGGTCTTTTTCCACAGTCACCCTTAACTTTTGGCTAAAATGGCTTTGGCGGCAAAGTGGCTTTCAATCGCGAGGCAACTGCGGCAGGCTTTGAATGAGAAATATAGAGCCATACAAAACTGACGGAACGAAGCTAGAATGTATATGAAAACAAAGGATCGGGGTTTCTAGAGTCATATTGCATCGACACTAACGTGAGAGTTTTCAGTTATTAGAGCCGCGATGCGGCGACATCATGTGGCCCACGGCCAAAGCCGTGGGAGATTGGGAAGCGCCAGACTTCGAAGCCCCGCTAGGGGCGAAATCAGTTCGGAGTTATGTCGCCCCTCACGGGGCTGAATAAAGAACAACATTGAACTACTTTCTCCCACGGCTGCCACCGCGGGTCACATGATGCCGCCCGCCGAGGCGGGCTTGGAGAAATCGTTGAAGCTGGGAAGAGGCGGAACATCTGAAAAAGAGATTGTTTAGGGGGTAAACCCAATCAATTGCTTTAGAATCATTAAGTTGTGAGGGCCTTGAGAAACTTCGGGGTATACAGTGCCAGGCAGCGTCCTAATTTTGGGTGGCGTTGCAGGTTGATTGCTGATCGGATCCGGACGATGAGGACAATGGACTTAGGGAGGGAAGGGTTTCCATGAAAAGACACTGCGAATTGTTGCTTCTTTTTTCCATCCTGGGTGCGGCCAAATTGGTCGCGGGCGGGCAATACACGCTCGGTCCGGACTCCCAACGCCAGCCCGGTGTGCCGAGCGGCGCGATCACGCATTACACCTGGACCAGCAAGATATTTCCCGGCACGGTGCGGGATTACTGGGTCTACGTGCCAGCCCAATACAAGCCAGAGAAGCCGGCCTGCGTCATGGTGTTTCAGGATGGCGGCGGCTTTGTGAAGGAAGACGGAGGCGCACGGGTTCCCATCGTCTTTGACAATCTCATTCAGAAGGGTGAAATGCCTGTGACGATCGGCATCTTCATCAATCCCGGTGTGTTGCCCGTGCCCGCCGCCAGCCAGCAAAACCGCTACAATCGTAGCTTCGAATATGACAGCCTCAGCGGCCGCTACGCGCGCTTCCTGCTCGATGAGATCCTTCCTGAAGTGGCGCGCCATTACAATCTCTCGACGGACCCGAACGATCGCGCCATTGGCGGCATCAGCTCCGGCGGGATTTGCGCCTTCACCGTGGCCTGGCAGCATCCCGAGGCGTTCCGGCGCGTTTTGAGCTTCGTGGGGAGTTTTACCGATTTGCGTGGAGGCGACGTTTACCCTGCGCTGATCCGCAAGACGGAACCCAAGCCACTCCGCGTCTTCCTGCAGGATGGCACGAAGGATCTGAACATCTATGCGGGTGATTGGTATCGCAATGCCCAATCTATGGCCTCGGCGCTCGAATACGCGGGCTACGACGTGAAATTGGTGGTGGGCACTGAAGATCACAATATGAAGCAAGGCGGCGCCATCTTGCCGGATGCGCTGCGCTGGCTTTGGCGCGGATATCCGAAGCCCGTCGCGAAGTCCGCAAGCCCTCGCGGTCCCAACAACCAACCTCCGGTTTTGGAGGCGGGTCAGGAATGGCAGCTTGTCACCCAAGGTTACCCATCCGCCGCCGGCCTCAGCGCGGACGGCCAAGGGAATACTTTTTTCAGCGCTCAAGCGCCAAACCGTATTTATGAAATTGGCGCGCAGAGTAAGGTCGCCGTCTTCAGCAAACACAGCGGGGGCGCCAGCAGACTGACGGTTGGTCCCGCAGGCCGCCTATACGCCTGCCAGAGTGGCCGGGGACGAATCTCAGCCTTTGAATCAGGCGGGAAAGAAACCACAATCGCCCGGGGGGTTCGCTGCAACGATCTAGCAGTAACGGCGCGCGGCGGCGTGTTCTTCACGGACTCAGACCGCGGGCAGATTTCCTATGTTCCGCCCGGCGGCGATCCACGTGTGGTCGATCGGGGCATTCCCCGGGCGGATACCGTTCGTCTCTCGCCGGACCAGTCGCTGCTGATCGTGGGTAGCAGCATGAGCCGCTGGATTTGGTCATTCCGAGTTCAACCGGATGGCTCCCTCGACGATGGTGAACCGTTCTACGGTCTGGAAACGCCGGAAGAACGTGGCATGCGCGGCGCCCGCGCCATGACGGTGGACACGGAGGGCTACGTTTACGTGGTCACTCCGCTCGGTGTGCAAGTATGTGATCAGCCGGGCCGCGTCGTTTCCATCCTCGATAAACCCGGCTCCGATGCGATTTCCAGCATCAGTTTCGGCGGACCCGGCCTCCAGGAGCTATACGTCACTACCGGAGATAAGGTGTACCGCCGCCGGGTCGCGCGCAAAGGAGTTTTGCCCTCGGTTCCGCTGAAGCCGCCGGTTCCACACTTGTGAGCTCCTATTTTTTAACCGAATAACCGAATGGCAGCCTTGCCCAAAGCCGCGCCGTCCAAGTAGACTGGGAAGTTCCCAAGGAGGTTCGACACGAATGAAGAGATTCCCGTTCTTTCTACTCGGATTCGTATTAACGGTATCATACGGTTTTAGCCAAATTATTGGCCTGACTCATGGCAAACCACCCCATTTGCCGGCGCCTTACATCAAGCCGATTGTAGCCAACCCGCCCCAGGTTTCACCCGGGCCGGGATTCAAGCCGCAAGCGCCCGCCGGCTTCACCGTTTCGCTCTTTGCGAGCGGATTCAGGGAACCTCGCTGGCTCGCTGTGGAGCCGAACGGCGACGTTTTCGTTTCCGACACCTCCGCCGGAAAAGTCTACGTGCTGGATGATCCGGGCCACGGCGCACCGTCCAATTCCCGCACGCTTTTCGCCGAGGGTTTGAAAGAGCCTTTTGGCATCGCCTTCCGGGAGAACTACGTTTACATTGCCGATAACAATGAGTTGGTGCGTTTCCGCTACGATCCCAAGACCTCCAAGCGCGAAGGCGGGCGCGAGCACATTCTGGACCTGCCCAGCGGAGGAATGCACTTTACGCGCACCGTGGAATTCAGCAAGGATGGCGGCAGGATGTACGTGGCGGTCGGCTCTCCCAGCAACGTAACACCGGCCAAGGATCCGAGGCGCGCGGCCATCCTGGTGGCGAACCCCGATGGCAAGGACGAGTCCATTTATGCCAGCGGCCTGCGCAATGCCGCCGGCATTGGCGTCGATCCGGAAAGTGGACAACTGTTCGCCTCGGTCAACGAGCGCGATCTGCTTGGAGACAACCTTCCGCCCGATTACTTTACGCACGTCGTGCAGGGTGGATTTTACGGCTGGCCTTACAGTTACATCGGCAAGAATGTGGATGCGCGCGCCAAGCCGCCGCGGCCGGACCTGGTGGCCAAGGCCATCATCCCTGATGTTTTACTCGGCCCGCACGTGGCGCCGCTCGAATTCGTGTTCTACACGGGCCATCAATTCCCGCAAAAATATTGGCACGGCGTTTTCCTGGCCGAACATGGCTCCTGGAATCGCAGCATTTACAATGGCTACCGGGTGGTGTTCATTCCATTTAAGAATGGCCAGCCGCAAGCGGGACCTTCGCCCTTCCTCACCGGGTTTGATCCAGACCCGAATGGCAAGATTGTGGATGGAAGGCCCGTGGGTGTGGCCGTCGCGAAGGACGGCTCATTGCTGGTTTCCGACGATGGCGGGAGGGACATCTGGCGAGTCTCCAAATCACGGTGAAAGATGTTTCGGTTAACGGATTCCGGAGCTTTTGCAGCAGTAGGAATTTAACCCAGCCGCTGCTGCGCGGGGCTCTGACCTCCGCGGCGGGTGAAACTGCGAATGGAAACTGCGGCCTCTTGCCAGGACGCCGGGGAGCGCAGAGCGCGATTCGCGGCTCTTGCGGTTCGTATCTCTCATCCAAGAAAAAGGCAAGTTCATTTCAGGTTCTGGTATCGATCTCTTCCCTCTGTGCCCTGCTGCTTTTTGCAGCAGAGGGCTTCGCCCGGGTCAAGTTGCCGCACACCATCATCCGCTCAATGGCGCTTGAGAATGGCTTGCACGTGTTGCTGGTGGAAGATCACCAGGCGCCGGTGGTGAATACGGAGGTTTGGTACCACGTCGGGTCCAAGGACGAGAAGCCCGGCAAGACCGGCTTCGCCCATCTCTTTGAGCACTTGATGTTTGATGGAACCCGGAATCTGGGCCCCGATGAGTTTTCAAGCTACATTGTGCGCTCCGGAGGCACGGACAACGCCTACACCACCGAAGACGCCACGGTTTTCTGGGAAACATTCCCCAGCACTCAGCTTCCTGTGGCTCTGTGGTTGGAAGCCGACCGAATGCGCAATCTCGACATCAGCGATTCCACTTTTAAGAACGAGCGCAAGGTGGTGGAAGAGGAGCGCCGCCAGCGATTCGATAACCAACCCTATGGATCGGTCATTGAGACGCTCTACGCCCACGCTTTCAGTATCCACCCTTATCAGCACATGACCATCGGCAGCATGGATGATTTGGACCACGCAAAACTGGATGAAGTCCGGGCTTTTTACGACACTTACTATGTTCCGGCCAACGCTACTCTCGTCATCGTCGGGGATTTCGATACCGGACAGGCCGAACAGTGGGTGAAACAGTATTTCGGCCCGGTTCAGGATACGGGCCGTCCCATCCCGCGCGATTATCCTGTTGAACCCCTGCAAACTACGGAGCGCAAAATCAAGCTCAACCTGGACGTCGCGCTGCCGGCGGTGGTCGAAGGGTACCACATGCCGGCTGACGGTACGCCGGATGCCTATCCGCTTCACCTCGCCTCCAAAATCCTTGGCGATGGAGACAGCTCCTGGATCAACCGTCTCCTGGTTTACAAGAAGCAAATCGCGCTGGAAGCGGATAGCGCCGGTAATTTCACGGAGGATCCCAATCTTTTTTTCGTTCTTGCCGTGTTGAACTCCGGCCACACTCCGGCCGAAGCCGAAGCTCTGATGGATGACTTGCTCAATCGGCTGAAGAGCCAGCCGGTTTCTGAAAAAGACCTCGACCGGGCGAAGGATGAAATTTTGCGGGACTTCATTCTGAACCGCCAGGGAGTTCAGAACCGCGCCGACGAGCTGGGATATGACGCGGTGGTCCTGAAAGACCCCGACTTGATTAACACCGAGCTTGCCCGCTTCTTGGCAGTTACTCCGGAGGACATCCAACGAGTCGCTAAGAAATATTTTGTCCCCTCAAATCTTACGGAGATTGAAGTGTATCCCATGAAGCAGAAGTAGCAGGAGCTTTGAGCAGGACCGACTGAGGTGAACTGATTGAGCCCAAGACGCGGCGATGCCAGGGGCGCAGCTCATTGGCCACGGGTCGAGCCTCGCGCTATGGTAGTGGCACAGTTTGCTGTAGCGGCGGTCTGTGACCGCCGAACTCTATTTCTCAATTGTTTCCGGCGGTCACAGACCGCCGCTACAGCAAACGAACTGTACCATTACCCGCGCCTTTGACTCCAATCCTCCTGTGCCTTAACATAAGTCGCCATGACGGGAAAGACCATTTCCCACTATCGCGTCCTGGATCAGTTGGGCGGCGGCGGGATGGGCATCGTCTATCGCGCCGAAGATACCCGTTTGCATCGCGCTGTAGCACCTGAATCCGGCGTGAAAAGCGCTGACTTTAGGATTCGAGGGGCCTGAG
>CALCEB010000077.1 GCA_937900045.1 uncultured Acidobacteriota bacterium
GAGGAGCCACTGCTGCCACAACCGGCCATCAGACCGGCTAGAACCACGACTGCAACCAAAAACGGCGCATACAAAAGCGGTTGTTTCCCCACGGAGCTCGTTCCCATCACGGAAAAACTTTGGTAATTTCGCGAGATTCTGATTTCCCCAAGCCACACCTTAGTGCGTCCCAACTCGATGGGGCTTTAGAAGACTTGACACGGTCTTGGATTGAGCGCTTCGAGGTCCATGATTCACTTATGAAAACCTCGTATTTATAACACCGTGCGTGGCCGCAGGTTGCGTCAAAAAACTGTGTCTGGGAGCCAGCCGGCACTGGCGACTCCATCGCAGATTAGCCGGTTCCCCCCGATGAGCTCCCCGGATTCGATGGACTGGTTGGTGGCGAGCCTAGACCCGGACCGGGAGACGCGGGTTGGCCCGGACCTTGGATGGCAGGAGGAGCAACCGTTCCAGGAATCCCTATAACAATGTAAGTGGTTCCCAGAAACTCCCAATCGCCGTACTGGTTCTTTTTGTTGTAAACCATGATCGAGGTATGCTCGCTACAACTTGCCACGCCGACAATGAAGGTGCCCAAAATGGGGCTGGATTCTTGCGTCGTTGGAGAGTTGTTGGCAACTTGCGCATTCTGGCAATCGGGAGAAGGCTTCTGGGCATTCGTCTGGCCGTTGGCGCCGGTTGTCGATGTTCCGGTTTCCCCGGGCACGGCGGAAGTCCCGAATCCCGGCGATGAAGAAGAAGATGTTCCAAAGCCTCCGGCAGACGTTGTAGGGGCATTGGACGTTGTCGTCCCGCCCCCGGGATTGACCGGATTTTGCGGAGTCAATGTCTGAGTCCGGGAATCGATGGGAATGCCGGTGGCGGTGGCGTGGATAAATCTCCATTTGCCGCTAGGAGTCATCGGGTCCCGGTAAGCATGGCGAAGGAACCGTTGACCGTTGGTGCTCAATAGCTCCTTCACGGAAACGGGAAAACGCCCCATCTGGTTATGGAACAGATAAATGGCCCGGGCGTACTGGTTGCCTCGGAATATGAGTTCTTGCTCTTTCTCCCGCTGGGCTTCCTGATAGACGCTGGGCAATACTGCTGCCAAGGAAATCAGGAGAACGGTCGCCATAATCATCATGGCAATCAGTGCATAACCAGTTTCCCGATGGTGGCGCGGAGTGGTGTGTTTCGGGATGCTACTGCGGGAAAAGGAGCTGGCTTGTCTGGTTAAAAGCTTCATCCTGGACCTCAACCAGATTCGGAGTGATCTTCAGAACCTTATAGTGTTTGCCTAATTCGTCGCCTTCGTGAACCACAAAGATGTCTTCGTCATCCGTGAGGTAGGCTTGAATTTGCCCGCGCTCGTTTTCGCTATAGCCGAGCGCCTTGTAAGGAACGGGAGGCGCAACCGGAGGAGGCGGAGGACCAGCTTGGCCGCCGGCAGCCATCGCCTTCTGCGCCATCGCCTGCACCTGCGCGGGTGTTGGGGCAAATTGAAAAGGATTGCGGTCCAAGGCTTCCAAGGGTTGGGCGTCTTCCTGCTTCAACAGGTCCATTTGCAAAACCGGTGTCTTAGGAAACTCAGACTCTGTTTTCCGGGCAATCCCGGCCCTGGAGGGAGAAATGTGCCGCACCCCGGAGCGGGGAACAATTGCTGGAGATTGATTTTTGGCGCTGACCGCCGCCGAATTCACCACCAGACGGGCTAGGAGGAAGACGCAAAGCATCCCCAACCCAATGCTTCCCCATGTTTCACGCGAACTCATCTTATTCATGGCAACAAATAGAGATCCGCTGTCAAGTGCAAGCCTAACACGCCTTGGTCGCCTTGTTCAAATCGGAATTCCCGGATCACCAGAAAGTCCTGGCTGGTTTCCAGCGCGTGCGTGAAGGCCATCAGTTTTGGAAAATCACCTTCAATGGCGACGCTGATCTCCAGGTCGTCCAGAGGCGCCGTGGGCTTTTCTTTAAGCCGGTAGGACAGCGAATCCAGTTGAACCCCGGCCTGTTGTGAAAGCTGCTGCACAAGCCGGGCAGCCCTTGAGAACCCCTGGCGGCGTGGAGGAATACGCTTCTGAATAAAAGCGTCAATCTGTTCGTCCGCAGCAGGGAGCGCCAATGCCCTCTTTTCCAGCTTAGCGGCGAGAATTTTCTCCTGAAGCCAGTCCAAGCGGGTTGCCGTAAAGCGATCCTGCGTGTCCTTCACCCACAATTCAAGCGGGCGGTCGAGCGCAAAGTAGACCGCGGCATCCAAAAGGACCAGGACCAGCAGGGCTTTCAACAGCTTTTGCGCCAGAATCCGGCGGCGGCTTTGTGGCATGGTGATTCATCCGGCCGGAAACTACTGTAACCGGCTCCCGGTGTAGTAGGCCGTACACTTCAATGCGACTAATGGCCCTTGCGGCCCCGGTTTCTCAAAGGCCTGCCCGGTAACAATGATGTCCGAGAAGTCCGGGGATTGTTCCAGGTTGTCAAGAAAAGTGTCCACCGCTTCGACTGTCTTTCCTTCCACGCTCACCCGTACCTGCGGAATGGTCTTGGTAGGGACTGCGGATAGCCCGGCCAAGCGGGCTTCATCGGGCAAGAGCCGGCTCATCTTCAGCGTCACTTCCGATAGTGAAACCTGTTTCTGATCAATCAAAGAGTTCAAGAAATCTGCTTTCCGCTCCAGTTCGCGTGTGGAGGGCCTCACTAGCATCTGTTGAGCGCGGTTCGCCCGATCTCTCAGGATGGAAATCTGCCCCTGGTATTCGAGCACCGATTTCTCAACGCGCCGCACCTGGAGAAAATCTCTTCCTGCAACATAGACCCCGCGAGCCAGGAACAGGCCAACCATCACCAGCGCCGGCACTGCCCAGACGAACATATACCGCTCAAACGGGTTTTCGGTTTTGCCAAGATTAAGATTGATTCTCACGCGGTCTTCCGATTCAGGGCAGTCCTAGTTCCGGCACTGTCCCGGCATTTTGCAGGAGCCCGGCGAAAGGCGCTCCATAATTCATGAAAGCTTGCTGTTCGGTTTGCGGTAAAGCCATTCCATAAGCGCCGATCCCAGGCAACTCCCGCACGCTCCGTCCCAGTGCGGACTCCAACTGCAAAGCCAGTTCGCCAGAGGCTTGGGGACGCGCTGCAAGCCCGACGGCGGCGATCTCCATGCCGAAACGGTCTCTCATGCTGGCGAAGGCCCGCGCCGCCTCGGGTATAAGTTCAGCGCACACGCCCCCGGAAGTCCCTGGATTGAGCCGCCGCGTCCTCCAAAAGCGCAGGCGGTTGCCGCACACCACCGCGCTCGTAACCCAGTCCCCGCAAAGATGAATCAGAAGCTGCGGCTCGCCTCCGTTCTCGGGCATCAGCGGCAGCAACGCCGCCGTGGAAGGAAGTACCAGAACAGCGGAAGCCTCCACCGCCCCGAGTTCGGCTTCGTATTCGGCCAGGACATTGGCCTTTGCCGCAAGAACCAGAATCTCAACCTCCTTTTCATCCCGCCAGTTCTCCTGGTAGGAGAGCCGCGCATCCTCGGTGGAGAAAGGCAGATTGTCCTTCATCCGCCAACAGAGAAGGGCCTCAAACTCCTGGGCTTTGGAGGGAATCGACTCAAAGGAGAGCAGGCTGACTCGCACTGCGGCGTCGGGCACCAGCAGAGCGAAGCGGCTATCTCCCAACCCAATCGCTTCCGTCGCCCGGCGCAGAGCGCCGCGCAATTCCTCACCGCCCGCCACATTGTCGCGGCCAATCGAAGGCTCCACTGCTTGCGGATCGAACTTGGCAAAGCTGACCCTGCGCAGTCCCCGATGGCCTTGGCGCTTGCGCTCAAACCGGGCCCCCGCTACAAAACCCGGCTGGACTTCAAGCACCGCCGGCGGCAGCGTGAACGGCACGCCTCCCTTGCGGGAAACGGGCATCAGCTTTTCAACAATCTGATCCAGATCCATGGACTGAGCCTTTGAGTTTGGGGAACCGCGCAGACTTCCCCTTACTCCACAAACGTCACCTTGTTAATCTCCCGCAGCGTGCTCACGCCATCACGGACTTTTTCCAGCGCCGACTCGCGCAACGTCACCATCCCTTCGCGCCGGGCCACGCGGCGCAACTCCACCGTGGACTTCTTTTCCAGGATCAACTCCCGGATGGTATCGCTCAGCGCCAACAACTCTCCAATCGCCGTTCTGCCACGAAACCCCGTCCCGTTGCATGACGGGCACCCGGCGCCCTCGTACATGGTGACGTCCTTCCATTCGGCCGGGTTCAGACCGGATTCCTCGATCAGCTCGCGAGGCGCCGCCGCCGGGCGCTTACAGTTTTCGCAAATGACGCGCATCAACCGCTGTGCCATGATGCAGTTCAGCGAAGAAACAAAATGGTACGGCTCCACGCCCATGTTCAGGAACCGGCTCAAAACATCCAGGACGTTATTGGCGTGAACGGTGGTGAACACCAGGTGGCCGGTGAGGGCGGATTGGATGGCAATCTGTGCCGTTTCATTATCGCGGATTTCACCCACCATGATCTTGTCCGGATCGTGACGCAGGATGGACCTCAATCCGCGAGCGAAGGTCAGCCCTTTCTTCTCATTCACCGGAATCTGGGTAATGCCGCGAATCTGGTACTCCACCGGATCTTCGATGGTGATGATCTTGTCCTCTTCGCTCTTAATTTCTGAAATCGCCGCGTAGAGCGTGGTGGTTTTGCCGCTTCCCGTCGGCCCGGTCACCAGCACCATGCCGTAGGGCTCGCGGATATAGCGGCGCAACCGCTTCATCTCCCGCTCCGGAAGTCCCAGCACGTCCAGGCGAAGCTGGCGGAACTTCTCACTCAGTGATTCCTTGTCGAGGATTCTGAGCACCGCGTCCTCGCCGTTGATCGAAGGCATGATGGACACGCGGAAATCAATGGGCCGGCCGCGGTAATGGACCCGGAACCGGCCATCCTGCGGCACCCGCCGCTCTGCGATGTCCAGCTCGGCCATGACCTTGATGCGGGAGATCAGGTTGGTCTGGAATTCCGGCGAGATGGGTGGCATGGCTTGTTGCAGCACGCCATCGACGCGGTTTTTGACGATCACCGCGTTGTCCTGGCTTTCGATGTGGATATCACTGGCGCGATGTTCCAGCCCCGCAAAAATAATCGAATCCACCAGGCGGATCATGGGATTTGATTCGCGGCCCTCCACCAGATGTTCCAGAGCCAGCGCATCTGTACCCGCGTCGGTTTGTCCCTGGACGGCCAGCTTGAAGTCTTCGGTGGCCTCCTCCAAGACGCGCTTCGAGGGCTCGGTGGCTTTCAGCAACTCCCGCAACTGTCCGGGCGCCACCACCTTGATAATCAGGCGGCGGTCAAGCTTCGCCTCCAACTCGTCGAGTTGTTCGAGCCGCGTCGGGTCGGCAATCGCCACCGTCAAGGCGTGGTCGTGCGACTCCAGCGGCAGGAACTCATAATGCATCATCAGGTCGAGCGGAACCGTCTGCAGCAACTCCGGGTTGATTCGGAAGCTGTGCAGGTCCACGAAGTCAAAGTGATAACGTTCGGCAAGCTCCCTGGCCTGCTGTGCATCGGGAAGCGTTTCTGCAATTTGTTCCGCCAAGCGATTTCTCCTCAAGAAGCCTTCTGCAATCAGCTTTCAGCATCGTAGGACACGATTCTAACCGTGCCGCTTTAGCACGAGCCCATTTTCTCTTGTCTTGCGTCCCGCTTCTTTCAACCGATCTGCGATCCCATCGAAAACAGCGGCAAATAAAATGCGATTAAAATAAACGCCACGACCACGGCGATCCCCGCGATCATCAGGGGATCGACCAGCGCCACCAGGGCCGTGAGGTCAATGTTCACGTCCTCTTCGTAGTATTCCGCCAGGCTGTCAAGCATGGTGGGCAGCGCTCCGGTACTTTCCCCCACTTCAATCATGTCCAGGGCTGTAAGCGGGAAGAAACCGCAGGCCCGGAGGCTGGCGTGCAGTGACCGGCCACCCATCACCTCTTTCTGGGCACCGGCAACCGCCTCCACCAGCAGCGGGCTAGTCACAGAGTTTCGTGTGGTTTCGAGCGCGGAAACCACCGGCAAGCCACCTTGAATCAGTGTTGCCATCGTCCGCGCGAATTCTGCAACGGAAAACTTCAACAGCAGCGGACCCACAATAGGAAAGCCGAATTTGAAACGGTCCCAGGCTAGGCGCACCCGGGCCGATCGCCAGGAGATTCGCCAGGCCAGGATCAAGCCCGCAATGCCCGCCAGAATCTCGACCGCATAATGACGGAGGCCCATCGAAAATGCGATGGTCTCTTCGGTAATCGTGGGAAGGGTCCAGCCCAAGTCATTGTAAAGCAGGGCAAACCTGGGAACGATGAAGCCCACCACAAACGCGATCAGGATTCCCAAGAAGACCACTAGAAACGATGGGTAAATCATGGCCGAGATGAACTTCTTCCGGAAGCTCCGGCTCAGTTTCTGGTAGGTCACATATTGGCCGAGCACCTTGTCCAGGCTGCCGCTTCGCTCCCCCGCCCGCAAGGTAGCAGCATAGATTTTGGGAAACCGTCCGGTGGCTTCAAAGGCCTCAGAGAGCAAGTCTCCGGACTTCACGCTATCCCGGACGGTCTCCAGGGCTTCACGCAGGGCCTCACTTCGGGCTTGCTGGGCCAGCAACTCCAAAGCTCGCTGCAACGGCAAGCCAGACTTGGAAAGGGTTAGAAACTGCTGATTGAATATCAGGAAATCGTCGGGTTTGATCTTCTTTTGCTTGAAGACAGCGAGGCGCACCCCCAGAATATCCCTTGGGCGGATTGAAAAAATGTAATAGCCTTCGGCGGTCAGCCGCTTGCGCAGCTCCGACTCCGAAGCAGCTTGCTCGGTCTGGCTCAGGATGCGGCCGGCCGGAGTAGCGATTTTGCAAACATAATCCATGTCCCACTCAACCTATTTCTTCGGGGTTTGAGGAGCCATAAGCGTTCAGCTTTCAGCCGTCACCTTCACCGGTTTGCTTTTCATGCTGAGGGCTGACCGCTGAGGGGTGACTGCCGTCAGAAGCGGAGATTTACCAAGTGTTGTAGGCCGTGCCATCGAGGGCCGTTCCTTCGGAACCGCTGTGGACGTCCACCACACCGTTCGTTGTTGTATTCGAGCCGGTGGGCACATCTTCCGTATCCGTCTTCCAGGTATCGTTCGACCCGGTTATGGGGTCGACGGGAACCCCGCCGCGAAGGTATCCCGCATCTACCAGGTCCTGCAAAGAAGTCGGCGGCTGCTGTTTATCCACGGCGTATTCGTCGATGACCTTCCTCATCGTGTAGAGATCGTCCCGCAAAACTGCTTCTTTGGCGCGTTGAATAGCGATGCGATAAGAAGGCAGAGCGATTGAGGCAAGAATCAGGATGATGGTCATCACCATCGTCAATTCCAGGAGCGTGAAGCCTGCCTCCACCAACCGCTGCGCGTTTTTCTTGGCCCTTAACACACGTTGAGTCCTTACATCCCCTATAGCGGCGTCTCTGACCGCCGGTCACGATTTCCTCATACGCTCGATGGTCACAGACGGCCGCTACAGATCACCAACTGGAGTACGCCGTCCCATCAAGCGCCGTGCCTTGGCTCAGCGAGTACACGTCAAACAAGTTTTGACCGCCCCAACTCGTCGAATCCGGGTCGTCCTGCATGGACCTCATGCCCCACTGGGCTTGCCCGGTCACGGGGTCCACAGGAATCCTGCGCAAGAACCGGTACTTTCCGTTGGAAGTTCCGCCCAGGGTCACCCCTTTTACCAATGTATCGAGGTCGGGCGGATACCCGAATGTATCAATTTTAACCTGAATCAGACCGTGGTCGGAAAAGTCTTTGTAGCGATCAATGGCGCTGCGCATCTCCCGGAGATCTTCGCGCAATTCCTGCTCCCTCAGCCGCTGGGCATGGATGCGCTCGAGCGGCAGCGCCGCGCTGGCCAAGATCATCATGATGGCCATCGCAGCAATCAGCTCGACTAAAGTAAAGGCTTCTTCGCGCCAATTTCCAATACCGGATCTGCGCCGTGCAGCCATCATTGCGGCCTTCCGGGATTGCGGTATGGAAGCACGGGCCGGACCGCGCCCGGGACACTCGATCCACTCAGGCTGGCTGTGGCCTCCGAGGGGCTTTCCGGCAGCCGCACCACGCGCGGCGTCATCATGATCATGACTTCCGTTTCCTGAGTTTCGGTGCTGTTATCCGAGACAAAATATTTCAGGATAGGAACATCCCCCAGGCCCGGCAACCCGGATGTGATCCGAATGGTTTGCGTCTGGATTAAACCGCCCAGCAGACTGGCTTCACCTTCTTTTAGGCGGATATCGTGCTCAATACTGCGTTGCGTGAAGGTAGGTTCTTCGATTCCCCCGATATTCACCGAGCTGCCTTCAGCAGAAATATCAATCTTGGCATGAAGGCTAATCTCCCCATTGGTCGAGACGTGCGGTGTGATGTCCAGGTCTACGCCCACATCCTGATACTGGAATTGAGTATTGGCGAGCAAGCCGAATCCTCCGGTCTGCGTGGCCACACCGGTAGGTACACCGAAACTACCGGTCGCTATAGGCACCTTCTCTCCAATCTTAACCTTGGCCGTCATGCCGTCCGTCACCCGCACTTGCGGGTTCTGCAAGATGTGAGTCCTGTTATCGCTAAGGACGGCATTGGCCTGGATTCCAGGAAGAACAATACTGAAGTCCTTAAGTTTCAGGCTGTTACCAAGCTTGTCCAAGCCCAATACAGGAATAGTACCGGCGGCAGTGCCCGGTGGATTATAGCCCACTGCCCCCAGTACGTTGCCATTGCCAATGCCGCTCAGAGGAACAGGATAAAGTCCGAGGTCATTCAGCCGGTCTCGATCTGCCTCAAAAACCGTAATATCAACTAGAACCTCCGCCTTTCCCAGGTCCAAACTGCGAATGAGTTGGGTGGCCGCAGCCACTTTGGCAGGCGTGTCACGGATGATGATGGAATTCGATTCCGGATTGTCAAAAACCTGTTGCGCACCCACTACTTGCTTGAGTGCGGAAAGAATCGCCGTGCGGTCGGCTGGGGTGAGGGGATTCGAAAGGTAAACCGTCTTCAGCACTTGGTTCTCAAGCATCCGCCGGTTATTGGGTGTATCCGGAATAATCAGAATGGTATTCGGGGTAACCGGCTTCCAGAAGACATTCGCCTCATCGGCTGCCACCTCAATGGCGTCTGCAATTTTGATATTGGTCAGGTCCAGCGAGATGGGCCGGGGCTGAAAATCATGATAGAAAACCACATTCAAATTCGCAAGTTTTCCTAATGTTTCAAATACCTTGCGGCTATCTGCTGAAATGTGAAGGTGGGCAATCGGCTCAGCGGGAAGCTCATTCAATTCCACGCCGCCCGTGGTCACGGTGGTGGCGCGGGTCTTCATTGAATTCTTCAGAGCTTTCTGCCGGGCTTTAACTTCAGCGGCTTGTCGGGCGACGAGCCGAGCCAATTCCTGTCCGGCGGACTCATCCGTAGGGTCGATGCTGATCGCTTTCTGGAATTCGGCCGCCGCATCGTTCTCACGGTACTCCAGCATATCACGCTTGCCGCGCTCATAGTGTAAATGAGAGGCGCGGGCCCGAGCATCCTGTTCGTGTATTTGAAAGAGGGGATTGTCCGGCTGGGCCTGCAATGCCTTGTCAAAATCAACGACAGCCGTGTCGTAATCCTTTTGCAATTCGGCCTTACGTCCCTGGCGGTAAGCTACGTTGGCGGGGCTACAGGCGAAGCAAAGGATCAGACCCGCTCCTGCAATTCCCAACCCGACATAGCGGCTCAAACCCATGCGCCTGAACGTACACTCCCAAGCTTTCAAATTCAGTTCATTATGGCCTATCTGCTCGGCATAGGCAAGCAGCCCTGATTGCCCATAGTGACACAGTTTGCTGTAGCGGCGCTCGGAGCCTGCCCTGGAAGGGAGCGCCGAACTTGTACCCTCAACGGTTTCCGGCGCTCCCTTCCAGGGCAGGCTCCGAGCGCCGCTACAGCGAAGAAACTGAGACACTACCTGATTGCCGGTAGTGGGCGATTGTCCGATTGCACGAAGGGACAACCTGTCCGAGGCCACTCCTCGGTTCTGCTGTGGGCGACGTCAATGGCTTCCCCTGAAACCGTGCCCCGGAGAAAAAGGACAAAATACCACCATAAAGCGTGGCGGCATGAAACCATAGACGGGAATTGGAAGCTTAAGGTTGTCCACCCGTCTCCCGTCTATTTTTTTACTGAAGGTTTGATGGCGAAAAGAGACTGCCCATACTCCACCGGCTGTCCGTTTTCCACATAAACTCTTACGACTTCACCGGTAACTTCGGATTCAATCTCGTTCATCAACTTCATGGCTTCAATGATGCAGAGTGTCTGCCCAACCTGAACCACATCACCCGGGTTCACGAAAGCCGGGGCATTGGGAGCGGGAGAACCGTAAAAGGTGCCGACAATCGGTGACTTGATAATGTGAAGCCCCTCTGGGGTCTCGCTGGTTGGCTCGGGACGGGCCGCAACCTGGGGTGTTAGTTGCGGAACAGGAGACGGGAAGGAATTTGAAGCCAGAGT
>CALCEB010000078.1 GCA_937900045.1 uncultured Acidobacteriota bacterium
TCAATCCGCGACCGAGACGCCGTCCCGCCTCTGAGAATGCGCCGGATTCAGGTAGAAGACAGTTGTGGCTATGCTTACCTCCCGGAAGAGCGTCTCGCTACGCCACTCCGCATACGTTTCGGCTTTATCCCACTTTGCGTAGTGGCGTGCCGAAAGAGTCTTGCCCACCCCAGGGGAACCGTAACACAGCCCGATATACCGATCCGCTTGCACGCATCGCAGAATTCTGTGAAACGCCGGTGTTCAAGGGTTTCCACAACAACCGTGGTCGAATTGCTACTCGTTCCGGTATCTCTTGAGGGCCGGAGCCAATAGCTTTGGCGGGAACTCTGCTGCGGGCGTTGGCGATCCATCTCTTTTCTCCATCCCTCCGCGCTTCATTTCGAGCAGTGTGTCGACTGCGTTTTGCCGATCCCGTAAGATGCCCCGAAGTTCTCGCCGACGTTGATTCCGAGCGCGGAGGATCTCTCGAAGAGGAATCGTGACGCCAGCCAATTCAGCACAGACGGCCCGGCATAAAAACTTATCCCCGTGGAATACCCGAACCTCGCCCATGTCACGCGGGTCGATTCGTAAGGTCACCGTTTCCCCGACATACGCCGCCAAAGTGGTTGAAACGTAGCGAAGGTTCTGGAAATGAATCCCATCGGGCCGCACTCGCCGCGCCTTAGCCACCTGAATAAGCAGTAAGTCCAGTTGCTCTAACGAGTCTGGCATTCGAGGCAGGAATCCCTTTGCTTCCCATCGTTCGGCGGGCGGGGTCTTCGTCTCGGCACACGGGCGGCGATGGTACACCTCCAACAAAAACTCCCGAAGCTTGGCATCGAAATTCGCCAGCGCAAGTTTCGGCTTCCCGCGTACCGCGCCTCCGACCGGCGCATACCCGTCCAGTTCACAGAGAAACATCTCATTCACGGCGGAGAAGAAACGTTCGATGCGACCGCGCCCGCGGGGTTTACCCGGTATCGAAAAGACCAGCCGGATTTTGAGATCCGCGCTGACTTGTTCGAGGTGCTTGGAAGTGAAGTCACTCCCGTGATCGGTATAGAGCACGTCCGGGGTTCCGCAGATGTGCCATCGCGGATCGTCCTTGCGCCAGATGGCCTGTCGTAATGCGAGCGAGGTGTGAAGAGTCGATGGTGAGTCGAAGGAGAGAAAGTATCCAGCCACGGCGCGGCTGTAATCATCCAAGACAATCGTGAGCCACGGCTTTGCGGGTTCGCCGTCAGGTCGGAGAAGAAAAATATCAAGCGGGCTATGGTCGGCCTGCCAGATGGCATTGGGCCGATCCGCCTCGCGCCGATGGACCAATTCGAATGTTTCGCTGTAGGCCTTCGTGCCTTCGTGAGCAAGAGTCACCAGATCAGCGGGCAAGCCGCGCACGATATTGAAGACCGTCCCGTAGCTGGGGGTCTTCTCTCCAAGACTGTGTGCAAACTGCTGCACCTGGCGGTACAGAGCTGCAATTGGCAACGGTGGCTTTTGCAGAGCCAAGCCTTCGATTGCCTGGTGAAGCTTTGACGACAAGGCACGACGCTCGCCCCGGTCATCGCGCTTCTTGCGGGCTAGCCCCGCCAGACCGAAGAGACGATACTGCGTCAGCCACCGATGCGCAGTTCGGTACGGGATGCCGGCGGCGCACGCTACGGATTGTAATGATTGATTCTACTCAAGGTGAGGCAGGAGGAGACGGAACCGATCCAGGGCCAGCTTTCGGGCCTCTTCCGTGAATCCAGCCAATTCGTCCATGCCCGAACAGTATGCCAAATAATGTTGATGAATTTATGCCAAATAACTCTGAAAGTCACAGGCAGATCTTCATCGCTGAACGCGGGACTTGGCGGAAATAACATAACCATCTGAAAGACCCACGACGAGGTAAGACGTTCGTCGTGGCTACCGCTGTTTATCGGTATCGCCGGTCCGCGCGGGCGAACGCCTTGGCGAGAGCCTTGGCGATGTTGTCAGCCGCTTTCCGGTAGGCCTTCACCCCCGAACCCGAGGGATACAAGAAAGAATGCCCAGCCTCGGAGTCAGCCCATATTACGGTTCCGTCCGCGCCTTTCAAGGTTACCGCCGCCGCCGCACTTCCCCCCTGAGAACCGGTACTTCACTTGACCCGGTCCCAGTAAGAATCGCGTCGGCCTTCGATTTCTCCCCTACTAGCGTCAGACGGCTACCAAGCCGCTTGACGATGGACGCCTTAAGATATTCATCGAGGCCGTTAGGCATCGGCGCGACGTAGATTTTGTGGATTGGGGCAAGCGAGGAATCCTGTTTGCCGCGCGCGAACAATCTAGAACCCGGCACAAGAACAATCAGACAGAGAAGCCACGCTGCTTTTTTCATTCTCCCCTCCGTGAAGACGTTGAGAAGCAACTTGCGCCAGAGCGTAATATCCGGTGGACACTGAGAGCTGCTTCGACGGCCATTATACATCGGCTGATTACAAGGTGTCTTTGGATTCGCTGTCCCAGTTCCAATCGCGGGTGGCGCAGACATTGCCGTCCATGTCTGCGCCCTGGTTACAGACCTCTCCTTCATCCCAGAATACAGATGTAAGTGGCAAGGAAGAACCCGGCTTGCTCAGGGGCACCGACATGAAAACCAATGTCGGCGCCACCCGCGCCTCCTGGCCCTCCTCCAACGGCAAAACCTACCCCTCCATCTACCTCCGCAAGTCTTACCGCGACGGCCCCCATGTTCGCAAACGCAACATCGCCAACCTCACCCATTGCGATCCCCAAGAGATCGCTGCCATCGAACTCGCCCTTCACTTCAAGGGCAACTTGGCCGCCCTCGGCTCGCTCGACAAGGTTCACCTCTCCCTAGGAGCGTGTCCGAGAATTGCTGATTTCTCTTGAATTGACAGGTGCGAGTGTGGCCCAAGGAGGGCATGTCGAAACCCTACAAGCCTTACCAGCCGGAGCAAGACCTCTTGTTGCCGCCCAGCCTGAAGGACTGGTTGCCGGAGAAGCACCTGGCGTACTTCGTCAGCGAGGTGGTGGACGAGTTGGACCCGTCAGGAATCTATGCGGTGTATGAGAAGGACACGCGAGGCCAGCCGCCGTACGATCCGCGGATGATGACGAAGCTGTTCGTCTATGGATACTGCGTGGGGGTGTACAGCGCACGGAAGATCCGGCAAAGGTTAACGGAAGATATTGCGTTCCGGATGCTGGCGGCGAGCGAGGGCCATCAGGACGTAGTGGAACTTCTCCTCTCCAACAGGGCTAAAGTTGATGCCGAGGACGAATACAGCTATACGCCCTTGCACTGGGTGGCCATAAAGGGTCACAGCGACATGGCGGGGTTGCTGCTCGCCAACAATGCAGGTGTCAATGCTATAGCGAAAGACGGTGAGACACCTTTGCACGAAGCGGCCACCGCCGGCCACAAAGATGTGGCGGAATTGCTGCTCGCGCATGCGGTTAAACATGTCAAAAAGAGAGACGAGAGGCGAGAGATGATAGACAAGGACTTAAGGCTGGAGGCTTGAGACTCGGGACTCGAAGCCTATAAGTCCCCACCGAGAGGAAGAGGCTAAGCGTAAGCACCTTCCCTCGCCCCCATAGGCGTCAAAATAAGGATTGCATTTTTGGGACCTACAGGTTATGTTTTGAGCATGCGAGCACCCTGCTGTACGACGGGCGCCCGGAGGGGATTTCGCATCCCTCTCTATGGCACCGGGCAATTCACTCACTGGTCGCGGCACTGCTAGCGCGCACGGACAAGTACGCCAAACCCGGGTAGTAATGGACGCCCGCGCAGCCATTACCTACTGCGCCTGAGCCGACCGTGGGAAAGGCAGTTTTGTGGCCACTCCAAATCAAGCCAGAGCCTTAGTACAGTGGTTCATAAATTCACTCACGTATTTTTCCGTTACGCGGCTG
>CALCEB010000079.1 GCA_937900045.1 uncultured Acidobacteriota bacterium
CCACGAGCGGGGGCATGGGGCCGAAACTCTTCGCAAACGCGGTGACGATCGCCGCGCCGGTGGGCGTCACCAACTCGGCTTCGGGTCCCGAAGAATAAACCGGCGCGCCTTTCAGCAACTCGGCGGTGGCGGGGGCCGGGACAGGGAGCGAGCCGTGCGCCGCCCGCACCCGGCCACTGCCCACATTCAGCGGGGAGCAATGCAATTCGTCAATCGCCAGCATTTCGAGACCCAAGCACGCGCCGGCAATGTCCAACACCGCATCCACCGCGCCCACTTCGTGAAAATGGATGGACTGGGGCGGCTTGCCGTGAATGGCGCCCTCGACTTCCGCAAGGCGGCGGAAGATGAACACAGCTTTCTCTTTCACCGTGGCCGGAAGCTCGCTGACCGCGAAAATCTTCTCGATATGATGAAGGTGCCGCTCCGGTTGCTTTTCGGGCGATGTAATTTCCACGTGAGTCGCGGTGATGCCCGACCGGTTGACGCGGGAGACCTTAAAGTCAAACTCGCCCACCGGAATCTTCCTTAGCTCGCGCCGGAGACCGTCCGCGCTCACTCCGGCGTCAATCAAAGCCGCCAGGAACATGTCGCCGCTGATACCGGAAGAGCATTCGAGATAGGCGAATTTGGCCATGATGGTTGTGAAGAGTGCCCTAAAAGCAGGATGTGGATTCCCGCCTCCGCGGGAATGACCATGATCTCGGCAACGCCGGCTCGCCCTTTCAGCTACATCAGCCTCGGCAGAATCTCTCCTGCCGCGCCGCGCAGCACCCATTGCGCCAGGGAATCGAGCGGCGTCGGTTCCGGATTAATCACCACGAGCTTGGCCCCCTTGCCGTAGGCTACGCCCGCCAGCGCCGCTGCCGGATACACTACGGCGGAGGTTCCAATCGCCATAAAAATACCGCCGCGCTCGCTGGCCTTCGTCGCCAAATCCCATTCAATTTCGGGGAGTGGCTCGCCGAACCACACCACCGCCGGCCGGATCAGTCCTTTGCAGGCAGAGCAGCGCGGAGGCAACTCGGGCAGCGGTACTTCATCATTCTTTTCAATCTTGCCGCACTCCAAGCAGCGCAGGTACCACAAGTCGCCATGCAGCTTCAAGGGATGCTCGCTCCCGGCGCGGTCGTGCAATCCGTCCACGTTTTGAGTGATCAGAGTGAAGGCGGTGGTGGCGCCGTTCTTGCGCCGCTGGAGCTCGGCCAGTGCGAAGTGCCCGGCATTCGGCTGAGACTGGCTGATGATGGACCGCCGCCAGTCATACCACTTCCATACCAGTTGAGGATCGCGCGCGAAAGCCCCCGGGGTGGCCAGTTCCCCGGCGGAGAAGTTGCGCCACAGGCCGTCCTTACCGCGAAAGGTGGGCACGCCGCTTTCCGCGGAGATGCCCGCTCCGGTCAGAACGGTGACGTTTGCGGCTTCGTCGATGGCCTGCCGCAACAAGGCACACTGGGTTTGCGTTGGAACGTCCACCGCTCCCGGCGTTGAATTGGTTGTTGGAAGAAAGGCCACAATCGATACTATGCCGCGCTGGAAAATGTTGTCAATGAAATGGGTGGTGAGTCGTGGGCCAGTTCCGCTGCTGTAGCGGCGGTCTCTGACCACCGAGCTTTATTTGTCAACAGTTGCCGGCGGCTGGAGTTTATCCGCTAGGCGGTCTCCGGTCTGCTGTTTACCAACACCGATAAAGCTCTCTATCTGCCTGAAATGGTGCGGAGGGCGGGAATCGAACCCGCACAGCCCTTACGGGCCGAGGGATTTTAAGTCCCTTGCGTCTACCAGTTCCGCCACCCCCGCACGTTCATCACGAAATTCCCATTCTATACAAATGGTTGTAAGCCGGCGACGCTCGATTCTGTAGCGCCGGTCTGTGACCGGCGGATTTCGCCGCCCCTGTCAGGACAGGCTCCGAGCGGCGCTACAGCAAATGCCCGGCGCCGACGTATGTCCCATGTATAATTAATTACCGGTCCAGGGATCGTCTTTGAGCATCCCCAGCATGTTAACAAATTAACAGATTCTATGCCCGCTGAGCGCGAGATATAGGGTGAGCGGGCAGTTTGCGGCAGCGGTGCCGCGGCCTGTCCACCGGTCTCTGTTAGGGATCCCGCTTCGTGTATCCGGCACAAGGTTATAATTAGGGTAGTGGTACGGTTTGGCGGCTGTAGCGGCGGTCTATGACCGCCGAGTTTTATTTATCAACACTTTCCGGCGGTCAGAGACGCCGCTACAGCAAACTGACCCACTACCTGTGATAGAGCCATTTTGCGTTTCTGAATAATTCAGGTTAGGGTAAGGAGTTCGCGCCACCCCAACATGGGGAACGAACCCTGGGGAATTCTTCACATGGATTTGAAAGCGATTCAACAGTCCCTGAGAGATAGCTATCTGGATGGCTGGCTGTTTTACGATCATCATTTTCGCGATCTGATTGCTTACCACATTCTGAGGATCAAGCCTCCCATGTGCTCGCGGCGCTGGTACTACTTCATTCCGGCGAGTGGCGAGCCCGCCAAGCTGACCCACAAGATTGAGAACGAAAACCTGGATGGTTTACCCGGCCGGCATGAATCTTACGCCACTTGGAGCGAGCAGCGGGAGAAGCTCTCGAAAATGCTTTCGGGGAGCAAGCGCGTGGCAATGGAATACTCGCCGTTGAATGACATTCCTTATATTGGCCTGGTGGATGCAGGGACGGTGGAACTGGTGAAGAGCTTTGGTTTGGAGGTCGCTTCCTCCGCGAATCTGGTCCAGATGTTTGAAGCGCGATGGCCGCCCGCGGCGCTCGAATCGCACTTGAGCGCGGGGAAGGCGATTCATCAAATTGTCCGCCAGACGTTCCAATGGATCGGCAACGCGGTGCGTAGCGGCAAAGCGATTGGCGAATACGCGGTGCAGCAGGAAATGGTGCGGCTCTTCGAGTCGAACGGCCTGGAGGCGGACGCGCCGCCGCTGGTCGCGGTGAACGCCCATAGCGGCAATCCCCACTATTCTCCGGACGCTACCCACTCGGCGCCGGTTCGCGCCAACGATTTTGTGCTGCTGGACGTTTGGGGGAAGCGGCGCGAGCCCGGAGCCGTCTACTTCGATATCACCTGGACGGGCTTCGTTGGGGAGAAAGTTCCCAGCCGTTATCAGGAAATTTTCGCGATTGTGCGCCGGGCACGGGATGCCGCGGTCGAAAGAGTCCAGCAGGCCCTGCGCGCCGGTGAAGAGCTTTGCGGATTTCAAGTGGATGACGCGGCCCGTTCCGTGATTGCAGGGGCGGGATACGGAGATTACTTTATCCACCGCACCGGCCATTCGATTGGCGAAGACGTGCATGGAAATGGCGCCAACATGGATAATTTTGAAACTCACGATGACCGCCGGGTGATGCCGGGGACCTGCTTTTCCGTTGAGCCGGGGATTTACCTGCCGGAATTCGGCGTGCGAAGCGAAGTGGATGTCTACGTGGAGGAACGCGACGCGCGGGTGACAGGAGAAATTCAGCAGGCCATCGTGCCGATTCTTGCTGGCGGGGCATAAGCTGTGTTACTTTGATCTTGCCTGATGCCAGCGGCGAGTCTGCTGCAGGAAAGGCATTTTGAACCGACCTCCGATATGGCCCGGCGAAGCATTGAGGAAGCAGAGACGGCAGCCAAGCCCCAGCTCAAGACCGCTTCGGGCCGCTTGGTTTGGATTTGCGTGGCAGCTTGGTTTATCCCCGGCTTGGGCCATTATTGGCTGGGACGGCGCTGGCGGGCGTTGATCTTCTTTGTCTCGATCATGACTATGTTCCTGCTGGGATTGGCCATGAAGGGTACGTTTTTCAGCACCGGCTCCGGTTCTCTTCTTCACACCTTGGGCTATTTCGGGGAGCTTTGTATTGGCTTGCCCATGCCGGTCGCCAAGTTTTTCGGGTATGCGGGCGGCGACCCGTTTTTCATCAGCAGTGACTACGGCACGGCTTACCTGGTGTCCGCAGGAATGCTGAACGTGCTGACGATTCTTGACGCATTCGATATCAGCATGCAGAGGAAGCCTTAGCGGCTCACTTAGTACCATATTTCTTAAATACACTAACGTATTTGATTTGCCCTGCTGAGC